>JAKONK010000078.1 GCA_022701985.1 Actinomycetales bacterium
GGGAACCGCAGCCAGGCGCTCGGCTGCGCCGGGGGTGCGCCGGCGTGGTCAGCGGGCGGAGTAGACGCTGATCGTGCCGTCGCCCTCGCCGCTGGCCAGGAACAGCCCGCGCTGGGGGAGGGCGAGCAGCCCCTCGGGGGCGTCCCCGGTGCCCAGCACCTGCAGCAGCCGGGGCCTGCGCTCGTCGCTGATGTCGTAGACGCCCACGGCGTCGGCGCGCTCGGCGCCGATGAAGGCCAGGGGCACCGCGCGGCCCTTGCCCGGTCCCCTGCCCGCGCCGGCGCTCGGGCCGGTGGCGTACACGCCGACGGCGGTGCCCTCGGCCTCGACGCCGCGGTTGTCCGACCGCCCGTCGTCGTACAGCCCGGCGGCCGCGATGCCCTCCTCGAAGGAGGAGCCCGGCGTGAAGACGACGCCGCCGCGGGTGTCGAAGACGGTCCAGCCGCGGCCGCCGACGAACTGGCCGTCGGTCAGGTCGACGTCGTAGTCACCCTCGTCGGCGGTGATGAGCCGGCCCTGCGGCGTCCAGGAGATGCCGTCGGGCTCGCGGCGCGCGCCCGTGAGCTGCTCGGTGAACGAGACCCGGCCGTCGTCGGTGAGGTCGGCGGGCTGTGTGACCGCGCCGGTCGAGAAGGAGCCGGTGACCCTGCCCCGCCCGAGGTCGACCAGGGCGACGGCGTTGTTCTCCTGCAGCGTGACGGCGGCGGTGCCGCGGTCGTTGATGGTCACGTACTCCGGCTCGGGGTCGGTGGGGAAGCGCGTCCCGGGGAGGCCGCGCAGGTCGACCTGCCGCGCCTTCCAGCGGGTGGGCTCCCCCTTGAGGTCGACGACGGCGAGGAAGCCGGGCGGGTCCTGCGGCATCGCGCCGTCGTCGACCTCCTCATCGCGCTGGTTCTCCACGGCGACCGCGGCGTAGCGGCCGTCAGGGCTGACGGCGACCGAGTCGGGCTGGCCCCCCAGCGGCACGCGGGCCACGACGGCGCGGGAGGCCAGGTCGATGACGGCGAGGTCGTCGGGCCCGTCCACAGCGGCCAGGGCGTAGCGGTCGGTGGTGGCCACCGACGTCGGCTCGCCGCCGACGGGCACCTCACCGGCGGCCTCGGGCGCGGCGGGGTCGGAGATGTCGACGAAGCCGATCTGCTCGCCGCCGGAGTCGGTGTGCAGCACGGTGCGGCCGTCCTTCGTGGCTGCGAGGATCTCGGCGACGTCACCCACGACCTCGTAGCGGGCGACCTGGGTGAAGGTGGGCGCGGCGCCCTTCGGCGGGGCGGCCAGGGCCGGGGCCGCGGGCAGGCCGGCGGCCAGGACGACGGCGCCGGCGAGGGCCAGGCGGCGGGTGCGTGCGGTGCGGTGGGGGCTCACCCGGCGGATGCTCCACCGGCGCGCCGAGGGGCACGTGGCCGTCCGGTGAACGGTGTGCGACCTGGCGCGGAAGGTCAAGATCTGGTCAAGGAGGCCTGCCAGTCGCAGCCGGGCGCTCGGTTGCGGATCGGGCACGGCTGGGAACCGCAGCCAGGCGCTCGGCTGCGGTGGGGGAGGACGGGGACGGCGAAGGGCCGCGCCCCCCCCGTCGAGGGGAGCGCGGCCCTGTCGCTGGAGCTGTGGAGCGTCAGACCTTGCGGGTCAGCAGCGCCTGCTTGACCTCGGCGATCGCCTTGGTCACCTGGATGCCTCGGGGGCAGGCCTCCGAGCAGTTGAAGGTGGTGCGGCAGCGCCACACGCCCTCGCGGTCGTTGAGGACCTCCAGACGCAGGTCTGCGCCCTCGTCGCGGCTGTCGAAGATGAACCGGTGCGCGTTGACGATCGCGGCCGGGCCGAAGTACTGGCCGTCCGTCCAGAACACCGGGCAGCTCGACGTGCACGCGGCGCACAGGATGCACTTGGTGGTGTCGTCGAAGCGCTCGCGGTCGTGGGCCGACTGCAGGCGCTCCTTGGTCGGCTCGTGCCCGGAGGTGATGAGGAAGGGCATGACCTCGCGGTAGGACTGGAAGAACGGCTCCATGTCGACGACGAGGTCCTTCTCGACCGGCAGGCCCTTGATGGGCTCGACGGTGATCGGCTTGCTCGGGTCGAGGTCCTTCAGGAGCGCCTTGCACGCGAGGCGGTTGCGGCCGTTGATGCGCATGGCGTCGGAGCCGCAGACCCCGTGAGCGCAGGAGCGGCGGAAGGTCAGTGACCCGTCCTGCTCCCACTTGATGATGTGCAGCGCGTCGAGGAGGCGGTCGGTGCCGTGCACCGAGACCTTGTAGTCCTCCCAGTGGGGGGACTCGTCCTGCTCCGGGTCGTACCGGCGGATGCGCACGGTGACGTCGAAGCTGGGGATCGCCCCGGCGGTGCTCTCCGGGGTGGCGTCGGTCTCGCGGGCCATGGGGGTCAGTACTTCCGTTCCATCGGCTGGTAGCGGGTGATGACGACCGGCTTGGTGTCCAGCCGCACGCCCTCGTGGCCGTTCTCGTCGACCGCGCGGTAGGCCATGGTGTGGCGCATGTGGTTGGCGTCGTCGCGGTGGGGGTAGTCCTCGCGGAAGTGGCCGCCGCGGCTCTCGGTGCGGTGCAGCGCGCCGGCGCAGATGACCGTCGCGAGCTCCAGGAGGAACCCGACCTCGATCGCCTCGAGCAGGTCGGTGTTGTACCGCTGGCCCTTGTCCTGCACCCCGACCCGGGCGTACCGCTCGCGCAGCGCGTCGATGTCGGCCATGGCCTGCTTCAGCGTGGTCTCCGTGCGGAAGACCTGGGCGTTCGCGTCCATCGTCTCCTGCAGGTCGCGGCGGATCGCCGCGACGCGCTCGGTGCCGGTGGAGCCGCGCAGGCCCTCGACCATCGCCACGACGTCGGCCTCGGGGCTCTCCGGCAGGTCGGCGAAGGTCTCCGTCGCCATCGCGTGCTTGGCGGCCGCGATGCCGGCGCGCTTGCCGAAGACGTTGATGTCGAGCAGCGAGTTGGTGCCCAGGCGGTTGGACCCGTGGACCGAGACGCAGGCGACCTCGCCGGCGGCGAAGAGGCCCGGCACCGCGGTGTCGTTGTCGGCGAGCACCTGGGAGGTGACGTCGGTGGGCACACCGCCCATCGCGTAGTGCGCGGTCGGGTAGACCGGCACCGGCTCGGTGTAGGGCTCGACCCCCAGGTAGGTGCGGGCGAACTCGGTGATGTCCGGGAGCTTGGCGTCGATGTGCGCCGGCTCCAGGTGCGTCAGGTCGAGCAGCACGTAGTCCTTGTGGGGACCGGCGCCGCGGCCCTCGCGCACCTCGTTGGCCATGGAGCGGGCCACGATGTCGCGGGGGGCGAGGTCCTTGATGGTGGGGGCGTAGCGCTCCATGAAGCGCTCGCCCTCGCCGTTGCGCAGGATGCCGCCCTCGCCGCGGGCCGCCTCGCTCAGCAGGATGCCGAGGCCGGCCAGGCCCGTCGGGTGGAACTGGAAGAACTCCATGTCCTCCAGGGGCAGGCCGCGGCGGTAGGCGATGCCCATGCCGTCACCGGTGAGGGTGTGGGCGTTGGAGGTGGTCTTGTAGACCTTGCCGGCGCCGCCGGTCGCGAGGACCACGGACTTGGCGCGGAAGACGTGGATCGTGCCGGTGGCCAGCTCGTAGGCCACGACGCCCGCCGTCGTCCTGGTGGTCGTGCCGTCCGCGTCCTCGACGTCGGTCAGCAGCAGGTCGAGCACGTAGAACTCGTTGAAGAACTCCACCTCGTGCTTGACGCACTGCTGGTAGAGGGTCTGCAGGATCATGTGGCCGGTGCGGTCGGCCGCGTAGCAGGAGCGGCGCACGGCGGCCTCGCCGTGGTTGCGGGTGTGCCCGCCGAAGCGGCGCTGGTCGATGCGGCCCTCGGGGGTGCGGTTGAACGGCAGCCCCATCTTCTCGAGGTCGAGGACGGCGTCGATGGCCTCCTTGCACATCACCTCGGCGGCGTCCTGGTCGACGAGGTAGTCGCCGCCCTTGACGGTGTCGAAGGTGTGCCACTCCCAGTTGTCCTCCTCGACGTTGGCGAGGGCCGCGCACATGCCGCCCTGCGCCGCACCGGTGTGGGAGCGCGTGGGGTAGAGCTTCGTCAGCACCGCGGTGCGGGTGCGCTGACCCGCCTCGAGCGCGGCGCGCATGCCGGCGCCGCCGGCACCGACGATGACGACGTCGTAGCTGTGGAACTGGACCTCAGCCATGCGGAGTCCTCCTCGAGGGGGTCGGGTCAGCGGGCGGGGCAGAAGCTGGGGAGCGCGGAGGCGTCGATGTCGGCGCCGATCGGGCACGGGTCGAAGGTGAAGATCACCAGGGTGCCGAGGACCACGGTCAGCGCGAAGGCGACGTAGAGCGCCATCTTCAGCCAGAAGCGCGTGCCGTTGCGCTCGGCGTAGTCGTTGATGATCGTGCGGACGCCGTTGGTGCCGTGCAGCATCGCCAGCCACAGCATCGACAGGTCCCAGACCTTCCAGAACGGCGAGGCCCACTTGCCGGCGACGAAGGCGAAGTCGACCTGGTGGATGCCGTCACCGAGCATCAGGTTCACGAAGAGGTGGCCCAGCACGAGCACCACGAGCAGCACGCCGCTCATGCGCATGAAGAGCCAGGCGTAGAGCTCGAAGTTGGTGCGGGTGGGCTTGCTGCGCCGGTACGGCGAGCGGGGGGCGTCGATCGCCTGGGCGGGACCCGGCGTGGACTGGACGGCGGTCATCGCGGCCTCTCTCAGTTCTCGACGGGGGAGAAGATGATCGACAGGTGCCGCACGAGGAACGGCACGAACAGCACCAGCCACACGGCGAGGACGCCCCAGAACAGCTGGCGGTGGTAGCGGGGGCCCTTGGACCAGAAGTCGACCAGCATGATCCGGATGCCGTTGAAGGCGTGGAACAGGACGGCGGCCACCAGGCCGGCCTCGCCCAGGCCCACGACGGGGTTCTTGTAGCTGGCGATCACCGCGTCGTACGCCTGCGGCGAGACGGTGACCAGCGCCGTGTCGAGCACGTGCACCAGCAGGAACACGAAGATCAGGACGCCGGTGATGCGGTGGCCCACCCAGGACCACATGCCCTCGCGGCCGCGGTAGAGCGTGCCGGTCGGGCCGGACACGGTGGGCAGAGCGGGCAGCGTTCGTGCCACGGGTGCGCCTTCCCTCGTCGATCTTCGCGGCCGGGTGGACCAGCGGGCGCCTGGAACGGGGTGTGACCGGACTGCGGCGTCCCTGGGAGCCTATCGCCGGGGCACGAGGGCGCTGGTCCGGACGTGCCCGTGCGTGACGAACGCGACAGTCCCCTGTGCCAGGCTGGCGCACATGACTGCTGCCGCGGGCCAGAGCGCGTCCCGCATCGAGGGCTTCGCGGCCGTCGTCCCCGCGGGCGGCGCCGGCACCAGGCTGTGGCCGCTGTCGCGCGCCGGCGCCCCGAAGTTCCTCCACGACCTCACCGGCAGCGGCCGCTCGCTGCTGCAGGCCACCTGGGACCGCCTCGTCCCGCTCGCCGGTGAGGACCGCGTGCTGCTCGTGACCGGGCGCTCCCACGCGGCCGCCGTCCGCGCCGCGCTGCCCGGCCTGCGCGGCGAGAACCTGCTGCTGGAGCCCTCCGCGCGCGACTCGATGGCCGCCATCGGCCTGGCCGCCGCGGTGCTGGAGCGCCGCGAGGGCCCGGAGGCGGTGCTCGGGTCCTTCGCCGCCGACCACGTCATCACCGACGACGCCGCCTTCGGCGACGCCGTGCGCCAGGCCGTGGCCACCGCGCGCACCGGCGAGGTCGTCACCATCGGCATCACCCCCACCGGGCCCGCGACGCAGTTCGGCTACGTGCGGGGGGCGGAGCCGCTGGCGGTCGAGGGCGCGCCCGACGCCGTGCGCGTCGCCGAGTTCGTCGAGAAGCCCGACGCCGAGACCGCCGCCGCCTACCTCGCGGGCGGCCAGCACCGCTGGAACGCGGGCATGTTCGTGGTCGGTGCCGGCGTCCTGCTCGACCACCTCGCCGTCCAGCTCCCCGCCCTGGCCGAGGGCCTGCGCGACATCGCCGCCTCCTGGGACACCCCCCGGCGCGAGGAGGTGCTCGACGCCGTGTGGCCGGGCCTGGTGAAGATCGCCGTCGACCACGCCATCGCCGAGCCCGTGGCCGCGGCCGGCGGGGTCGCCGTCGTGCCCGGCGCCTTCGGGTGGGACGACGTCGGCGACTGGGACTCCCTGGCCACCCTGCTCCCGGGCGCCTCCGACGGCCTGGCCGTCCTCGGCGACCCGGCCCTGGTGCTGGGGGAGGACGGCGCCAGCGGCGTCGTCGTCGCCGGGGCGGGGCGGACCGTGGCGGTCCTCGGCCTGCCCGACGCCGTCGTCGTCGACACCCCCGACGCCCTGCTGGTCACCACCCGCGCGCACGCGCAGGGCGTGAAGCAGGTGGTGGGCGCGTGGCGCGAGCGCGGCCGCGACGACCTGCTGTGACGCTGCTGTGACCCTGCGCCCGCGCCGCGGCCCAGAGGGGCCCGCAGGCCCGCCCACCCTGACCGACCTCCTCGCCCCGCGCCTGGAGGAGCTCGTCGCCTTCCGGCGCGACGTGCACGCCCACCCCGAGACGGCGCACGCCGAGCACCGCACCACCGCCAAGGTCGCCGAGGCGCTGCGCGCCGCCGGCCTCGAGCCGCGGCTGCTGCCCGGGACCGGCCTGACCTGCGACATCGGCACCGGCCCCCGGCTCGTGGCGCTGCGCGCAGACCTCGACGCGCTGCCCCTGGCCGACGAGACCTCCAGCCCCTGGTGCTCCACGGTGCCGGGCGTCGCGCACGCCTGCGGCCACGACGTCCACACCACCGTGGTGCTCGGCGCCGGGCTCGTCCTGGCCGACCTCGCCCGCGCCGGCCGGCTGCCCGGGCGCGTGCGCCTCCTGTTCCAGCCCGCCGAGGAGGTCACACCCGGCGGAGCGCTGGGGGTGATCGCCGCCGGCGCGCTGGACGGCGTCGAGCGCGTGCTCGCGGTGCACTGCGACCCCCACACCGACGTCGGCCGCGTGGGGCTGCGGGTCGGGGCCATCACCTCCGCGTTCGACCAGGTGCGCGTGGAGCTGCACGGCCCCGGCGGGCACACCTCGCGCCCGCACCTGACCGCCGACCTCGTCTTCGCCCTCGCCAAGGTGGTCACCGAGGTGCCCGCCGTCCTGTCCCGGCGCCTCGACCCGCGCGCCGGCGTCAGCCTGGTGTGGGGCCGCGTCAACGCGGGCGGGGCGGCCAACGCCATCCCGCGCCTCGGGGTGGCCGAGGGCACGCTGCGCTGCGTGCGCCAGGACGCCTGGAAGGACGCCGGCGACCTGCTCGCCGAGGTCGTCGCCGAGGTGGTGGCGCCCTACGGCGTCGACGTCGAGGTCGACCTCAAGCGCGGGGTGCCGCCCGTGGTGAACGAGGCGGTCAGCACCGGGCTGCTGCAGGGCGCCGCCGAGGAGGAGCTGGGCGCCGGCTCGGCCGTCCCCACCGACCAGAGCCTGGGCGGGGAGGACTTCGCCTGGTACCTGCAGCACGTGGCGGGGGCGATGGCGCGCCTCGGGACCCGCACGCCGGGCGGGGCCACCCACGACCTGCACCGCGGCGACTTCCAGGCCGACGAGCGCGCCGTGGCCGTCGGCGCCCGCCTGCTGGCCGCCGCGTCGCTGGCCGGCCTGCGCCTGCCGCTCGACCCGGCCTGACCCGACCGGACGAACCGCCCCATCACGGAACGGTTGCGATCCGCCCGGGGGGTCTCGTCCGCCGCACGGGAGTCGTCCTAGGGTCTGGCGAGCACGCCCGGACGGGTCAGGGACGACCTCCCGGCACGCCCTGACCGGTGCCGCGACCGCGGCCCCGGGGCGAGAGCACGACGACAGCCCCCCTGGAGGAGCACCCGTGAAGAAGAAGCTCGGCACCCTGGCCGCCGTCGGGGCCGTGGCCCTCCTGGCCGCCGGCTGCGGCGAGGCCCCCGAGGCTGCCACGGGCGCGGGCAGCGGGTCCGCGACGAGCGGGGCCTCCGACGTCAAGGCCTGCATGGTCTCCGACGCGGGCGGCTTCGACGACCAGTCCTTCAACCAGTCCGGCAAGGAGGGCCTCGACGCGGCCGTCGCCGAGCTCGGCATCCAGGAGCAGACGACGCAGTCGAGCTCCGAAGCCGACTTCGCGCCGAACATCGCGGCGCTGGTCCAGCAGAACTGCAACCTGGTGGTCTCCGTCGGCTTCCTGCTGGCCGACGCCACCGGCAGCGCCGCCGACGCCAACCCCGACACCCAGTTCGCGCTGATCGACTCCACCGTCGAGCCGGCCCGCTCCAACGTCAAGCCGCTGCTGTTCGACACCGCGCAGGCCGCCTACCTGGCCGGCTACGTCGCCGCGGGCACCTCGAAGACCGGCACCGTCGCCACCTACGGCGGCATCCAGATCCCGTCCGTGACGATCTTCATGGACGGCTTCGCCGACGGCGTCGCCAAGTACAACCAGGACAACGGCGCGAGCGTCAAGCTCCTGGGCTGGGACAAGGCGAGCCAGACCGGCTCGTTCACCGGCAACTTCGACGACATCGGCGCCGGCCAGAACACGACGCAGAACTTCATCCAGCAGGGCGCCGACATCGTGCTGCCCGTCGCCGGGCCCGTCGGCAACGGCACGCTGGCCGCCGCGAAGGCCGCCAACGCCGCCGGTGGCGACGTCAAGGTCGTCTGGGTCGACTCCGACGGCTACAACACCGTCGCCGAGGAGGACCGCCCGCTGATCCTCACCTCGGTGGTCAAGGAGATCGGCGCCTCGGTGCAGGACGCCGTGAAGAGCGAGGTCGACGGCACCTTCTCGTCCGAGCCCTACGTCGGCACCCTGGAGAACGGCGGCGTGAGCCTGGCCCCGTTCCACGACAACGACGCCACCGTGCCGCAGGCCGTCAAGGACGCCGTGACCCAGCTCCAGCAGGACGTCATCGACGGCACGATCACGGTCCAGTCGCAGTCGACCCCCTGACCTCGTGACCTCGTCCTGACCGCGCTCCGCGGTCAGGACGGCCAGGGCCCCCCGGGTACCGTCCCGGGGGGCCCTGGCCGTGCGGCACGACCTGCCGGACGGGCAGCCGGCCCGGAGCCGGACCGGCCCACCAACGGAAGGAGGTGCGGGCGTGGAGCTCGCACTCAAGGGCATCACCAAGCGCTTCGGGTCGCTGGTCGCCAACGACGCGATCGACCTCGTCGTCGCCCCGGGCGAGGTGCACTGCCTGCTCGGGGAGAACGGCGCCGGCAAGAGCACCCTGATGAACGTCCTCTACGGGCTGTACCGCCCCGACGAGGGCCAGATCGTCGTCGACGGCCGCCCCGTCGAGCTCTCGGGCCCCGGCGACGCGATGGCCGCGGGCATCGGCATGGTCCACCAGCACTTCATGCTCGTCCCGGTCTTCACCGTCGCCGAGAACGTGGTGCTCGGCAACGAGCCCGTCAAGGGCGGCCTGCTCGACCTCGCCACCGCCCGCCGCCGGGTGCGCGAGCTGTCCGACCGCTACGGCCTGGCCGTCGACCCCGACGCCCGGGTGGAGGACCTCCCCGTCGGCGTCCAGCAGCGGGTCGAGATCCTCAAGGCCCTGGTCCGCGACGCGAAGGTCCTCATCCTCGACGAGCCCACCGCGGTCCTGACCCCGCAGGAGACCGACGAGCTGATCGCGATCATGCGGCAGCTCACCGCCGCGGGCACGTCCATCGTCTTCATCACGCACAAGCTGCGCGAGGTCCGGGCCATCGCCGACCGGATCACCATCGTGCGGCGCGGGAGGATCGTCGGCTCCGCCGACCCGAGCACCGCCGAGAACGAGCTCGCGGCGCTCATGGTCGGCCGCAGCGTGAGCCTCGGCGTCGACCGCGCGCCCGCGACGCCCGGCGAGGTCACCGTGCAGGTGCGCGACCTCGTGGTCCGCGACGCCACCGGTGCGCGCGTGGTCGACGGCGTCGACCTCGACATCGCCCGCGGCGAGGTGCTGGCGGTCGCCGGCGTCCAGGGCAACGGGCAGACCGAGCTGACCGAGGCGATCGTCGGCCTGCAGTCCGACGTGAGCGGCTCGGTGCGCCTGGTCGGCCAGGAGCTGGTCGGCCTGTCGACCCGCGCGGTGCTCGACGCCGGCGTCGGCTTCGTCCCCGAGGACCGCACCCACGACGGGCTGGTCGGCAGCTTCTCCGTCGAGGAGAACCTGGTGCTCGACCGCCACACCCAGCGGCCCTTCGCCAAGGGCCCCGCGATGGACCGCCGCGCCCTGCGCAGCAACGCGACCCGCCTGGTGGGGGAGTACGACGTCCGCGCGTCGGGCCCCGCCGTGGCGGCCGGGACCCTCTCCGGCGGCAACCAGCAGAAGGTCGTGCTGGCGCGCGAGCTGTCACGCCCGCTGCAGCTGTTCATCGCCTCCCAGCCGACCCGCGGCCTCGACGTCGGCTCCATCGAGTTCGTGCACTCGCGGATCATCGCCGAGCGCGACGCCGGCACCCCGGTCCTCATCGTCTCCACCGAGCTCGACGAGGTGCTGGCCCTGGCCGACCGCATCGCGGTGATGTACCGCGGGCGGGTCGTGGGCGTCGTCCCCGGCGAGCGCGCCGGCGAGACCGGTCAGCCGGGTCAGCCGGGTCAGCCGGGTCAGCCGGGTCACGGCGCGAACCTGCGCGACGTGCTCGGCCTGATGATGGCGGGCGTTCCCGCCGCGGAGGCCGCCGAGCAGGCGGCCCGCAACCCCAGCGAGGTGGAGGCCGCCGCGGACGAGGCCGCCGACGCCCCCGCGCACACCTCGGCACACACCCCCGCAGACACCGACGGGACGGCGCGATGAGCACCCCCACCCCCAGCCCGCAGGTGCCCCCGGGCGGCTCGCCCGGCGCGCCCGGGAGCTCGGGAGCCCCGGCTCCCTCCTCGACCACCAGCCCCGACGCCCCCGGCCGCGCGGCCGCGTGGCTCGCCGACGCGCGCGAGAGCACCTGGCTGGTGTCCCTGCTGGCGGTGCTGGTCGCGTTCGTGCTCGGCGGCCTGCTCATCGCCGTCACCGACCAGGGCACCCGCGACGCCTTCGGGTACTTCTTCGCCCGCCCGCAGGACGCGCTGGTCGCCGGCTGGACCGCGGCGACCGACGCCTACGGCGCGATGCTGCGCGGGGCGGTCTTCGACCCGCAGGCCCGCAGCACCACCGCGGCCTTCCGCCCGATCACCGAGACGCTCGTCGTCGCCAGCCCGCTGATCGCGGCGGGGCTCGCGGTGGCGCTGGCGTTCCGCGCGGGGCTGTTCAACATCGGCGCCCAGGGCCAGCTCATCGTCGGGGCGATGTTCGCGGGCCTGGTCGGCTTCCGCCTCGACCTGCCGCTGGTGGTGCACCTGCCGCTGGCGGTGCTTGCGGGTGTCGTCGGCGGAGCGCTGTGGGGCGGCGTCGTCGGCCTGCTGCGCGCACGCACCGGCGCCCACGAGGTGATCGTCACGATCATGCTCAACTACGTCGCGGTCTACCTGCTGGCCTACGCCCTGACCACGCCGGGCTTCCAGCGCGAGGGGTCCTCCAACCCCATCAGCCCGCCCGTGGCCGACTCGGCCGCCTTCCCCCTGCTGCTCGGCCCCAGCTTCCGGCTCCACCTGGGCTTCCTGCTCGTGCTGCTGGCCGCGGCCCTGGTGTGGTGGCTCCTGGAGCGCAGCACGGTCGGCTTCAGCTGGCGCGCGGTGGGGGCCAACCCGGCCGCCGCCCGCACCGCGGGGATGTCCGTCTCCTGGGCGTTCGTCGGCGTGATGCTCGCCTCGGGCGCGCTCGCCGGGCTCGCCGGTGCGGTGCAGCTGCTGGGCACGGAGCGCTCGCTCAGCGGCGGCATCGCCGGTCAGATCGGCTTCGACGCCATCACCGTGGCGCTGCTGGGCCGGTCCAAGCCGCTGGGGGTGGTCCTGGCCGGGCTGCTCTTCGGCGCGCTGCGGGCCGGGGGCGTGCTCATGCAGGCCTCCACGGACACCCCGATCGACATCGTCCTCGTCGTCCAGTCGGTGATCGTGCTGCTCATCGCGGCCCCGCCGCTGGTGCGCACCGTCTTCCGGCTGCAGCCCCGCCGTCGCGCGGCTGCGACCACGCCCAGGAGCGCCGCCGCATGACCACCCCCACCACCGCGCCCGTGCCCGCCTCGGGCGGTCACCAGGGGACGCCCGCGGACAGCGGCGCGGCGGCCCCGGCCGACCGGCTCAGCCCCCGCACCGCCATCACCTACGCGGTGCTGACGGCGCTGGCGCTGGTGCTCTTCGCGCTCAACGCCCCCGACGGCTCCTCCCGGTTCCGCCTCTCGGGCGGCAACGACGCGGTCCAGCTGCCCGAGCTGCCCCTGCCGGGGGCGGCCTTCGGGTGGCTGGTCGTGCTCGTCTGCGTCGGGGTGACCCTCTGGGTCGAGCGCGAGCGCCGCGCCGGCCGCCGCGCCCGCGGCTGGGCGCCCGCGGTCTTCGCCGCGGCCTGGCTCGCGGGCTTCCTGGTCTGGGTGGTCGCCGGCCAGACCATCAGCCTGTTGGGCCTGCTCGCCGGCGGTCTGGTGCTGTCGGTGCCGATCGTGCTGGGCGCCCTGGGCGGCGTCGTGTCCGAGCGCGCCGGCGTCGTCAACATCGCCATCGAGGGCCAGCTGCTCGCGGGGGCCTTCGGCGCCGCGGTCGTGGCCAGCGCCACCGGCAGCGCCTACGCCGGCCTGCTCGCCGCGCCGCTGGCCGGCGCCGCGGTGGGCCTGCTGCTCGCGCTGTTCGCGATCCGGTACGTGGTCAACCAGATCATCGTCGGCGTCGTGCTGAACGTGCTGGTCATCGGCCTGACCAACTACCTGTTCACCACGCTGCTGTCGGGCAACCCGTCCCTGAACTCGCCTCCGGGGCTGCTGCCGGTCGCGGTGCCGCTGCTGTCGGACGTCCCGCTGCTCGGCCCGGTGCTGTTCAACCAGTCGATCATCGTCTACATCACGTACGTTCTGGTCGCCGTCGTGCACGTGGCGCTGTTCCGCACGCGCTGGGGCCTGCGCGTGCGCGCCGTCGGCGAGCACCCCAAGGCCGCTGACACCGTCGGCATCGACGTCAACCGCACCCGGTTCATCAACGTCGTGCTGTCGGGCGCGCTGGCCGGTCTGGGCGGGGCGATGCTCACCCTCGGCGTCGGCCTGGCCTTCGGCGAGGAGATGAGCGCCGGCAAGGGCTACATCGCCCTCGCCGCGATGATCTTCGGCCGGTACACGCCCATCGGCGCCCTGGTGGCCGCGCTGCTGTTCGGCGTCGCGACCAACCTCCAGGACATCCTGGCGTCCATCTCCACCCCGGTGCCCTCGCAGTTCCTGCTGATGGCGCCGTACCTCGCCACGGTGTTCGCCGTCGCCGGGCTGGTGGGGCGCGTGCGCGCCCCGGCCGCCGACGGCGAGCCCTACGTCAAGCAGTGAGGACCCCCCGATGAGCTCTCAGCAGGTCGCCGAGCACGACGTCGACTGGGACGGCCTCCTGGCCGCCGCCCGCGAGGTCCAGCAGCGGGCGTACGCCCCGTACTCGAACTTCCACGTCGGAGCGGCGGCGCTGGTCGACGACGGGCGCGTGGTCACCGGCTGCAACGTCGAGAACGCCGGGTACGGCGTGACGCTGTGCGCCGAGTGCGGCCTGGTGTCGTCGCTGGTGTCCGGCGGTGGAGGCCGCCTGGTCGCGTTCGCGTGCGTGGGCGGCGACGACGCGCGCCTGATCATGCCGTGCGGGCGCTGCCGGCAGCTGCTGTACGAGCACGGCGGCCGCTCGCTGCTGGTCTCGACGCCCGAGGGCGTGCAGACCATGGCCGAGGTGCTGCCGCAGGGGTTCGGCCCCGAGGAGCTCGAGCGCGGCTGACGCCCCCTCCGGCCTCCGGAACCGCAGCCGGGTGCCTGGCTGCGGTTCCGGGAGGCCGGCGACCGCAGCCGGGCGCCTGGCTGCGGACGAGCGGGACCGCGGTGGCAGGGTGGGCGGGTGAGCCAGCCCGCCCAGCAGACCGAGCCGCACGACGCCGTCGAGGTCATCGCCGCCAAGCGCGACCGCCACGCGCTCACCGACTCGCAGATCGACTGGGTGGTCGACGCCTTCACCCGCGGCGCGGTGGCCGACGAGCAGATGAGCGCCCTGGCCATGGCCGTCCTGCTCAACGGCATGGACCGCCGCGAGACCTCCCGCTGGACCGCGGCGATGATCGCCAGCGGTGAGCGCCTCGACTTCTCCGGCCTCAGCCGGCCCACCGCTGACAAGCACTCCACCGGCGGGGTCGGTGACAAGATCACCCTGCCCCTCGCCCCGCTCGTCGCGGCGTGCGGCGTCGCGGTGCCCCAGCTGTCCGGTCGGGGGCTCGGTCACACCGGAGGCACCCTCGACAAGCTGGAGGCCATCCCCGGGTGGAGGGCGGCGCTGTCCAACGACGAGATGCTGGCCCAGCTCGAGGACGTCGGTGCCGTCATCTGCGCCGCGGGCTCCGGGCTGGCCCCGGCGGACAAGAAGCTCTACGCCCTGCGCGACGTGACCGGCACGGTCGAGGCGATCCCGCTCATCGCGAGCTCGATCATGAGCAAGAAGATCGCCGAGGGCACGGGGGCGCTGGTGCTCGACGTGAAGGTCGGCACGGGCGCGTTCATGAAGACCCGCGCCGACGCCGAGGAGCTCGCGCGGAC
>JAKONK010000083.1 GCA_022701985.1 Actinomycetales bacterium
GGGAGTGCAGGGCTGTGTACTCCGGGCCGGTCTTGGCGGTGGTGCGGATCCACTCGGGCTTGCGTTCGATGGGGACGGCGGAGTTGCGGGCCTCGACCCGCAGCATGCGACGTCCCTCAGGTGCCAGCGTCATGCGCACATCACCCCACCAGGGTAGGCGCCACCGTGGTGAAGGTGCTCCCGTGGAAGACCAGGGGGCCCGTCTCCAGCACCCGGTGCCCGTGGACGCGCAGCAGGACGACGACGTGGTCGCCCCCGGGGAGCTCGGACTCGACCGAGCACTCCAGCCACGCCGCGGCGCCGCCGACGAAGAGCGCACCGCCCTCGCCGTCGACCAGGGGCAGGCCGGCGAAGCGGTCCGCGGTGCGCGAGGCGAGCTGGCGCGCGGTCGCGTCGTGGGCCTCACCGAGCACGGAGATGCCCAGGCGCTGGGCGTCCCGCAGCTTCGGCCACGTCGAGGAGGCCCTGTCGACGCACACCAGCACCAGGGGCGGGTCGAGGGAGACCGAGGTGAAGGAGCTCATCGCCATGCCGACGGGGGAGCCGTCGACGACCGCGCAGGCCGAGACGACCCCGCTGGGGAAGCTCCCGAAGGCGTCGCGCAGCGCGCGGTGCGCTCCGGCGGTGTCACCGCGGCGCAGCGCGTCGTCGACCGGGGTCAGGCCTGCAGGGGACGGGGTGCTCACGCGGTGGCCCAGGTGCGCGCGGCGGCGCCGGGGTGGTCGGCGGGCAGGTGCCGGCGCCCGGCGCCGAACATCCGCTCGCGCAGCGTGTCCTCTGTGTACTCGGTGCGGAACCGGCCGGCGGCGCGCAGGCGCGGCACCACGTGCTCGGCGACGTCGTCCACGGACCCGGGCTGCACGAAGGGCTCCAGGAGGAAGCCGTCCACCCCGGTGGAGTCGACCAGGTCGAGCACCTGCTCGACCACGTCGTCCGGAGAGCCGACGGCCACCAGGCCCCGGGAGCCGCGGGTGCGGTGCGCTTCGATCACGTCGCCCACCGTAGGTCCGGGTCCTCCGGACCGCGCGTGGCGCTCCACCTGGCTCTGGCCCATCTCGGTGCGGATTCCGGAGAACGGGGCGTCCGGGTCGAAGGCGCCCAGGTCGACGCCGGTGAAGAGCGCGTAGCTGGCGATGGCGGTCTCGCGGGTGTTGAGGGCCAGGTAGTCGGCGTACCGGCGCTGCGCCTCCTCGCGGGTGGGGGCGACGACGACCGACAGGCCCACCATCGTCTTCACCGAGCCCGGTGCGCGCCCGGCCTCGACGGCCAGCCGGTCCAGGGTGGTGACGTGCTCCGCCAGCTTCGCCTTCGTGGACCCCTGGAGGAACACGCACTCCGCGTGCCGCGACCCGACGCCCAGCCCGGCCCTGGAGGTGCCGGCCTGGAACAGCACCGGCGTGCGCTGCGGGGACGGGGCGGTGTTGCTGTACCCGTCCACGGAGAAGTACGGGCCGGTCCGGGTGACCCGGTGGACCTTGGCGGGGTCCGCGTAGGTGCGGCTGGCCTTGTCGGCCAGCACCGCGTCGTCCTCCCAGGACCCCTCGAGGACCGCGTAGGTCGTGAGCAGGTGGTCCTCCGCCATGGCGTAGCGCTCGTCGTGGGGGACCATCGGCCCCCCGAAGTTGGCCGAGGCGCTCTCCGCGAAGCTGGAGGTCACGACGTTCCACCCGATCCGCCCGCGCGTGAGGTGGTCGAGGGTGGAGAAGCGACGGGCGTTGGCGAACGGCGGCTCGAAAACCGTCGAGGCGGTCACCACGAAGCCCAGCTGCTGCGCGGCGTGCGCCATCGCCGGCACGAGGAGCATCGGGTCGAGCCGCGGCAGCTCCATCGCCTCACGGGCGTTGACGTCGGGCCGGGCGCCGCCGATCTCGCCGTGGCCGTAGCTGTCGGCCAGGAAGCAGAAGTCGAAGGTGGCGTCCTGCAGGCGCTGGGCGGTCTCCACCCAGTACGACAGGTCGGCGTAGCGGTGGGTCTGGTTCTCCGGGTGCGTCCACGTCGTCATCCCGCCCACGTTGAGGACGGGGGTCTCGAAGAGGCCGAGCTTGACGTGGTGGTCCTCGCCGCTGGGCATGGCGGTGCTCCTGGGGTCCTGAGCGGGTGGGTGGGCTGCTGCGCCGGCGCGGCGAGCGGCTGTGCTCAGGGGCGCAGGTCGCCGCGGGTGGTGTCCTCGGCGTACAGCGGCATCTTGCGGGTCGTCAGCAGGCAGGCGGGGTGCACCTGCGCGCGACGGGGGGCCATGTCGCGGACGCTAGGGGTGGCCCGCCGGACCGTCAACGGGGTCCCTCCGCATCCGCGCTGACGTCTGCGCCGACACCGGCGCCGGGTGCCTCGTGGTGGGCCAGCCAGCGCCGCAGGATCTCCTCGAGGACGGCCGCGTCGCCGCCGTCCAGCTGCGCGAGCAGCCGGTGCTCGTTGGCGACGTGGTCGGTGAACGCCGCGTCGACCACCTCGCGGCCCGCCGGTGTGAGAGCCACGACGCGGCCGCGCCCGTCGGTCTCGCTCACGCGGCGCCTCACCAGCCCGGCGCGCTCGAGCCTGTCGAGGCGCTTGGTGGTCCCCCCGGTGGTCACCATCGTGGCCGCGGCCAGCTCGCCCGCGGCCAGGTCCGTGCCGGAGCGCCGCAGCGTCGCGAGGACGTCGAAGTCGCCCTCGCACAGGCCGTGCGCCGCGAAGACCACCTCCAGCTCGCGGGTCAGCGCCGCGGCGAGCCGGTGCAGGCGCCCGACGACGCCGATCGGGGTCACGTCGAGGTCCGGGCGCTCTCGGCGCCACTGCTCCTGGATCTCCGCCACGCGGTCGCCGCCACCCACGCCGCGGAACATACCTTCCCGGTGAGGCATTGTGCCTTCCGTGGAAGGCACCTGGCGCTGGAGCGCCGTCACCGCCGTCGCCCCGGTCTCCTGGGGCACCACCTACTGGGTGACCGGCCACGCGCTCCCCGCTGACGAGCCGCTCTGGGGCGGGGTGCTGCGCGCCCTGCCCGCGGGCCTGGTGCTGCTCGCCCTCCCGCTGCACCCCCGCGGCCGCGGCCTGGCCAGCGCGTGGTGGTGGCGAGCCGCGGTGCTCGGCACCCTCGTCAACGGCGCGTTCTTCTCGCTGGTCTACGCCAGCGCCCAGCTGCTGCCCTCGTCGGTGGCGGCCACGGTCACCGGCGTCGGACCCCTCGTGGTGCTGGCCCTGGCCTGGCCGCTGCTGTCCCAGCGGCCCCGCGCCGCGTCGCTCGCGGCGGCGCTGGTCGGACTGCTCGGCGTCGTCCTGCTCGTGGGGGCGGCCACCTCGGGCCTCGACCCGCTCGGGGTGCTCGCCGCGGTGGCGGGCGTGGTCGCCTTCTCCGCCGGCACGGTGCTCTCGCAGCGCTGGGTCCGCCGGGCAGGCGCCGGCACCCTGTCCCAGGCTCCCCGGCCGATCACGATGACGGCGTGGCAGCTGACCCTCAGCGGCCTGCTGCTCGCGCCGTTCGCCGGGCTCGTCGAGGGGCCGCCACCGGTGCTCGACGGCGCGGGGTGGCTCGCCCTGGCCTACGTGTCGCTGGTGGCGACGGCGCTGGCCTTCGGCGCCTGGTTCGCCGGCCTGGCCCGCCTCGACGCGAGCGCCGTCTCGGTCATCGGCCTGCTCAACCCGGTGGCCGGCGTCGCCCTCGGCACGGTGCTCGCGGGCGAGCACCTCGCGCCGCTGCAGTGGGCCGGGCTGGTGCTCGTGCTGGGCGGCGTGGTGCTCGGGCAGGTGCGGTCGCCGCGGCGGCGGGCGGTCGTGCGTAGGGTCGTCGTCCGTGAGCGGACGACCTGACCTGCGGATCTTCACCGAGCCCCAGCAGGGGGCCACGTACTCGGAGCTGCTGGCCGTGGCCCGGCGCACGGAGGAGACGGGCTTCAGCGCCTTCTTCCGCTCCGACCACTACCTGGCGATGTCGGACGACCCCGTGAACGCCCTGCCGGGCTCGACCGACGCGTGGACCACGCTCGCGGGCCTCGCGCGGGAGACCTCGACGGTGCGCCTCGGCACGCTGGTCTCCTCCGCCACGTTCCGCCACCCCGGCGTGCTGGCCGTGCAGGTGGCGCAGGTCGACGAGATGTCCGGCGGCCGCGTGGAGCTGGGCCTCGGCGCCGGCTGGTTCGAGGCCGAGCACGCGGCGTACGCCATCCCGTTCCCGCCGCTGGGGCAGCGGTTCGACAGGCTCGCCGAGCAGCTGGAGCTCATCACCGGCCTGTGGTCGACGCCGGTGGGGTCCACGTACGACTTCTCCGGGGCGCACTACACCGTCAAGGACTCACCGGCGCTGCCCAAGCCCGTGCAGCAGCCGCTCCCGGTGGTGGTCGGCGGAGCCGGCAAGAAGCGCACCCCCGAGCTGGCGGCGCGGTACGCCGCCGACTTCAACGCCGGCTTCTGCACCCCCGAGGACGCCGGCCAGCGCTTCGCCCGCGTGCGCGCGGCCTGCGAGGCGGTCGGCCGCGACCCGGGCAGCATCGAGATGTCGGTGGCCCACCTGCTGGTGCTCGGGAAGGACGACGCCGAGGTCGCCCGCCGGGCCACGGCCATCGGCCGCGACCCGCAGGAGATCCGCTCCCAGGGGTTCTGCGGCACCCCCGGCGAGGTGGCCGACCTGCTGGGCCGCTACTCCGAGGCGGGGGCGACCCGGTTCTACCTGCAGGTGCTCGACCTGGCCGACCTGGACCACCTCGACGCGTTCGCGTCCCTGGTGACCCCCCAGCTCTGACCCCACCCCGCGCGGTCGTGGGCGTCCGCCACCCCGGGGTGGCGGACGCCCACGACTCGGACGGGGCGTCAGGCGTGGCGGTGGGCCGCCGGGGTGGCCGGGGCCGGCTTCCGGCCGAGGAGGGGCTCGATGACGTCCGCCCCCTTCTCGGAGGCGAAGGCCAGCACGGCCCCGACCACGAGGGACAGCGCCGCCGCGACGACGGCGGCCCCCGTGGCCCCGGCGCCGAAGAAGCACGCCGCCCCGACGAAGGCGCCGGGGATGAACGCCAGCGGCTTCCACGCCGCCTGCACGCACATGCCGAACGCCCCGACGGCGACGGCCACGCCGAGCACCGCCGCGTTGCCGGCCATCGCGGCGGTGGCGGCCTGGACGATCAGCCACCCCCAGACCACGCCGGACAGCGTGGAGGCCACGGTCTTGCCGAGCCCTCCGGTGCCGCCGCCGGCGGCGTAGAACAGGGCCCAGGCGGCGAAGCCCACCCAGACCAGGAGCACCGGGGCGGTGGCGGCC
Source organism: Actinomycetales bacterium (assembly GCA_022701985.1). GTDB lineage: Bacteria > Actinomycetota > Actinomycetes > Actinomycetales > Quadrisphaeraceae > Quadrisphaera. Next base: position 5,228 of record JAKONK010000083.1, read on the forward strand.
CCCGGCAGTGAGAAGCCGACCCAGGTGAGGAGGCCGGCCAGGACGCCGATCGAGATCCCGAGCGCGAGCAAGCGCTTCATGACTGCTCTCCCTTGAACAGTGCTGCTGCTGGTGGTGCAGGACGGGTGGCGCGGACCTCCCCGGTCGAGGCCGGGGAGGGGTGGGTCCTCAGGCGGGGCGGCGGGTGAGCAGCTGCACCGGGACCGGTGCGGTGCCCTCGTCGCGGGGGGCCTGGTCGAGCTCGGCCCCCGGGTAGCGCGTGGCCAGCAGGCCGCGGCAGAAGTGCGCGTTGCCGTCGATGCTGATGCGCGTCGAGCGGGCCTTGCGCAGCCACATCCCGACCACCGACGGCGCCACCGGCGTGCCGTGGTCGTCGACGGCGACGGGCGCGTCGTCGTCCACCCGCAGCCCCAGCGCCGCGCGACGCCGGACGAGCGCGTCCTTCGCGTCACCGGCGAGCAGGTCGCGCAGCCTGACGGCGTGCACGTCGTGCTCACCGAGCTCCGCGCGGGCCCGCAGCAGCTGCGTGAGGGCCCGCTCGGCGGCGGCGGTGTGCGCCTTGCGCCGGAAGGTGAGCCGCAGCTCCTCCAGGTCCGACTCCGCCTCAGCGCCGAAGGTGCCCTTGTACCCGGCGTCCGCGGCGAGGCCGCGGTTGATGAGGTCGGAGTCGTGGTGGTCGTCGAGCTCCACCAGCACGCGGCCGCCCCCGCGGGCGCGCTGCACCGCTGCGAGCGCGTCCTTGGAGTCCGAGCACATGAGGTAGGCGAAGTTCGGCGAGCAGAACGACGTCGGCAGCCGCAGGTGCACCAGCAGGTCCGTGCGCCCGCCGTCGTCCACCTCCTCCAGGCTCCGCACGAAGCCCAGCGACGTGATGGCCTCGTCGAGCTCGGGGTCCATGACGGTCCCGAGCGCCTCCCAGGCGTCCTGCTCCAGCGAGGTCCGCTGCTCGGGACGGGTCTCGAGGGCGGTCACGCCATCCCCGCCATCTCGGCCTTGCCCTCCGCGCGGGGCTCGGCGACGGCCACGGCGGGCTCGCGGATGTCGGCCGGCTCGGGCGCGACCTGCAGGTGCTCGGGGACCGGGATGTCGTAGAGCGCGGCGGCGTTCAGGCCGAGGATGCGCTTTTTCGAGTCGGTGGTGAGCGGGGCGTACTCCGTCATGTCCTCGGGGATCTGGAAGTCGACGAAGCGCTCGACCAGCCACTTCGGCGTCCAGATCGCGTAGTCGGAGGAGAAGAAGATGCGGGTGTCGCCCATCCAGTACATGAGCTCGCCGATGATCTGCGCGAAGTAGCGCGGGCGGGTGTGGATGAACGGCATCGCCACGGCCAGGCCGGCGTAGACGTTGGGCTCCTGCGTGGCGATCCAGCAGAAGTCCTCCAGGCGCGGCAGCCCGCAGTGCTCCACCACGAAGTTGAGGTCCGTGTAGTCGCTGGCCACGGCGTCGATGTCGGCGACGTCGAACGCGTCGCGGTCCAGCGGGCGGATGGTGGGGCCCTTGTGCACGTGGATGTTCTTGATGCCGAGCTCCAGGCACGCCTCGAGGTAGCGGCGCGACCAGGGGTCCGTGAGCTTGTAGCCGCGGGAGTCGCCCTGCCACTCGGCGGTGTACAGCTTCACGCCCTTCAGGTCCATCCGCTCCGCGTCGCGGCGCAGCTGCTCCAGGCCCTTGGCCTCGAAGCGGGGGTCGAAGGCGTGGTTGTACGTGAGCTTGTCGGGGTGCGCCTTCGCGAGGGCGAGGGCCTCCTCGGTCTGCCCGAACCCGTTCGTGTAGAACTCGCCGAGGATCGCCGGCTGGAAGATGGCGTGGTCGACGTACCCGTCCTCGAACAGGTCCTTCATGAGGCGGTCGGAGTAGTAGAGGTACTGGTCGTAGGACCAGTGCTCGCTCTCCGGCGAGAGGTTGCGGTGGTAGTCGTAGAAGCAGTCGATGAACTGCTTGCCGTGGATGTTCTTGAGGTTCTCCGGGCGGGCGTCCCACAGCGCGATGTGCGCGTCGAGGATGAAGTAGTCGGTGCCGTCCTTGCTGTACACGGTGCCTCCTCGTCGAGGTGGTGCGTCGTCGCTCCTCCACGAAGGTCGCACCCTCCGCGCCCGCGTCCCAGGGGTGCGCCGTCTCACTGTGAGACGGGCGGCGCCCCCCGGGCTTACGCTTCCGGTGTCCGGAGCAGCGCTGCCCCGGTGGCGGGGGTGGGCTGTGGGTCCGGGAACGTCGGTCGAGCCGTCGCTGCGCCTGCGCGCGTCGTGGGCGCGCTGCGAGCACCTCGCGGTGCCCCCCGACGAGGTGCCGCCGGTCTACACCGGCGCCGTCGACGTCGACCCGCTCTTCGTGGAGTCGGGCCGCACAGTGCTGGGAGACCTGCGCTCCACCCTCGCCGGCGAGCCCGTGGGCGTGATGCTCACCGACGCCACCGGCCTGGTGCTGCAGCGCTTCCTCGACGACGCCGCCATGCACCGCTCCCTCGACCGCGTGCACCTCGCCCCGGGGTTCTCCTACGCCGAGGCCCACGCCGGCACCAACGGCCTCGCGCTCGCCCTGGCCGACCGCGCACCCAGCCTGGTCCGCGGTGCCGAGCACTACGTCGAGGCGCTGCGCGAGTACACCTGCGCCGCCGCCCCCGTCCTCGACCCGCGCACCGGTGACATCGCCGGCACGGTCAACCTCACCACCTGGTCGACCACGTCCTCGGGGCTGCTGCTCGCGCTGGCGACGACGGCGGCGCGCAGCACCTCGGCGCTGATGCTCGCCCGTGGCGGCGGTGCTCCCGGGCGGGGCGCGGCAGGTCTCGCCACCGGCGCCGTCACCAGCAGCGCGACCAGCACCGCCGTCACCGGTGCGGCTCCCCGCGGGCAGGTCTACCGGGTGCTCCCCAGCCGCGCCGCGGGCCCGGCCGACCCGTGCACCTCCGCCGCCTGGCGGTCCGCGGTGCAGCAGCTGGCCGAGCTCCTGCTCGCCGGCCGCTCGGTGGTGCTCTCGGGGGAGCCCGGAGCCGGCAAGACGGCCCTGGTCGCCTCCGCGCGCCGCGCCGCGGGGCTGCGCGGGACGCTCCTGGCCGCCCGCGCGCCCGCCCCGGACCAGGCCGAGCCGTGGCTCGCCGCCTGGACGCCCGTGCTGAAGGAGGACGACGCGTGCATCGTCGTCTCCGGCGCCTCCGACCTGCCGGCGTGGGGCGCCGACACCCTCGCCGCGCTCCTCGCCGGGGCCCGCCGGCCGACCGGCGACCGGCCGGCGCCCCAGCCCTTCGTGCTCGCCGAGCACGACGCCGCGCTCCTGCCCCCGCAGCTGGCGGGCCTGGTCGACGCCGTCGTCGAGGTGCCGACCCTGCGCGACCGGCCCGACGACGTCGTCCCGCTCGCCGAGCACTTCGCGCGCGCCCACCGCCACCGGGACGTCGCGATCACCCCCGCGGCCGCTCAGGCGCTGCGGTCTGCGGCGTGGCCGGGGGGCGCGACCCAGCTGCGGGCGGTGGTGCAGGCGGCCTCGGCGCGCACGGACGTCATCGACGTGCGCCACCTGCCGGCCGACGTGGTCGCCCACGGGCGGCGCCAGCTGTCGCGCCTTGAGGCGCTCGAGCGCGACGAGATCGTCAAGGCGCTCGCGGTGCCGGGGACGTCCGTGGCGCAGGCCGCCGCCCGCCTCGGCATCTCCCGGGCGACCGTCTACCGCCGCATCAGCAGCTACGGCATCGAGGTCCCCCGCCCGTGATCATGGGCTTCCCGGACGCAGGGGAGCCCAGGAAGCCCATGATCACGGGAGCTCCGGGTGGGGTCAGGGGATGAGGATCCCGCGACCGCGGATGGCCCCGCTCTCGAGGTCGTGGATGGCGTCGAGCGCCGCGTCGAGCGGGTACTTCTTCGTGTGCAGCGTCACCCGGCCCTGGGCGGTCAGCGCCATGAGCTCCACCAGGTCCTGGTAGGTGCCCACGAGGTTGCCGACCACGCTGATCTCGCGGATGACCGCCTCGATGGTCGGCAGGCGGACCTCGCCGCCGTAGCCGATGACGTAGTGCTGTCCGCGGTTGCGGAGCAGCTTGGGCGCCAGCAGCTCCGCGCCGTGCTCGCCGACGAAGTCGAACAGCACGTGCGCGCCGCCGTCGGTGGCGTCGAGCACGGCCTTCTCGACCTCGGCGTCGCTGCTGGCCAGCACCGTGTGGTGCGCGCCGATGCTCCTGGCCAGCTCGAGGGCGGCCTCGTTGCGGTCGACCACCGTGATCTGCGCGCTCGTGATCGCGGCCAGGGTCTGGATGCCGATGTGCCCGAGGCCGCCGGCGCCGACGACCACGGCGTGCGTGCCCGGGAAGAGGACGCCCGCGGCCTTGCGCACCGCGTGGTAGGCGGTGACGCCGGCGTCGGCGAGCGCAGCCACGTCCGCCGGGGCCAGGCCGGAGTCGAGCTTCACCACGGAGCGGGCGTTGGTGAGCATCTGCTCCGCCATGCCGCCGTCGACGTTGAGACCCGGGAACGTCGCGCTCTCGCAGTGCGCGTCCTGCCCGTTGCGGCAGGGCAGGCACAGCCCGCAGGTGACCAGCGGGTGCATGATCACCAGGTCGCCCGGGGCGACGTTGGAGACGGCCGAGCCGACCGCCCGCACGGTGCCCGCGTTCTCGTGGCCGACGACGTACGGCAGGGGCGGGTGCTGGATCGCCTCCCACTGACCCTCGAGGATGTGCAGGTCCGTGCGGCACAGCCCGGCGGCGCCGACGTCGACGACGACGTCCCAGGGGCCCCTGACCTCGGGCTCGGCGACCTCGTCCAGCGACGGCGGCTTGTTGTACTCGTGCACGCGCAGGGCCTTCACGGCGCTCCTCCTCGTCGAGGTCCCGCCGGCCGGTGCGCCGGAGGGGTCGTGCGCCCACCCTGTCCAGGTGCGGGGCCACCCGCCAGCCACCGTCTCAACCTGCGACGACCGGCCCGCCACCCCCGTCCGTGATCATGGACGTCCGGTGCGCCACGGGTCTAGCGTCCGCGCGTGACGACCCCGCCATCCGTCCGGGTGCAGCCCCGCGCCGAGGACGGCGACCTGCGCCGCACCCCTCGAGCGCCCCGCACCCGGACCGGGTACGACGTCTGGCGCTGGTGCCTGGCCACCGGGTACGTGGTGCTGGTGGTCGTGGCGCTCGTCGTCGGCGCCCGCCCGGCGTCGTGGACCGAGGTGCAGGCGGCCGTCTCCTCCGGCGCCGTGGCGGACGTGCGCGTGGCCAGCGCCCCCGACGACGGCAGTCTCCAGCGCAGGCAGCAGGTCACGTGGCGCGAGGGCCTGGTCCAGCGGCGTGCAGAGGTGACCGTGGTCCCGCCGACCGCGAACGTCGACTGGGTCTCCGCCCCGCCGACGACCATCGAGCGCGACGCCGGCGAGGAGCTGCAGGCGCTCGCCCCCGGTCTGCGGGTGGAGCGCGCGTCCGGCAGCTTCGACGGGTCGGCGTCGTTCTGGGGACGCGTCATGCCCTTCCCCGCGGCCGTCACCGTCTCGCTGCTGCTGGGCTGGGCCTGCTGGCTGGGCCTGCTCGTCCACGGTCCCGCACCGTGGCGGGCGACGCGCTGGGCCTGGTTCTGGGTCAGCTGGGTGCCCGGGGGCGTGGTCGCATTCCTCCTCCTGGCGGGACCGACCCCCGGGGTGCCGGTCCCTCGCCGTCCGGCGCGGCGGCTCACCGGCGGCTGGGCGCTCCTGCTGTCCCTGGTGCTCGCGCCGCTCCTGGGCGACCTGCTCGGTCTGCGCGGCTGAGGTCCGCCCGGGGAGGTGGCGGGCCTCAGGCGGGGGCGGCGTCGGTGCCCGGCTCGCGGGCCGGGTCGAGCAGCTGGGCGTGCCGCTCCACCAGCGGCAGCACCTCGGCGGTGGTGACGTCGCGCCCGAGCTCGGCCGCCAGCGTGGTGACCCCCGCGTCGGCGATGCCGCACGGCACGATCGCACCGTAGGCGGAGAGGTCGTTGTCGCAGTTCAGGGCGAACCCGTGCATGGTCACGCCCTGGGCCACGCGGATGCCGATCGCCGCGACCTTGCGGTCGGGGCGCAGGCCCTCGCCGGGGGCGTCGGCGGCGACCCACACGCCGCTGCGCCCCTTGACGCGCTGCGCCGCGACGCCGAGGTCGGCGCACACCGCGATGAGCAGCTCCTCCACCCGACGGACGTGCTTGACCACGTCGAGCCGGCCCTCCAGCGCGACCACCGGGTACCCCACCAGCTGCCCCGGTCCGTGCCAGGTGATGCGGCCGCCGCGGTCGACGTCGACCACCGGCGTCCCGTCGAGGGGGCGGTCCGCGGGCTCGGTGAGCTTGCCGGCGGTGTAGACGGGCGGGTGCTCGAGCAGCACCAGGGTGCCCGGGCGCCGCCCGGCGACGACGTCGGCGTGCAGCCGGCGCTGCAGCTCCCACCCGGCGAGGTACTCGACAAGCCCGCCCTCACCGACGCCCCCGGCGCGCTCGACGTGCAGCTCCACCCCACCAGGGTAGGTCGGCGCCGGGAGGCGGCTCCCGAGCGGCTCAGACCCCGAGGTGGGCCAGCACGGCCCCGGCAGCGCGGCGCCCCGACGTCAGCGCACCTTGCTGGCTGGCCGTGTCGCGGTGGTCGCCGGCCACGAAGACGCCGTCGCCCAGCGCGGGGTCCTGCCGCGCGCGCAGCGGCGGGAGCAGCGCGGGCAGGGCGCGCGGCACGGGGGTGACGCCCACCAGCTCCCAGGCGGCGGTGGGCGCGCCCCACAGCGGGCCGAGCTGGCGGCGCACCACCGGCTCGCTGGCCGCCGGGTCGGGGGTGCCCAGCACGGTGGCGGCCACCAGGTGCCGACCGGTCGGGGCGTAGCCGGGGGCGACCGCGCTCATCAGGGCCGAGTTGACCACCGGACCGCGCCGCTCGCCGTCGAGGTGCAGCAGCTGCGCCCGCCGCCCGGGAGCGGGCGCCTCCGGGGCCTCGAACCAGAACGTGGTCAGGCCCCGCTGCCCCGGCACCTCCAGACCCGGCAGCAGCTCGGACGCCACCGCGGCGTCCGTGGCGACGACGACGGCGCGGGCCGCCACCTCGCCGTCGTCCGTGCGGACGCGGACCCCGCCGGCGCGCGCGGCCACCCCGCGCACGGGGGAGGAGCACCGCAGCTCAGCGCCGGGTGCGCTCGCGAGGCGGCGGGCGAGCAGGTCGGGCAGGGCCTGGACCCCGCCGGCCGGCACCCCCGGGGTCCCCTTCACGAACGAGCGGACCACCAGCCGCGCGAACGACGCCGAGGTGCGGCCCTCGTCGTCGCCGAGCACGCCCGCGAGGAACGGGTCGACCACCCCGGTGCGGAGCCTGCCCCGCACACCGGCGCGCTCGAGGGCGCTGGACAGCGGCTCGTCGGCGCCGTCGCGGACGGCGTGCGGGTCGGCGGTGGCGGCCCGCAGCGCCCAGGCGAGGAACGCGGCCTTCTCGCGCGGGGAGCCCAGGGGTGCCAGCGCCGAGCTGAGCGCAGCCGAGGGCATCCGCCGCGGGTCGGCGAGCACGTGGTGGCGCGGACCGCGGGAGGAGGCGACCGCCACCGCCGCACCGGCGCCGAAGGAGCGCAGGGCGAGCTCGTCCATCCCGCTGGGACCCAGCACCCGGCGCAGCGCCGGGTAGGCGGGGTTGACCAGCTGGAAGCCCCGGTCGAGGCGGAGGTCCCCGGCGGCGTCGGTGCGGACCCGCCCGCCGGGCCCGTCGTCGGCCTCGAGCACCAGGACTCCCACACCGGCCCCGGCCAGCCGCAGGGCGCACGCCAGACCCGCCAGCCCGGCCCCCACGACGACGACGTCGGCGCCGCCACCGGCCCTGCTGCTCCCGCGGTGATCACCGGTCGACACCCCGGCGACGCTACCCGCGGACGGTGGCACCGGCCCTCCGACGACCGCCGGGACGGCTGGCCGGCGGACCCACCGCTCGGCCGTCCACAGGGGCGGAGCCGCCACCAGCGGGGGAGGACGCCCCCGCGCCAGGGTGTCCCGGTGATCGTCCGAGACCGCAGCCGCCGCGACCCGGCGGGCCCTTCCGCACCCGAGGTGCCCGGCCTGGTCGTGGGGGCGCCCGTGGCGCCCGGGGTGCCGGGGCGGCCGGTCGCCTGGTGGGCCGTCGACGAGCACGACCGGAGCGTCGTGGTGCAGCGCGTCCGCCCGGCGAGCGGCACCGGCGCCCCGCTGGCCGCCCTCGACGAGGCGACCCGCCGCCGCGCGCTGCCGCACCCCCACCTGGTGCCGCTGCTGCAGGTGGTCCGCTGCCGCGAGGGGGCCGTGCAGGTGCTCGGGCCGGTGGTGGGGGCGCTCGCCGACCTGCTCGTCGGTGGTGGGTCCCTGTCCGCGGGGCAGGTCGTGACGCTCGTGGCGGGCCTCGGCAGCGCTCTGGCGGCCCTGCACGACGAGGGCCTGGTTCACGGGGAGGTCTGCGCCGGCGCCGTGCTGGTCGACGAGCGCGGCATGCCGGTGCTGCTCGGCTGGGGTGCGGCGCGACCCTCGCCCAGGGGGCGGGCCGAGGCCCGGCGCCGCGAGCTGCGGTCGAACGGTCCCGCGGACCCTCGGGCGGGCGACGACGTGCTGGCGCTCGCGCGCCTGGGCATGAGCGCCCTGAGGGACGGCGGCGGCGCAGTGGACGAGCAGCTGCGCGACGTCCTGCGCGGGGCGGCCCTCCCGGACCGGCCGGCCCGCCCCTCCGCGGGTCAGCTGGCCGCCGCCTGCTGGGAGCTGGCCGCCGCCGAGCCGCTGGACGTCGACGCGCTGCGGTCGCTCCGCACGAGCAGGGACCGGTCGGCGGTGGACCTCGGGCCGGTGGAGCGCTCGGCGCGCCGGGGCCGGTGGCGCGCCCGGTGGGCCCGGCACCCGGAGCGGTGGGCGCTGGCGCCGCTGACCGGAGCGGTCCTCGTGCTGGGAGCGGTGGCCGCGGCGGGAGCGCTGCCCGGCGCCGGGGGACCGACGGCGGCGGTGCCGGCGCTCGTCGCGGAGCCCCTGGTGGCCGCCCGCGCCACCGGTGACTCCGAGGGGGCCTCGCGCAGCACCGGTGAGCCGCTCGACGAGCGGCTCACCGGTGACGACCCGGCCGCCGCCGTCGCAGCCCTGTCCGACCTCCGGGTCGCCGCCATCAGCGCCGGTGACGCCGCGCTCCTGGCAGCTGTCGACGTGCCGGGCTCTCCGGCCGCCCAGCGCGACAGCGCCCTGATCGCCTCGCTGGCCGGCCGGGTCGAGGGCCTGGACGTCGAGGTGAGGACCGCGGAGGTCGGTCGCACCACGGAGACCGGCACGTGGGTCGAGGTGGTGAGCGCCGCCTCGGCGCACCGCGTCGTGGCAGCAGACGGGGTCCACGAGGTCGCGGCGGGAGCGCCGGTGACCTCGCGGCTCCTGCTGCGGCGCGACGCCGGCGCCTGGAAGGTCGCCGACGCCGCGTGAGCTGCAGGGGGCGCTAGGAGCGGGAGCCCTCGGCCCGCGTCCAGCGGACCGCGGAGGCGGCATCGGGGTGGTGGAACTCGAAGCCGCTGTCCAGGAGGGCCTTCGGCAGCACCCGGCGGCTCGACAGGATCTCCTCGGCGAACTCGCCGACCGCCGCCGTGAGCGCGAAGCGAGGGACGGGCAGCAGCGAGGGTCGGTGGTGCGCCTTGGCGAGGGCGGCGATGAGGTCGCCGTTGCGGCCCGGCTCGGGGGCCACCAGGTTCACCGGGCCCGAGACGTCGGCGTGGAGCAGGTGGTCGATGGCGCGCAGCTCGTCCTCGAGGGTGATCCACGACCACCAGGCGCGGCCGTCACCGAGCGGTCCGCCCAGGCCCAGCTTGACCAGCGGCAGCAGGGGCCCGAAGGCCCCCCCGCTGGCGGCCATCACCAGCCCGGTCCGCAGCGAGACCGTCCGGATCCCGGCGGCGCGGGCCGGAGCGGCCGCCGCTTCCCACGCCACGCAGACCCCCGCGAGGAACTCCTCCCCGGAGGTGGAGGACTCGTCGAGCACCTCCTCGCCCCGGTCTCCGTAGAAACCGCTGGCGCTGCCCTGCAGCAGCACGCGCGGGGGCTCCTCGAGCTGGGCCAGGGCCCGCGCGAGCGTCGCGGTGGACGACGTGCGCGACTCGACGACCGTCCGCTTGTACTCGTCGTTCCAGCGGCGGTCGCCCACACCGGCACCGGCCAGGTTGACCGCCGCGTCGACCCGGCCCAACTGGGCCGGGTCGAGCCGGCCGGACGCCGGGTCCCACTGCACCTCACCGGGTGCGGTGGGAGCCCGGCGCACGAGCCTGACCACGTCGTGCCCCGCGGACCGCCACCACCGGACGAGCGGCTCACCGATCATGCCGGAGGCCCCGGCGGCGACGATCCTCATGGGCGCGTCAGAGACCGAGCTCGGCCTCGAACGCGCCGTCCTCGAGGCGCGCCTTCAGCGCGGTGAGGAAGCGGGCGGCGTCGGCGCCGTCGACCAGGCGGTGGTCGTACGACAGCGCCAGGTACATCATCGAGCGGACCGCGATCACGTCGTCGCCGTCCGGGCCGGTGATGACCGCGGGGCGCTTGACCACAGCGCCGGTGCCGAGGATGGCGACCTGCGGCTGGTTGATGATCGGCGTGTCGAACAGGGCGCCGCGGCTGCCGGTGTTCGTGATGGTGAACGTGCCACCACCCAGCTCGTCCGGCGTCACCTTGTTGTCGCGGGTGCGCTTGGCGAGGTCACCGATCTTGCGGGCGATCCCGGCGAGGTTGAGGTCGCCGGCGTCCTTGATGACCGGGACGAGCAGCCCGCGCTCGGTGTCGACGGCGATGCCGACGTTCTCCTCGGCGTGGTAGACGATCGAGTCGCCGTCGATGCTGGCGTTGACCTGCGGGAACTGCTTCAGCGCCTCGACGGAGGCCAGCGTGATGAACGGCAGGTAGCTCAGCGAGGCGCCCTCGCGCGCCTTGAAGGCGTCCTTGGCGCGCTCGCGCAGCTTCGCGATGCGCGTCACGTCGACCTCGACGGCCGTCGTGAGCTGCGCGGAGACCTGCAGCGACTCGACCATGCGCGCGGCGATGACCTTGCGCAGGCGGCTCATCTTCTCGGTGGTGCCGCGCTTGGCGGACACCTGCACGGGAGCGGGCGCCTTCGGCGCGGACGCGCCGGACGACGCCGGAGCCGCAGCGGGCTTCGCGGCCTCGGCGGCGGCCTCCTTCGCGGCCTCGGCCGCCTTCAGGACGTCCTCCTTGCGGATGCGCCCACCGACGCCGGTACCCGTGACGCTCGACAGGTCGACGCCCTCGGACGCCGCGAGCTTGCGCACCAGCGGGGTCACGTAGGCCGACACGTCGGCCGGGGCCGCGGGAGCGGTCTTGCCCGGGTCGACGGGGGGCGTGACGGGGCCGCCGGTCTGCTTGGCCGGGGAGTTGTAGTCCTCCGAGGCCTGCTCGGCGCCGCTGGCGCTGGCGGGGGCCTCGTCGGCGACCTGGCGCTCGGGGACGTCGTCACCCGACGACGAGCTCTGCGAGGTCTCGGCCTGGTCGCGCTCGGCGGCGCCGAGGGACTCCTCGGCGGCCTTCTCGCGCTCCTCGACCTCGTCGGCCAGGGAGCCCGCGGCGCGGTCCTCGCCGTCGGACGACCCCGACGAGCCGCTGTCGGAGGAGCCGCTGTCGGAGGAGCCGCCCGCGGAGCCCGAGCCGACCAGGGCCAGCTTCGCGCCGACCTCGACGGTCTCGTCCTCGGCGACGAGGATCTCGACCAGGGTCCCCGCGACGGGCGAGGGGATCTCGGTGTCGACCTTGTCGGTGGAGACCTCGAGCAGGGGCTCGTCGACCTCGACGGTGTCGCCGACGTTCTTGAGCCAGCGGGTGACGGTGCCCTCGGTGACGCTCTCGCCGAGAGCCGGCATGGTGACGGGCGAGGTGTCGCCGCCCGAGGACGAGCCGCCCGAGCCGCCGGAGGGCTTCGGGGCCTCCTGCTGCGGGGCCTCGGCCTTCGGGGCCTCCTCCTGCTTCGGGGCCTCCTCCTGCTTCGGAGCCTCGGCCTGCGAGGAGCCGGAGCCGGCGTCGTCGGCGTCGCCGATGACGGCCAGGTCGGCGCCGACCTCGACGGTCTCGTCCTCCTGGACCAGGATCTCGGTCAGGGTGCCCGCGACGGGCGAGGGGATCTCGGTGTCGACCTTGTCGGTGGAGACCTCGAGCAGGGGCTCGTCGACCTCGACGGTGTCACCGACGTTCTTGAGCCAGCGGGTGACGGTGCCCTCGGTGACGCTCTCGCCGAGAGCCGGCATCTGGACGGACGGCATCGTTCGTTCTCCTCGGTCGATCAGGCGTGGGAGTGCAGGGGCTTGCCGGCGAGCGCGAGGTGCGCCTCGCCCAGGGCCTCGTTCTGCGTCGGGTGGGCGTGCACGAGCTGGGCGACCTCCTCGGGGAAGGCCTCCCAGTTGACGATCAGCTGGGCCTCGCCCACCTGCTCGCCCATGCGGGCGCCGACGGCGACGAAGCCGACGACCGGCCCGTCCTTGCGGCGGATGAGCTTGACGAAGCCCTGCGTGCCGAGGATCTGGCTCTTGCCGTTGCCGCCGAGGTTGTAGTCGAGCACCTCGACCTGGTCGGCGCCGTAGGCCTCCTCGGCCTGCTTCTGCGACAGGCCGACGGAGGCGATCTCCGGGTCGCAGTAGGTGACGCGGGGGATGCCCGAGTCGACGACGGGCACGGGGTTGAGCCCCGCGATCTCCTCGGCGACGAAGACCCCGTGCGCGAACCCGCGGTGGGCGAGCTGCAGGCCGGGGACGATGTCACCGACGGCGTAGAGGCCGTCGACACCGGTGCGCAGGCGCTCGTCGGCGATGACGAAGCCGCGGTCGATCGTGACGCCCTGCTCCTCGTAGCCCAGCCCCTGGGTGACCGGACCGCGGCCGACGGCCACGAGCAGGTAGTCGGCCCGCAGCTCCTCGCCGGACTCCAGGGACACCGTGACGCCGGAGTCGTCCTGGGTGACGCCCGAGAAGCGCACACCCGTCTTGAAGCCGATCTTGCGCTTGCGGAAGGCCTTCTCGAGGGCCTTGCTCGCGGCCTCGTCCTCGACGGGGACCAGGCGGGGCAGGGCCTCGACGATGGTGACGTCGGCGCCGAACGACTTCCAGGCGCTGGCGAACTCGACGCCGATGACGCCGCCGCCCAGGATGATCACGCTGTCGGGCACGTGGTCGAGTCCGAGCGCGGTCTCGCTGGTGATGACGCGGCCGCCGACCTCCAGGCCGGGCAGTGAGCGGGAGTAGGAGCCGGTCGCCAGCACCACGTTGCGGCCCCTGTACTGCTTGCCGGCCACCTCGACGACGTCCTTGGCGACGAGCTTGCCCTCGCCCTCGACCATCGTGAGCTTGTGCGCCTTGGCCAGGCCCTGCAGGCCCTTGTACAGGCGGCTGATCGTGCCGTCCTTGTACTTGTTGACCGCGGGCATGTCGATGCCCTCGAAGGTCGCCCTCACGCCGAACTGCGCGCTCTCGCGGGTGGCGTCGGCCACCTCCGCGGCGTGGAGCAGCGCCTTGGTCGGGATGCACCCGCGGTGCAGGCACGTGCCGCCCAGCTTGTCCTTCTCCACGAGGGCGACGCTGAGGCCGAGCTCGGCGGCGCGGAACGCCGCGGCGTACCCCCCGCTGCCTCCGCCCAGGATCACGACGTCGTAGACCTGTCCGTCCGAGGACTCGGTCACCAGGAGCCACCTCCACGCTCAGCCTGCTGCGGCGCGCCAGGGCCTCTGCCACCGGCGCAGGGATCCACTCTCCCAGACGCCACTAACCTGTGCCCCGTGGGTCTCCTCAAGCGCCTGGGGCTGGGCCGCCGCGCGTCGCGCCGGCCCTCCGGCGACCGTCCGGCCACCGGCCAGGACTCCGCGCACCTGTCCGAGTTCGCCGCCAGCCGCACCGGTGTCGAGGCCTACGTGGAGCCCGCGACCAACGTCACACCGACCACGCTGCTCCTGGTCGCCACCGACGGCGAGTGGACCCGGCGGCGCGTGCCCGACCCGGCCACCGCGCGCGACTTCGCCCGCCGCACCGGCATCCCCGTCTACGACGTGAACCTCACCGGCTACCCGCAGCGGATGCGCGAGTGGACGGCGCGCAGGCGGCGCGAGGAGGGCGGCGCGGGCTCCCAGCCCGCCGTCTGACCCCGCCCGCGGCGCCCGCCCCTCACCAGGCGGTGTAGCCGCCGTCGACCAGCAGGTCCGTGCCCGTGGTGAACGAGGACGCCGGCCCCGCGAGGTGCACCACGGCCGCGGCGACCTCCTCGGGGCGCGCCACCCGGCCCATCGGGGTGTGCGACTCCCACGTGCGGCGCAGCCCCTCGTCGGCGAGGGCCGCCCTGGTCATCGGCGTGGCCGTGTACCCCGGCGAGACGCTGTTGACCCGCACCCCGTGCGGGGCCCACTCCGCGGCCAGGCTCCGGGTGAGCTGCACCACCGCCGCCTTCGAGGCGTTGTAGGAGGCCTGCGGGAGCGGGCGGTTCACGATCCGCGCGCTCATCGACGCGGTGTTGACGATCGCGCCGGAGCCGCGCGCCACCATGTGGCGCCCGGCGGCCCGGCAGCCCCAGAAGACGGCGTCGACGTTGAGCGCGAAGACGCGGCGCCACTCCTCGTCGAGCACCTCGAGGCTGGCCGTGTTGTCGCAGGTCCCCGCGTTGTTGACGAGCACGTCGATCACGCCGTCGGCGGCGACCACCGCGTCGACGGCGGCCTCGACGGCGCGCGGGTCGGTCACGTCGGTGGGCAGGGCCAGGCCCCCGGTGACCGCGGCGGTGGCGCGCCCGCCCCCGTCGGCGAGGTCGGCGACGTGCACCCGGGCACCCGCGGCCGCGAGCGCGAGGGCGACCGCCTGGCCGATCCCGCTGGCACCGCCGGTGACCAGCGCGCTGGCCCCCGCCAGCGGCTGAGCCGGGTGCTTGGGCAGCTGCAGGCCCATCAGCGCTGCGCGAGGTCCTCGGCGAGGGCCACGAGGGTCCGCACGGGGACGCCCGTGCCGCCCTTGCCCGTGTAGCCGTGCGGGCCCTGCTCGTTGAACGCGGGCCCGGCGACGTCGAGGTGGGCCCACGGGACCTCGGCACCGGGGTTGCCGGCGCGGCCGGGCAGGAACTCGCGCAGGAACAGCCCGGCCACGAGCATGCCGCCGTTGCGGTCGCCGATGTTGGCGATGTCGGCGACGGGGGAGTCGAGGCTGGCGCGCAGCTCCTCGGGCAGGGGCATCGGCCAGAACTGCTCGCCCGCGCGCTCGGCGGCGGCGAGCACCCGGTCGCGCAGGGCCTCGTCACCCATGACCGCGCTGACGCGCGTGCCGAGGGCCACCACCTGGGCGCCGGTGAGGGTGGCGACGTCGACGACGGCGTCGGGGCCCTCCTCGCAGGCGGCGACGAGCGCGTCGGCGAGGACCAGGCGGCCCTCGGCGTCGGTGTTCAGCACCTCGACGGTGCGCCCGCCGAGGGTGGTGAGCACGTCGGAGGGGCGCTGCGCGGTGCCCGAGGGCATGTTCTCCGCCAGGGCCAGCCACCCGGTCACCCGCACGGGCAGGTCGAGCCGCGCTGCGGCGACCACCGCGGCCAGCACGGCAGCGGCGCCGGCCATGTCGCACTTCATGGTGACCATGCCGCCGGCCGGCTTGAGGGACAGGCCGCCGGAGTCGAAGGTGATGCCCTTGCCGACCAGCGCCAGGTGCGGCACCCGGCCGCCGCGCTTCGGGGAGTGCTCGACGCGCACGAGGCGCGGGGGCCGCTCGGAGCCCTGGCCGACGCCCAGGATGCCGCCGTAGCCGCCGGCGGCGAGCGCCCGCTCGTCGAGCACGGTGACGGTGGCGCCGGTGCCGCGGACGGCGTCGCGGGCGGCCTGCGCGAAGGACTCGGGGTAGAGCTCGTTCGGCGGGGCGTTCACGAGGTCGCGGGTGGAGGAGACGGCGTCGGCGAGGACGGCGGCGCGCTGGACGCGCGCGGACACCGCCCGGTCGCGGGCCAGCGGCGTGACCACCTGCACGTCGGCGACCGGCAGGGCGGTCGCCCCGGCGGTCCGGGACCGCTGGGCGCGGTAGGCGTACGCCCCCAGCAGGGCGCCCTCGGCGACCGCGACGGCGCTGTCGGCGTCGTCGGCGGGCAGGGCCAGGGCCACAGACGACGTGCCGGCCAAGGTGCGCACCGCTGCTCCCGCGGCCCGGCGCAGCTGCTCGGCCGACGGCGCAGCGCCGGTCAGCGGCCCGGTGCCGGTGAGCACCACGACGCCGGCGGCGAGGGCACCGCCCGACGGGATGCGCAGCACCTGGTCGGCCTTGCCCGTGGCGCCGAGGGCCGTGAGGGCCGCGGGGGACAGCGCGCTGCGCAGCCCCTTCGGCAGCGCCGCGGCGCCGAGCAGCTCCGGACCGGGGGCCACGGCGACGACGAGGGCGTCGGCCCTGACGCGGGCGGGGGAGGTCGTGGTGGCGCGCAGGTCTGTCACGCCTGGCGAGCCTAGGTCGTCAGCGGCCCGTCGGCAGGGCCAGCCCCGCTGCCCACCCCGCTGCCCACCCCGCCCACCGGCGTCCGCCTCGGCTACGGTCGCCGGGGTGAGCGACGCCCACCAGGCCCTGCGCGAGGGCCCCCTGCACGCCCGGCACACCGGCACCGGGGCCCGCCTGGCGGCCTTCGCCGGCTGGTCGATGCCCCTGGAGCACCCCGGCGGCGGCGTCGTGCGCGAGCACACCGCGGTCCGCGGGGCCGTCGGCGTCTTCGACGTCAGCCACCTCGGCAAGCTGGGCGTGACGGGTCCGGGCGCGCTGGCCGCCGTCGGCGAGGCCCTCACCGCCGACGTCCACCGCCTCGTGCCCGGGCGCTCCCAGTACTCGCTGTGCTGCGACGAGCGCGGCGGCGTGGTCGACGACCTCATCGTCTACCTGCGCCGCGCGGACCACGGGGGCAGCGCGGACGGCAGCGCGGACGGCAGCGCTGCGGGTGACGAGCTGCTCCTGGTCCCGAACGCCGCCAACGCCGCCGCCGTCGCCGACGCGGTGCGCGCCGCGGCGCGGCGGAAGGGCCTCGACGGCGTCGTCGTCGAGGACCAGCACGACCAGCTCGGCGTCCTGGCCGTGCAGGGGCCGCGCAGCGACGACCTGCTCGACGCCGTGGGCCTGCCGGCGGGGATGGACCGGGGTGCGTTCGTCGACGCGACCTGGCGGGGTCTGCCGGTCGTCGTCTGCCGCACCGGGTACACCGGGGAGCGCGGCTACGAGCTGCTGCCCCGCTGGGACGACACCGCCGAGCTGTGGGACGCCCTCCTGGAGGCCGCCGACCCCCTCGACGGGCTGCCCTGCGGCCTCGGCGCCCGCGACACCCTCCGCACCGAGGTCGGCTACCCCCTCCACGGGCACGAGCTGTCGACGGACACCACCCCGCTCCAGGCGCGCCTCGGCTGGGCCGTGGGGTGGGGCAAGGAGTCGTTCACGGGGCGCGAGGCGCTGCTCGCCGAGCGCGGGGCCGGCCCCGACCGCCTCCTGTGGGGCCTGCTGGCCCTGGGGCGCGGCGTGCCGCGCGCCGGGATGCAGGTGCGCACCGCGGGCCTGCCCGACGGCGTGACCGCCGCGGACGGCGTGGTGGGCACCACCACCTCCGGGACCTTCTCCCCGGTGCTGCAGCAGGGGGTGGCGCTCGCGCTCCTCGACGCGCGCGCCGGCATCGCCGAGGGCGACGAGCTCGTCGTCGACGTCCGCGGGCGCCCGCTGCCGGTGCAGGTCGTGCGCCCGCCCTTCGTGCCGGACAACAGCCGCTCCTGACCCCCGGCCGGCCGCTCAGCCCGGGAGGGGGAGCGGCTGGTCGAGCAGCCACGCGCCGCCCACCACCGCCGCGGCGGCGGTGACCAGCCAGAAGACCCCCACCCACAGCACCGGCGGGACGCCCGTCAGGCGCCCGAGCTGGTCGGCGTCGCTGCCGGGGGAGCGGCCGCCGCGCCGCGAGCGCGCCAGCTCGGCCACGCCCCGCGGCGCCCCCAGCAGGAGCACCCAGGCGAGCAGGGCGGCCGCCACCTGCTGCACCCCCGCGGGAGCCCACCAGGTGACGGCCAGCGCGGGGACCAGGGCCGCCACCAGCGCTCCGACCGCGCGCCAGCCGCGCACCTGGGCGGCCAGGAGCGCCAGCGCCAGGAGCACCGCCCAGAGCACCGCGGCGGGCCGGTGCACCGCCAGCAGGGCGGCAGCGCCCAGGCCCACGAGCGCCGGTGCGGGGTAGCCGGCGAGCAGGACCGCGACCACCCCGGCGCCGCGCGCGGGCCCGACGGAGACGGTGACGGCGGACGCGTCGGGGTGCAGCCGGATGCCGCGCAGGCGCCGCCCGGCGAGGGCGGCCACGAGGCCGTGGCCGCCCTCGTGCGCCAGCACCAGCACGGTGCGGGCGGTCCGCCACGACGGCCGCCACAGGACGACGGCGAGCGCGACCACCCCCGTGACCAGGGCCGTGCTGGCGGGCAGGGGCGGCGCGACCGCCGTCGCCCGGGCCCACACCTCGGTGAGGAGCTCCACGCGGGGTGGCTCGCTCAGGCCTCGGTCAGGCGGCCGGCGTCGACGTGCCAGCGGCGGGTCAGGCGCACCTGCTCGAGCAGGCGGCGGTCGTGGCTGACCAGCAGCAGCGTGCCGGGGTAGGCCTCCAGCGCCTCCTCCAGCTGCTCGATGGCCGGCAGGTCGAGGTGGTTCGTGGGCTCGTCGAGCACCAGCAGGTTGACCCCGCGCGCCTGCAGCACGGCCAGGGCGGCGCGCGTGCGCTCGCCCGGCGAGAGGGTGGCGGCGGGGCGCAGGGCGGTGTCGCCGCGGAGCCCGAACTTGGCCAGCAGGGTGCGGACCTCCGCCGGGGGGAGCTCGTCGGCGGTGCCGTCGGCGCCCGGGACCAGCTGCGCCCGCACGGCGTCGAGCAGCGAGCCGGCCCCGGCGGTGCCGGCCAGGGTGCGGCGGGCCTGGTCGACCTCGCCGACCTGCGTGCTCGTGCCGAGGGAGGCCGTGCCGGCGTCGAGCCGGGCGCGCCCGAGCAGGGCCGACAGGAGCGTCGTCTTGCCCGCGCCGTTCGGTCCGGTGATGCCGATCCGGTCGCCGGCGTCGACCTGCGCGGTCACGGGCCCGAGCTGGAACGCGCCACCGCCCGCGCCGTCGCCCCGGCGCACGACGGCGCCCGCGAGCACCGCCGCCACGCTCGACCCGCGCGGGGCCGCCGCGATGGAGTACTGGAGCTCCCACTCCTTGCGGGGCTCGTCGACCACCTCGAGGCGCTCGATGCGCCGCTCGGTCTGGCGGGCCTTGGCCGCCTGCTTCTCGGTCGACTCGCGCTTGAAGGCCTTCGAGACCTTGTCGGGGTCCTTGGCCCTCCGGACGGCGTTCTTGACGCCCTTGTCCATCCACGCGCGCTGGGTGCGGGCGCGCTCCTCCAGCCCCGAGCGGGTGTCGGCGTACTGCTCGTAGGCCTCGCGGGCGTGGCGGCGGGCCACCGCCCGCTCCTCCAGGTACGCCTCGTAGCCGCCGCCGTAGACCCCCACCCGCTGCTGGGCCAGGTCGAGCTCGACCACGGTCGTCACCGTGCGGGTGAGGAACTCGCGGTCGTGGCTCACCAGCACCACCCCGGCGCGCTGCTCCGCCACGAAGCGCTCCAGCCGCGCCAGCCCGTCGAGGTCGAGGTCGTTGGTGGGCTCGTCGAGCAGCAGCACGTCGAACCGGCTGAGCAGCAGCGCCGCGAGGCCCGTCCGTGCGGCCTGGCCGCCCGAGAGCGACGTCATGAGCGCGGTGGTGGGCACGTGCAGGCCCAGGTCGGCCAGCACGGCCGGGACGCGCTCCTCGAGGTCGGCCGCGCCCAGCGCCATCCACCGGTCGAAGGCCGTCGAGTACGCGTCCTCCGCGCCCGGCCGGCCCTCGGACAGGGCCGCCGTCGCCTCCTCGAGGGCCGCGTCGGCCGCCGCGACCCCGGTGCGCCGCGCCAGGTGCCCGGCGACGGTCTCACCGGCCCTGCGCTCGACCTCCTGGGGCAGCCACCCCACGACGGCGTCCGGCGGGGACAGCGCCACCGACCCCTCCGCGGCGTCGCCGGCGCCCGCGAGGACCCGCAGCAGGGTCGACTTGCCAGCGCCGTTCGCGCCCACCAGGCCGACCACGTCACCGGGAGCCACCACGAGGTCCAGGTCCGAGAACAGGGCGCGGTCGGCGTGCCCGGCGGCCAGGCCCCGGGCGACCAGGGTCGCGCTCACCGGCCGGTCACCCCTCGCCCGCGAGCGCGCTCGCGGTGACGTCGGCCTCGAGGCCGTAGAGGTCGAGGACGTCGGTGGCGGCGTCGTCGAGGCGGTCCGAGAGGGCCTCGACACCGGGGGAGAGCACCACCAGCGGTCCGGTCTCGGCGAGCGCGGCGAAGATGCCGTCGTTGCTGACCACCAGCACCTGCGGTCCGTCCTCACCGGCGTCCAGGGCGTCGGAGGCGTCGCGCGCGGCGGCCTCGAGCAGGACGTGGTCGGCGACGTCGGCGCCGTCGGCCACCGGCACGGCGCGGGCTGCGAACTCCGCGAGGTGCGGGCGCGCGCGCTCGACGGCGCTGGCCTGGCCGGCCAGGTGCACGGTGTCGGCCTGGCGCGCCAGGCACACCACGGCCGCCATGCGGGCGCGCCAGCGCGCGGGACCGGCGCGGAGGTTGTCGAGGTCGACCAGCAGCACCTTGCGCACCGGCAGGGCCAGCCACAGGGGCCGGTCGGTGAGGAGCGCGCACAGCGCGTCGGCGAGGTGGTCGGGCTCCGCGGGGGCTGCCGTCACGGCGGGGGTGGCCGCGGTGGCCGGGACCTCGGGAGCGGCCGCCGCTGGGACCGCGGCGCGGGGGCCCTGCCGGCGCCCGGCGCGGTCGCGCAGCCTCAGGGCCGCGAGGTCGACCCACTCGTAGTCGTCGCGCGCGCTCGGCCCGCCTCCCAACCCCATGGCGGTCATCCTCTCCTGCCCACCGCCGGCGGCGACGGACGGGCGGTGCGCACTAGCGTGGCGCGATGGCCACGTGGACCTGGACGTTCGAGGACGCCGACGGGCAGCCGGTGCTGCCGGAGGGCCAGGGCGGGCCCGGGGCGCCCGCCGAGGGCTTCTCCGCGCAGGCCGACGCCGAGACGTGGGTGGGGGAGCACTGGCGCGCCCTCGTCGCCGCCGGCGCCGAGGGCGCGGTCCTGCGCGAGGACGAGCGGCGGGTCTACGGGCCGATGCCGCTGCGCCCCGCCGAGTGAGCCGGTGAGCGGCGGGGGCAGCGGGCTCGTCAGACCTTCGTGCCGCGGGTGACCTGCGGCTTGGGCAGGCGGCTGCGGCGCAGCTGCAGCGCGCGCATGATCGCGTAGCCGACGACGCCGGTGCGCACGAGCGCCTCGGCGCCGAAGCGCTCCTCGACCTTGCGGCGGACCAGGCGGCGCAGCAGCAGCGAGTCGACGACGACGGCGATGAGGCCCACGTACAGCATCGCGTAGGAGGCCAGCCAGGCCGCTGTGTTGGCGGTCTGGCCGACCGCCAGCTGCACCAGGAGCAGCACCAGCACGAACGGCAGGAACAGCTCGCCGAGGTTGCGGCGGGAGTCGACGACGTCGCGGACGTACCGCTTCACCGGGCCGCGGTCGCGCGCCGAGAGGTACTTCTCCTCGCCGTTCATGCGGCCGAGCTGCACGCGGCGCCTCTCGGCGCGCAGCGCCTCCTTGGAGCTCGACGAGGCCGCCCTGCGGTCGGTCGGCACGAGCGGGCGCCGGTTGGCCGCCTCCTGCGCCGACCGCGAGGGCGTGGGGCGGTTCTTGCCCCCGGCCTTCGCAGCCGTCGTCGTCGCGGTCTCCGCCGGCACCGCCGCGGCGGGGGGCTCCTTCGTCCGTCCGAACACAGCCCAAGAGTAGGTCAAGACGCGAGGTCGACGGCCCCGCCGACCGGGTGGGACCGCTGGCACCCGGCCGCCCGGGAGCGGGTCAGCTCCCAGCCTCGTCGACCATGTACTGGGCCAGCCGGTCGCCGTAGCGGGTGCGCACGCGCTCGCGCACGACCTCGTCCTGGCGGGGCACGGGCTCCAGGAAGACCTCCACGACCTCCAGGAAGGTCTCCTCGAGGCCGGCGGCGATGCGCACCATGGCACGCTCGACCTCGGCGCCGGAGAGGTCGTCGTCCAGGTCGAGCCGCGCGCAGACGAGCACCTGGTCGGTGCCGAGGGTCAGGGTCAGCAGGTCGACCACGGCGTCGACCTCGGGCTCGTCGCCCAGGTGCACCAGGACGGCGCGGACCAGGCGGGGGTCGGCCTGGACGTCCGTGAGCAGGCGCTTGTTGGCGCGCCCCAGCCGCAGCGCCACGGCCGCGAGGAGGGCGGCGATGAGGAGGCTGGCGATGCCGTCGCCCCACGACTGGCCCGTCACCTGGTGCACGGCGGTGCCGGCGGCCGCCAGGACCAGCCCGATGAGCGCGGCGCTGTCCTCGAAGACGACGGTGGTGGCGGTGGGGTCGTCGCTGGTGCGCAGGAAGGCCCGCAGCGTCTGGTCGTGCTCGGCGGCCTCGGTGCGGGTCTGCCGGTAGCCCTTGAGCAGCGAGAACCCCTCCAGGAGGAAGGCCACGCCCAGCACCACGTAGTTCACGACCGGGGAGACGACCTCGTGCTCCTCGCTCAGCAGGGCGGTCACGCCCTCGTAGGCCGAGTACAGCGCGCCGGTCACGAAGATCGACACGGCCGCCAGGAGCGCCCAGAAGTAGCGCACCCGGCCGTAGCCGAACGGGTGGGTGCGGTCCGCGGGCCTGCGGCTGCCCTTGAGCGCGGTCAGCAGCAGGACCTGGTTGACCGTGTCCGCGAAGGAGTGGGCGGTCTCGGCCGCCATGGAGGCCGACCCGGTGATGACGGCGGCGAAGCCCTTGGCGACGGCGACGGCGAGGTTGGCGCCGAGCGCCACCAGCACCGTGGCGGTGGACTCCCCGCCCCCGCCGGCGCTGCTGCCGCCGCCGACGACGCGCTCGGTCTGCTGCTGGGCGGACACCGCGGCTCCTCGCGCTCGCGCTGCGCCGGTGAGGGCCCGGTGAGCGGCCGATAGCGTCGGTGGGATGACCAGCGCCGCAGGAGACAGTGCCACGGGCCGCCCCGACGGGCCCGCCGAGACCGAGCACCGCTCGGACCCCTCGAGCCGCGTCGTCGAGAGGGCGGCGGCGGTCCTGCCCGGGGTCCGCGCCGACCTCGAGGCCCTGGTGCGCATCCCCAGCGTCTCGGCGGCCTCCTTCGACCAGGCGCGCGTGGCCGAGAGCGCCGAGGCCGTCGCCGGGCTGCTGCGGGGGGCGGGGCTCGACGACGTGCGCGTGCTCTCGGCCCCCCGGCCGGACGGCACCCCCGGTGCGCCCGCCGTCGTCGCCCGCCGGCCCGCGCCGGCCGGTGCTCCCACCGTGCTCCTCTACGCCCACCACGACGTCCAGCCCCCCGGTACCGACGAGGGCTGGACCTCGCCCGCCTTCGAGCCGACCGAGCGCGGCGGGCGCCTCTACGCCCGCGGCGCCTCCGACGACAAGGCCGGCGTGATGGTGCACGTCGGGGCGCTGCGCGCGCTGCTGCCCGCCTGGGGACCCGACGAGGGCGTCGGCGTGGTGGTCTTCGTGGAGGGGGAGGAGGAGGTCGGCTCGCCGTCCTTCGCGGCCTTCCTCGCCGAGCACCGCGAGCTCCTCGGCGGCGGCTCGGGGCTCGACGTCATCGTCGTGGCCGACTCCGACAACTGGTCGGTGGACGTCCCCTCCCTGACCACCAGCCTGCGGGGACTGGTCGACGCGCGCGTGACGGTCTCGACCCTCGACCACGCGGTCCACTCCGGCATGTACGGCGGCCCGGTGGTCGACGCGACGACGGCGCTGCTGCGCCTGCTCGACCGCCTGCGCGACGACAGCGGCGACATCGCCGTCCCCGGCCTGTCCTCGGCCGGCGCCGCGGCGGGCGCACCGGGGGGCGCCACGGGTCTGCCGGACGTCTCCGAGGAGCGCCTGCGCACCGACGCCGGGGTCCTGGACGGGGTCGACCTGGTGGGCTCGGGGCCGCTGGCCCAGCGCCTGTGGCACCGGGCGGCGCTGACGGTCATCGGCGTCGACGTCCCGCCGCTGGAGCGCGCCTCGAACACCCTCGCCGCCAGCGCCTCGGCCCGGATCTCCCTGCGCGTCCCGCCCGGCACCGCCCCGCAGGACGCCTACGCGGCCCTGCGCGACCACCTGCTCGCCAGCGCGCCGTTCGGCGCCCGCGTCGAGGTCGCCCTGGAGGAGACCGGACAGGCCTTCGCCGGCGACGTGGACGGGCCGGTCTACGACGCCGCCCGCGCCGCCCTCGCCCGCGCCTGGGAGCTCGACGGCCCGGGTGCCGTGGTGCACGCCGGGGTCGGCGGGTCGATCCCCTTCATCGCGGAGCTCGTCGAGGCCTTCCCCTCCGCCGTCGTGCTCGTCACCGGCGTGGAGGACCCCGACACCCGCGCGCACGGGCACGACGAGTCGCTCTCGCTCGACGTCCTGCGCCGGGCCCTGACCGCCGAGGCCCTGCTGCTCGCCTCCCTGGCCGGCACCCACCGGGGCCGGGGCTGAGGCGTGCGCGTCCTTGTCGCCCCCGACGGCTTCACCGGCACCCTCAGCGCCCCGGAGGCCGCCCGCGCCGTCGCCGACGGCTGGCTGGCCGCCCGGCCCGGTGACGAGGTCGACCTGTGCCCGCTGTCCGACGGCGGCCCCGGCTTCCTCGACGTCCTGGAGGCCGCCGCCCCCGGCGCGCGCCGCGTGCGCGTCCCGGTCAGCGGGCCCCTCGGCGAGCAGCTGACCACCTCGCTGCTCGTGCTCGCCGACGGCACGGCCGCCGTCGAGTCGGCCCTCGCCTGCGGCACCGCGCTGCTGCCGCCCGGACCCGCCGCCGAGCGCGACGCGCTGGCGGCGACCACCGCGGGGGTCGGCCACCTGCTGGCGGCGGCCCGCACCGCGCGAGCGCGGCGCATCCTGGTGGGCCTCGGGGGCAGCGCCACCACCGACGGAGGCGCCGGGGCCCTCGCCGTGCTGGGCGCCGCCTCCGACGACGCCGCCGAGCGCCTCGTCCGCGGGGGTGGGGGGCTGGCCGGGGTGGTCGCCGCGGACCTGCCCGGCCTGGCGGCCCTGCGCCTGGCCTGGCGCGGCATCGACCTCGTCGTCGCCAGCGACGTCGACGTGCCCCTGCACGGGCCCCACGGCGCCGCCCGCGGCTTCGGCCCCCAGAAGGGCGCCTCCGCGGCCGACGTCGAGGTCCTGGAGGCCGCGCTCGCCGCGTGGGAGGCGGCCGTCGAGGGCGCCGACCCCGGGGCCCGCGGCCTGGGGGCGCAGCCCGGGGCCGGCGCCGCCGGGGGCCTCGGCCACGGCCTGGCCGTGCTCGGGGGGCGCCGGGTGCCGGGGGCGCTGGCCGTCGCGGAGGCGGTCGACCTCGCCCGGCGGGCCGCCGCCGCCGACGTCGTCGTCACGGGGGAGGGGTGCCTCGACTGGCAGTCGCTGCGGGGGAAGGTCGTCGCCCAGGCCGCCGCGTGCGCGGCCTCCGCCGGCACGCCCGTCGTCGCCGTCGCCGGCCAGGTGCGCCTCGACGCGCAGCAGGTGGCCGACGGCGGGCTGGCCCTGGCGCGCGCCGTCGCCCACGACGAGGCGTCCCTGGCGGCGTCTCTGGCCTCCCCGGGCCCGGCGCTGGCCGCCGCGGTCTCCGAGGTGGCGGCCTCGTGGGCTCCGGCCGCCCCGGGACGGGCGTAACCTCGTGGCCGGCAGGAACAAGCTCGGCTCGTGCGCGCGTTGCGCAGGTGAGCAGCTGTTCACCCCCGGCCCAGGAGGACCCTCTTGACCGACACCGCCCAGACCGTCGAGGCCCCCGCCGCCGACGCGCCCGCCCGCGAGCACGGCGTCGACCTCACCGACGTCGCCGCCGAGAAGGTGCGCAGCCTGCTCTCGCAGGAGGGCCGCGACGACCTCCGGCTCCGCGTCGCCGTGCAGCCCGGTGGCTGCTCCGGCCTCATCTACCAGCTCTACTTCGACGAGCGCTTCCTCGACGGGGACGCCGCCCGCGACTTCGACGGGGTCGAGGTCATCGTCGACAAGATGAGCCGCCCCTACCTCGAGGGCGCCGTCATCGACTTCGCCGACTCGATCGAGAAGCAGGGCTTCACCATCGACAACCCCAACGCGCAGAGCAGCTGCGCCTGCGGCGACTCGTTCCACTGACCGCCTGACCCGCTGAGCCGCAGCACAGCCACCGCCTGCAGGCGCACCTGAGCCGCACCGCGCTGCCGCTGGAGCCGCCGCCGTCCCCGTTCGCCGCGGGGCTGGCGGCGGCTCTCGCACGTCTGCGGGCGGCCGCAGCCGCGGGCGACGACGTCGGCGAGGTCGCCGGCTCGGGGGGCGACCTCGAGCCCGGGACCCTGCTCGCCGCCTACCGGCTGGGCCTGTTCCCCATGGGCCTGGGCGGCCGGGGGGAGCCGCCGCTGGGCTGGTGGACCCCGGACCCCCGCGGCGTCCTGCCGCTGGACGGGCTGCGCGTCTCCCGCTCCCTGCGGCGGTCCGCGCGCCGGCTTCGCACCACGGTCGACACCGCCTTCGACGACGTCGTCGCAGGCTGCGCCGATCCCTCCCGCTCGGGGCGCTGGATCACCGACGAGGTGGCCTCGGCCTACTCCCGGCTGCACCGCCTGGGCTGGGCGCACTCGGTGGAGGTCTGGGACGACGGCTCGGGCTCGGGCGCCGGTGGGGGAGGGGTGCTCGTGGGCGGTCTCTACGGCGTCGGCGTCGGGGGGCTGTTCGCGGGGGAGTCCATGTTCTCGACGGCCACCGACGCCTCGAAGGTGGCGCTGGTGCGCCTGGTGGAGGTCCTCGGCGCGGACGACGACGGACGGCGCCTCCTCGACGTGCAGTGGCGCACCGACCACCTGGCCTCCCTCGGCGTGGTCGAGGTGGCCCGCGAGGAGTACCTGCGGCGCCTCGCCCGGGCCCTGCCCGCCCCCGCGCCGGCCTGGTGACCCGCCGGTGACCCGCCGGTGACCGGCCGCTGGGCGGGGCCGGCCGGGAGGGCGACCGTGGGGCAGGTCACAGGTGCGACGCGGCGCAGCCCCAGGAGGGCCCGCCACGGTGGTGGCGGGGTACTGTGCCGCTGATCCGGGTCCTCCGCCGCGCGCCTCCACGGCGGCCGGTGGCCGGGCCGCCAGACGAGCAGGAGCGCACGTGTCGCAGCAGCACCGCCCCAGGCGGTTCACAGGTCGATCGGGAACAGCCAGGGCGGCTGCCGGGTGGGCCGTCGTCGCCGCGGCGGCGACCGTCCTGACCACCGGCTGCACAGCCGCCGTCAACGACGACGTCCGCCGTGCCTGGCTCCCCCCGGAGTCCGAGGGGGCGACCACCACCACCGCCCTGTCCCAGAACCTGTGGGTGGGCTCCTGGATCGCCGCGCTCGTCGTCGGCGTGATCACCTGGGGCCTGATCATCTACGCGATCGTCAGGTTCCGGCGCCGCCGCGGCGAGGCGGGCCTGCCGCCCCAGCTGCGCTACAACGTGCCGGTCGAGATGCTCTTCACGGTCATGCCGCTGTTCATGGTCGGGGTGCTCTTCTACTTCACCGCCCGCGACCAGCACATCCTCGAGGAGCGGTACGACGACCCGGCCGTCCAGATCGAGGTCGTGGGCAAGCGCTGGGCGTGGGACTTCAACTACCTCACCGCCGACGGCCAGCCCGACGTCTACGACACCGGGATCATGGCGGCGCAGACCGAGGACGGGCTCGACTTCGACGCCCCCGACACCATCCCGACGCTGTACCTGCCCGTCGACACGCAGATCGAGCTCACGCTCTCCGCGCGCGACGTCATCCACGACTTCTACGTGCCGGCCTTCTCCTACAAGAAGGACGTCATCCCCGGCCGCACCAACTACATGAGCGTGACCCCCACCAAGGAGGGCACGTTCATCGGCCGCTGCGCCGAGCTCTGCGGCGAGGGCCACAGCCGCATGATCTTCAAGGTCGCCGTGGTGTCCCAGGCGGACTACCAGGCCCACCTCGAGCAGCTCCGCGCGCTCGGCCAGACCGGCGAGCTGAGCCCCGAGATCGGCCCGGCGCACTCCACCCCCGCGGAGGAGCAGGTCCAGGGCGGCGTGGACCAGCAGGAGGACGAGCAGGGCGAGGACGCCGGCGGCCAGACGAACCCTGAGGGAGCCAACGGATGACCACCTACTACGAGGCCGGCGGGGTGGCCGCGGCCACCCGGTCGCGCGCCATCAGCAGTCGCGAGTCGATGGGTGCCGTCGTCGTCAAGTGGGTGACGAGCACCGACCACAAGGTCATCGGCGCGATGTACATGATCGCCAGCTTCATCTTCTTCCTCCTCGGAGGAGTGATGGCGCTGCTGATCCGCGCGGAGCTCTTCGAGCCCGGCCTGCAGGTCGTGGCCACCGCGGAGCAGTACAACCAGCTCTTCACCATGCACGGCACCGTGATGCTGCTGCTGTTCGCGACGCCGCTGTTCGCGGGCTTCGCCAACGCGATCATGCCGCTGCAGATCGGCTCGCCGGACGTGGCGTTCCCGCGGCTGAACATGCTGTCGTTCTGGCTGTTCCTCTTCGGCAGCCTGATCGCCATGGCCGGCTTCCTGGCCCCCTCGGGCGCCGCGAGCTTCGGCTGGTTCGCCTACGCGCCGCTCTCGGACGACTCCTTCACCCCGGGCATCGGCGGTGACCTGTGGGTCCTGGGCCTGGCGATGAGCGGCTTCGGCACCATCCTCGGCGCCGTCAACTTCATCACCACGATCATCTGCATGCGCGCACCCGGCATGACGATGTGGCGCATGTCGCTGTTCACCTGGACGGTGCTCATCACGAGCGTCCTGGTGATCATGGCCTTCCCGGCCCTGGCCGCCGCGCTGTTCGCGCTCGCCGCCGACCGGATCTTCCAGGCCCAGGTGTTCAACCCCGAGAACGGCGGCGCCATCCTCTGGCAGCACCTGTTCTGGTTCTTCGGGCACCCCGAGGTCTACATCATCGC
>JAKONK010000104.1 GCA_022701985.1 Actinomycetales bacterium
GCTGCCCGCCGACGCCGTCGTCGTCGTCCTGCTGCCCGACTCGGGCCGCGGGTACCTCGGCAAGATCTTCAACGACGCGTGGATGCGCTCGTACGGCTTCGACGTCGACGCGCCCGGCACCGCCGCCGTGGGCGGGGCGACGGCGGGTGACGTGCTCGAGGGCAAGTCCGGGCGGCTGCCCGACCTCGTGCACACGCACCCCACCGAGACGGTGCACGACGCCATCGAGATCCTGCGCGAGTACCAGGTGTCCCAGATGCCCGTCGTCGGCGCCGAGCCCCCGGTCATGGCCGGCGAGGTGGCGGGCTCGGTCACCGAGGAGGGCCTGCTGGAGGCCGTCTTCTCCGGTGAGGCGTCGCTGTCCGACGCCGTCAGCAAGCACATGGCGGCGCCGCTGCCGCTGGTCGGGGCGGGCACCCCCATCGCCGACCTGCGCGAGACCCTCCGCAGCGCCCGCGCGGTGCTCGTGGCCGTCGAGGGCAAGCCCGCCGGCGTGGTCACCCGCGCCGACCTGCTCGCGTTCCTCGCCAGCCGCCGCTGACGCCCGGCGTGCGCCGCCCTCAGCGGCGGCGCACGCCGAAGATGCTGCGGGTGATCTCCCGGCCGAGGCTGGAGACCGTCGAGGAGCCGAGCACCTGCTCCGCCGCGGAGGCTCGCGGTGGAGTCGGACCAGCCGTCAGACCAGCCGTCAGACCAGCCGTCGGACCAGCCGTCAGACCAGGTGGCGGCGGGGGGCGGCGGGGGAGCGCCCAGCGCTGGCGCTGCTGGCCTCCACCAGCAGCCCGACCGCGCGCTCGAGCTCGGCGACGGGCGCGGTGAAGGGCAGGCGCAGCCTGTCGTCGAAGGCGTGACCGGCGCCGAAGCGCGAGCCGGTGGCCAGGCGCAGGCCCAGCGGCTCCGCGGCGTCGACCAGCACCGACGAGGAGGACCCCGGAGGCAGGCGGCACCACAGCGACTGCCCGCCCGGCGGCACCGGCACCTCCCAGTCGGGCAGGTGGCGCGCCAGGGCCGCGACCAGGGCGTCGCGCTGCGCCCGCAGCTGCACGCGCCGGCGGGCGGCGATGCCGTCGTACCCGTCGAGCAGCGCGCCCGCGGCCAGCTGGTCGACCAGGGAGAACGACCCGTGGTCGCGCGAGGCCGCGGCGGCGGCCCGGGCGACGACGTCGGGCTCGGCGCGCAGCCAGCCGACGCGCACGCCGGCCCAGACGGCCTTGCTGATGGACCCGGCGCTCAGCACCGTCCCGGGGCGGCCGTGCGCGGCCAGCGGCGCCAGGGGCTCCTGGCCGTCGAGCGCGAGGTCGACCAGGGCCTCGTCGGCGACCACGGCCACCTGCTGCTGCTGCATGGAGACGACGAGCGCGCGGCGGTCGCCCTCGGTGAGGGTGGCGCCGGTGGGGTTGGAGAAGTCGGGGACCACGTACAGCGCGCGTGCCGAGGTCTGGCGCGCGGCGCGGTGGGCGGCGGTGACGAAGCCGTCGCTGGACCCGAGGTCGCGGGGGACCGGGACGAGGCGGGCCCGCAGCTCGCGGGCCACGTCGAGGGCGTTCGGCCACACGGGGTGCTCCACCACGAGCCGGTCGCCGGCCCCGAGGACGGCGCGCAGGGCCGCGCTGACCGCACCTCCCGCGCCGCAGGTGATGAGCACCTCCTCGGGCGTGGTGGGCAGGCCGCGCGCGGTGTACCGGTCGGCGACCCGGGCGCGCAGGTCAGCGAGGCCGAGCGGGGTGTACCCGTGGCCACCCAGGTGCCGCGGCAGCTCGGCGACCGCCTGCTCGTAGGCCTGCGCGACCTCCGGGGGGCCGGGGGGAGCGGCGTAGGACAGGTCGAGCACGCCCTCGCGGGGCCCGCCGGGGACCCACGCAGCGACGACGCCGCTGGTCGCGGGCAGCTGCGTCCAGGTGCCCGAGCCCTGGCGGGCGTCGGCCCAGCCGGCCTCGCGAAGCCGGCCGTAGGCGGCCGACACGGTGACCCGGCTGGTGCCCAGGGCCGCGGCCAGCTCGCGCTCCGCGGGGAGGCGGACACCGACACCCAGGCGCCCGTCGCTGACCAGGCCCTGGATGCCGGTGGCCAGGCTGGCGTACATCGGGGGGTGCAGCGTGCCGCGGCCGATCAGCTCGGCGAGGCGCTCGGCGGAGGTGGCGGTGGACACCAGGCCACTCTCCCATGATTGGCCTGGTCCGGGAAAGGGTCCAGGGAGGTCCGAGCGTGGCTCCAGGCGTCCGTCTGGCCACGAACAGCGCAGTTCAGGCCACCTTTTGACGATTGGCCTGGTGTGCTAGGGCCAATCGGGGTCGATGATGGATGCATGACGATCCTCCTGGTGCTGCTGGCCCTCTCCCTGCTGTCCCTTGGCGCGGTGTACGCCGTCGTCCGGGTCATCGACGCCGACGGCTACGGCCGCCGTCCGGCCCCGCGCAGCCACGACGGCTGGGGCGTCGCCCTGCCGTCCGTGCCCCCGACCTCCATCTACCGCTGACCCCCGCTGGCGGCCCCCGGGCCGCCGCCGCTCGACCGCGCTGAAGGCCCTGCACCCCCTCGAGGTGCGGGGCCTCCTGCGTCTGCGGGGGTGGGTGGCGCGCTCAGGGGGCGTCGGCGACCAGGACGGCGTCGACCTGGACGCGGCGCTCGCCGTCGTCCCACCGGACCGGACGCTCCACCTCGGCCGCCAGGCGCACCCGCAGGCCCACGGCCCGGGCGCCGTCGCGCAGGGCCGCCGCGTCGTGGAGCAGCCGGGGGTCGCTGGGGCCCCCGGCGCCGCGCTCGGCGTTGGCCAGCGCGTGACCGACGACGACGACGCGGCCGCCCGGCCGCAGCCACCCGGCGGCGCGCTCCACCAGGTGCGGCAGCGCCACGAAGGCCACGACGACGAGGCCCACCGGCGCGGACGGTCCCCACGTGCGGGCGTCGGCCACCTCCCAGCGGCAGCGCGCTGCGACGCCACGGGCGTCCGCCGCCCGCGTCGCCACCTCGAGGCCGCCGGGGGAGGAGTCGATCCCGGTCACGTCCCAGCCGAGGGCGGCCAGCCAGCGCGCGTGCCGTCCGGTGCCGCACGCCAGGTCGACGGCGGCGCCTCCACCCGCAGCGGGGTCCAGTGCCAGGCACGCCGCACGGACGGTGGGGTCCACGTCGTCGTGAGCCCCACGGCCGCGGTGCTTCGCGTCCCACCAGGCCGCGTCGTGCCCGGGCTGGTCGGTGCGCTCAGGCTCGTCGGTCGCGCTCACGCCACCAGCCTGCCCCGGGGCCCCGGTGGGTGGTTCTGCGCCACTCCCGGAGTGGCACGGGGCCACCCCGTGCCACTCCTACTGGCACGGGGTGGCCCCGTGCCATCCAAGGCCGGGTCCGAGGCGCCGGGGTCGGCGTCGGTGTCAGGCTCCGACGACGCCCACCGGGCAGCTCACACCCGTGCCGCCCAGGCCGCAGTAGCCGTTGGGCACCTTGTGCAGGTACTGCTGGTGGTAGTCCTCAGCCAGGTAGTACGGTCCGGCGTCCTGCGCCGACCGCAGCTCGGTGGCCACGGGGCCGTAGCCGGCAGCGCGCAGCTGCGGCTCGAAGGCGGCCTTCGTGCGCTCCACGGCCTCGCGCTGCTCCTCGGTGGTCCAGTAGACCGCCGACCGGTAGGTGGTGCCGACGTCGTTGCCCTGGCGGTTCACCTGGGACGGGTCGTGGCCCTCCCAGAAGACCTTGAGGAGCGCCTCGGCGGAGGTCTGCGACGGGTCGTACGCGACCATCACGGCCTCGGTGTGGCCGGTGCGGCTGGTCACCGTCTCCTCGTACCAGGGGTTGGGCGTGAAGCCGCCCGTGTAGCCCACGGACGTGGTGACCACTCCGGGCTGGCGCCAGAACGTGCGCTCGGCCCCCCAGAAGCAGCCCATGGCCAGGTACAGCACCTGGGTGCCCTCGGGCCAGGGCCCCTCGAGGGGGGTGCCGAGCACGGCGTGGTGCGTCGGCACCGGGTAGGGGCGGGTGTCGCGGCCGGGGAGGGCCTCCTCGGCGGTCACCATGCGGGTCTTCATCGAGCTGCCGAACAGGGCCACGGGTCTTCCTCCAGGCGTCGGGGTCGCGTCGCGTCTGCTGGTGACAACGCCCCGTCGCGCACGATCCATCCCGTCGCGCACGACGAGCGCGGAACGGATGCAGAGCCGTCCCGCGGCGGGCCGTAGCCTCGGGGCGTGAGCGAGCAGCACTCCGCCGACAGCGCCGGCACCTGGGCCTCGGCCGGTTTCTCCACCCGCGCCATCCACGCCGGGTCCGACCCCGACCCCCGCACGGGCGCCGTCATCCCCGCCATCAACGTCTCGACGACGTACAAGCAGGACGGCGTCGGAGGCCTGCGCTCGGGCTACGAGTACTCCCGCTCCGCCAACCCGACCCGCGACGCGCTGCAGGAGTGCCTGGCCGCGCTCGAGGGCGGCGGATCCGCCCACGCCTTCGCCTCCGGCCTCGCCGCCGAGGACACCCTGCTGCGCACCGTGCTGGTCCCGGGCGACCACGTCGTCGTCCCCGACGACGCCTACGGCGGCACGTACCGCCTCATCGCCCGGGTGCTGGGCCGCTGGGGCGTCGACCACACCCCCGCGCACCTGGCCGACCTCGACGCCGTCCGCGCCGCCGTGCAGCCGGGGCGCACCAAGCTGGTGTGGGCCGAGACGCCCACCAACCCGCTGCTGACCGTCGGCGACATCAGCGCGCTCGCCGAGGTCGCGCACGACGCCGGCGCGCTGCTCGCCGTCGACAACACCTTCGCCACGCCCTACCTCCAGCAGCCGCTGGCGCTCGGTGCCGACGTCGTCGTCCACTCCACGACCAAGTACGCCGGCGGCCACTCCGACGTCGTCGGGGGCGCGCTCGTGGTGCGCGCCGGGGCCGACGAGCTCTCCGAGCAGGTCGGCTTCCACCAGAACTCGATGGGCGCCGTCGCCGGCCCGTTCGACGCGTGGCTGGTGCTGCGCGGCCTGAAGACCCTCGCCGTGCGCATGGACCGGCACTGCGACTCCGCCGAGGCCGTCGTCGCGTTCCTCACCGAGCACCCCGCCGTCACGCAGGTGCTGCACCCCTCGCTGCCCGACCACCCCGGCCACGAGGTCGCCGCGAAGCAGATGCGCCGCGGCGGCGGCATGGTCAGCTTCCGGGTCGGCTCGCGCGAGAAGGCCCTGGCGGTGTGCGAGCGCACCCGGGTCTTCACCCTCGCCGAGTCGCTCGGCGGCGTGGAGTCGCTCATCGAGCACCCGGCCGCGATGACGCACGCCTCGGTGGCGGGGTCGGCGCTGGAGGTCCCGGACGACCTGGTGCGCCTCTCGGTGGGCCTGGAGGACCTCGACGACCTGGTCGCCGACCTCGACCGCGCACTCGCCTGACGCCCCCGCCACACTGGCGGGCGTGCCCGCGCCCCAGAGCAGACTGACCCGCCCGCCCCGCCAGGTGCGGGAGGCGGCCGACGCCGTCTCCTTCCCCGTGCGGGTGGCTGCCGCCTGGGCGTGGCGCATCGGCCTCGTCGCGGTCGTCCTCTACGGCCTCGGACGGGTGCTGGCGTTCTTCTCCGAGCTGACGATCTCGCTGTTCGTGGCGCTGCTGTTCGTGGCGCTGCTGGTGCCCTTCGTCGACTTCCTCGACCGGCACGGGTGGCCCCGCGTGCTCGCCACGCTGGTCAGCCTGCTGCTGGGGATCGCGCTGATCCTGGGGCTGTTCACGCTGGTGGTGGCGCAGATCGCGACGGGCTTCGACGACCTCGCCGACCAGGCGTCGGCGGGCATCACGCAGCTGCAGACCTGGCTCTCGAACGGGCCGCTCAACCTGTCGAGCAGCCAGATCAACGACTACATCACCCAGGCGCGCACCGCGCTGCAGGCCAACAGCCAGTCGCTCGTCAACGGGGCCGTGGCCGTCGGCGGGACCGCCGCGACGCTGCTCACCGGCAGCTTCCTCGTGCTGTTCTTCACGATCTTCCTCACCTGGGACGGTCGCCGGGTGTGGTCGTGGGTCGTGCGCCTGCTGCCCGCGTCGGCGGAGTCGCCCATGGACGCGGCGATGCACCGCGGCTGGGTCACGCTGACCTCGTACGTGCGGGCGACGATCATCGTCGCGGCCGTCGACGCCATCGGCATCGGCATCGGTGCTGCCGTGCTGCAGATCCCCCTGGCCGTGCCGCTGGCGGTGCTGGTCTTCCTCGGCGCCTTCGTGCCGATCATCGGTGCCGTCGTGACCGGCGCCGTGGCGGTGCTCGTCGGCCTGGTCGCGCAGGGCCCGGTGACCGCGCTCATCATGCTCGGCGTGGTGCTGGCCGTGCAGCAGCTCGAGAGCCACGTGCTGCAGCCGATCCTCCTCGGCAAGGCCGTGGCCGTGCACCCGCTCGCCGTCTTCGTGGCCATCACCGCCGGCGCCACGCTCGCCGGCATCCCGGGCGTGCTGTTCGCGGTGCCGGTGATCGCCGTGGCCAACACCGTCATCTCCTACCTGGTGCGCGGTGACGCGGCCCTGCCGAAGGGCCTCGTGGAGCACTTCCAGGAGAAGGACGACGGCGGCGACGGCGACCTCACCTCCGACGGCGAGCGGCGCGCCGACGACGAGGCAGACGCCCTCCGGGCCCGCGAGGAGGGCTCCCCGCCCCCCACCGGTCCCGTGGGTGAGCGCTCCTGAGCCGCCGCCCGTGAGCGCAGCCGGCCCGTCGGAGGGCCAGTCGAGGGGGTCGTCCGGGGTGGCGGACGTCGGGCCCGACGACGTCCTCGCCGCTCGGCCGCTGCTCGACGGGGTGGCCCGCCGCACCCCCGTGGTGCGCAGCCGGGCCCTGTCCGACCTGGTCGGCGGGCCGGTCCACCTCAAGCTGGAGAACCTCCAGCGGGGCGGCTCCTTCAAGGTGCGCGGCGCCCACGTGCGCGCCGCCCGCCTGACCGGGGCCGAGCGCTCCCGCGGCCTGGTCGCCGCCAGCGCCGGCAACCACGCGCAGGGCGTGGCCGTCGCCGCACGAGCGCTGGGAGCTCCCGCCACGGTCTTCATGCCCGTCGGGGTGTCCCTGCCCAAGCTGGAGGCCACCGAGCGCTACGGCGCGCGGGTCGAGCTGGTGGGGGGCACCGTCGACGAGGCCCTCCTCGCCGCCCGGGAGCACGCGGAGGCCACCGGCGGGGTGCTCGTGCACCCCTTCGACCACCCCGACGTGGTCGCCGGCCAGGGCAGCGTCGGGCTGGAGCTGCTCGAGCAGGTCCCCGACCTGCGCACCGTGCTGGTCTGCCTCGGCGGGGGAGGCCTGCTGGCCGGGGTGGCTGCGGGGCTGTCCGGCACCGCCCCGCACGTGCGCGTGGTGGGCGTGCAGGCGGCGAGGGCCGCGGCCTGGCCCGCGTCGCTGGCCGCCGGGCACCCGGTGGCGCTGGAGCGGATGTCGACCATGGCCGACGGGATCGCCGTCGCGAGGCCCGGTGACGTGCCCTTCGGCGTCGTCTCCCGCCTGCTGTCGCCTGACGACGTCCTCACCGTCAGCGAGGAGGACGTCTCCCGGGCGCTGCTCCTGCTGCTGGAGCGCGCCAAGCTGGTGGTCGAGCCGGGCGGCGCCGCCGGGGTGGCTGCGCTCCTCGCGCACCCGGAGGCCTTCGAGCCCCCCGTCGGCGTGGTCGTCTCCGGCGGCAACGTCGACCCGCTGCTGCTCATGCGCGTGATCCGCCACGGCCTGGCGGCGGCGGAGCGCTTCCTCACCCTGCGGGTGCGCCGCCTGCCCGACCGGCCGGGGGCCCTCGTGGCGCTGCTCGCCGTGGTGGCCGCGGAGGGCGCAGACGTCCTCGACATCGGCCACCAGCGCACTTCCGGGCGCGCCGCCGTCGACGAGGCCGAGGTCGACCTGCGGCTGCAGACCCGCGGTCCCGCGCACGCCCGCGCCGTCGTGGCCGCCCTGCGCGCCGCCGGGCACGACGTCCTGGTGGGCTGACCGGGCGACGCCCGCGGTCCCGCGAGCACCCTCCGGGGCGCCAGGCGGGCCGCTGTCGGTGCCCGGGCATACGGTCCCCCCGTGGCAGACGCGGTGAGGGCCAGGGGACTGGTCAAGACGTACGGCAGGGCCGGCCGGGGCGGCGGGGTGACGACGGCGCTCGACGGCGTCGACCTCGACGTCCCGGAGGGCACGGTGCTGGGTCTCCTCGGCCCGAACGGCGCCGGCAAGACCACCACGGTGAGGATCCTCACCACGCTGCTGGTCCCCGACGCGGGCGAGGCGGAGGTGGCGGGCGTCGACGTGCTGCGCGACCCGCAGGAGGTGCGCCGCCGCATCGGCGTCTCCGGCCAGTACGCCGCCGTCGACGAGTACCTCACGGGGTTCGAGAACCTTCGGATGGTGGGCAAGCTCTACCACCAGGGCTCGCGCCGGGCCTCGGAGCGGGCCCGCGAGCTGCTCGAGCTGTTCAGCCTGTCCGACGCCGCCGACCGCCCGGTCAAGGGCTACTCCGGCGGCATGCGCCGCCGCCTCGACCTCGCCGGGGCGCTCGTCAACGACCCGCCCGTCCTCTTCCTCGACGAGCCGACGACGGGCCTCGACCCGCGCAGCCGCGCCGACATGTGGGAGCTGCTGCAGGGCATGGTCCGCGGGGGCACCACCGTGGTGCTGACCACGCAGTACCTGGAGGAGGCCGACCTCCTCGCCGACGACATCATCGTCATCGACCACGGGCGCGCGATCGCCCGCGGCACCTCCGACCAGCTCAAGGCGCAGGTCGGGGGCGAGCGCGTCGAGCTGGTGGTCGACGATGCCACCCACCTCGACGAGGTCCGCTCGCTGCTGGCCGGCGTCGCCGTGGGGGCGGTGGAGGTCGAGCCCCACACCCGGCGCCTCACCGCCCCGGTGGAGGGCGGGGCCGCCGTGCTGGTCAGGCTGCTGGCGCAGCTGGAGGAGCGGGGCGTCCACCTGTCCGACGCCGGCACGCGCCGCCCGACCATGGACGACGTCTTCCTCACCCTGACCGGCAAGCGGACCGACGAGCCCTCGGGCACCAGCGACCAGAAGAGCGGGGTGACGGCATGAGCGCCTGGAGGTCGGCCCTGGGAGACGGCGCGACCATCGCGCAGCGCAACCTCATCAAGGTCAGGCGGGTCCCCGACCTGCTGGTCGGCACGCTCATCTCGCCGATCATGTTCATCCTGCTGTTCGTCTACGTCTTCGGCAGCGCCATCCCCGTCCCCGCCGGGACCAGCTACGCCGAGTTCCTGGTGCCCGGGATCTTCGCCCAGACCGTGATCTTCGGTGCCACCGTCACCGGCAGCGGCCTGGCCGACGACATGCAGAAGGGGATCATCGACCGGTTCCGGTCCCTGCCCATCGCGCCGTCGGCCGTGCTGGTGGGGCGCACCACCTCCGACGTCCTCACCAACGTGCTGGTGGTGCTGATCATGGTGGTCACCGGCCTGGTGGTCGGCTGGCGCATCACGACGTCGCCGCTGGAGGCGCTCGCGGGCTTCGCCCTGCTGCTGCTCTTCGCCTACGCGTGCTCGTGGGTGATGGCGCTGGTGGGCCTGCTGGTGCGCAGCCCGGAGGTGTTCAACAACGTCAGCTTCATCGTGATCTTCCCGATCACCTTCATCGCCAACACCTTCGTGCCCACCCAGGGCTTCCCGACGGTGCTGCGCGTGATCGCCGACTGGAACCCCGTCTCGGCGGTCACCCAGGCCAGCCGCGACCTGTTCGGCAACCCGTCGCTGGCGGGGGGCTCCGACGCCTGGCCGCTGCAGCACGCGGCCCTGTACACGCTGATCTGGTCGGTCGTGCTGGTGGCGGTGTTCCTGCCGCTGGCCACCCGGCAGTTCAAGCGGTCCGCCGCCCGCTGACGGGCCGCCGACGGCGAGGGGCGCCCCACCCGGACCGGGTGGGGCGCCCCTCGACGTCGTGGGTGCGTCAGCCGACGTAGGCCTCGACGTCGTCGACGACGACGGAGAGCTCCTTGCCGTTGGGCGCGGTGTAACTGGCCGAGTCGCCCTTCTTCTTGCCCAGGAGGGCGGCACCGATGGGCGACCTCTCGCTGTAGACGTCGATGTCCGTGGTGCCCGCGGCCTCGCGGCTGCCCACGAGGAAGCGCATCTTCATGCTCCCGTTGACGGTGGCGCTGACCACGGTGCCGGGGGCGACGACGCCGGGCGCGGCGGTCGGGGCGGCGCCCACCTGGGCCTCGCGGAGCAGCTGCTCGAGCTGCCGGATGCGGGCCTCCATCTTGCCCTGCTCGTCCTTGGCGGCGTGGTAGCCGCCGTTCTCCTTCAGGTCGCCCTCCTGGCGCGCGGCGTCGATGCGCTGCGTGATCTCCTGGCGACCAGGACCGGTCAGGTGGGCGAGCTCCGCCTGGAGGCGGTCGTGCGCCTCCTGCGTCAGCCAGGTGGTGGGCGTGCTGGTCTCGGACACGGTGCCTCCTCGGGGGTGCGGCGCGGCTCTGCGGGACGACTGCGCGGTCGAGCACGCGTCAGCTCTGACCGGGTCGAGCGCGGGGAAACGGCGAGGTTAGCAGCGAACCGCCCGAGGGCGGTCGCTCACGAGGTCGGGGCACCGGCGCTCAGGAGGCGGGCGCGCACCCCTTGACCACGCCGGTGGTGGCCCGCTGCTGCGTGCGGATCTCGACGGTCTGCACGCTGGTGGCGCCGTCTGCGGCCCCCACCGGCACCACCTGGACGCCCACGCGCGCCGACGTCGAGCTCAGCGCCTCGACGGTGCACTCGACCTCCTGG
>JAKONK010000112.1 GCA_022701985.1 Actinomycetales bacterium
CGAGGAGCAGGTGGCGACCCCCGAGGCCCTGGCCTCCGTGCGCGAGGACCTCGACCTCGCCCCCACCGCCGGGGGGCAGCTGGTGCGCTGGGCCGCCGGCGTGCTCCGCGGAGACCTCGGCGACTCCTGGGTCAGCGGGCGGCCCGTGCTCCCCGACGTGCTCAGTGGCCTGGCGGTGTCGCTGACCCTCATGGGGTTCGCGATCGCCGTGGCCGCGGTGGTCGCCGCGCTGGTGGTGGCCCCCGCGCTGCGCGCCGCCGTGCGCGGGGCCTCCCGCCGCAGCGGCGGTGCCGCGGCGGCGCTGCTGACCGCCCTGCCGGAGTTCCTGCTGGCGACGGCGCTGCTCGTGGTGCTCGCCGTGCACCTGCGGTGGTTACCGCCGTACGGCTGGGAGGGGCCGCAGCACGCCGTGCTCCCGGCGCTGGCGCTGGGCCTGCCCGCCGGAGGGCTGCTGGGCCGGCTGCTCTCCGACGCCGTCAGCTCCGCCGCCGCCGAGCCGTGGGCCGCGACGTGGGCGGCGGCCGGCACCACCCGCGCGCGCCTGGTGGGCGGGCTGCTGCTGCGCGCCGTGCCGGGAGTCGCCCCGCAGGTCGGCATGGTGCTCGTGGGCCTGGCCGGGGGCGCGGTGGCCGTCGAGCGGATCTTCGCCATCCCCGGCATCGGCCGCACCTCGCTGGGCGCAGCCGGAGCGCAGGACGCCCCCGTGCTCCAGGGCTGCGTGCTCGCGCTGCTCGTCGTCGGCGTCGTCTGCGGCGCCGGAGCGGCGCTCCTGAGGCGCGTGGTCCTGGGCCGGGCGCTGCGCACGGCCGGGCTGTCCGTGGCCGAGCCCGAGGGGGCCCGGGGGTGGGGCGCCCGAGCGGTGCCCCTGGCCTGCGCCGCCCTGCTCGTGGGCACCACCGTCGCGGGCCTGCTGCGCGACCCGTACGCCCCCGAGCACTCCCGGCTGCAGGTGCCGAGCCTCGCGCTGCCCCTGGGCGCGGACGCCTCCGGGCGCGACCTGCTGGCCCGCGTCGGGCACGGCGCCGCCAGCACCATCGGCACCGCGGTCCTGGTCTGCGTGCTCGCGGCGGTCGTCGGCATCGCCGCGGGCCTGCTGCCGCGCCTGTCCACCGGGCCGGTCGAGGTCACCAACGCCGCGCCGCCGGTGCTCGCCGGCCTCGTGACGGCCGCCGCGCTCGGCCCGACGACGCACGGGGCGGCGATCGCGGTCCTGGTCGTCTCCTGGGCCCCCCTCGCCGCCCACACCTCAGCCCTGGTCACCGAAGCCAGGGCCCAGCCGCACGTGCGCGTGCTGCCGCTGCTGGGCGTCGGACGCGCCCGTCTGCTGCTGGTGCACGTGCTCCCCGACGTCCTGCCGCCGGTGCTGCGCCACGCCGCGCTGCGCCTGCCGGGCATCGCGCTCGCGCTGGCGTCGCTGGGGTTCCTGGGCCTCGGCCCGCAGCCGCCCGCCCCCGACTGGGGCCTCGTGCTCGCCGAGGGGATGCCCTACGTGGAGAGGGCCCCCTGGGCCGTCCTCGCCCCGGCCGCCTCCCTGGTGGCGCTGTCGGTGCTGGCGGTGACGCTGTCGTCGCTCGGCGGGATCACGAGGTGGCGCCGCACCAGCACGACCAGCAGCGCGCTGGCCGCCGGCACGAGCGCCAGCACGAGCCACGGGAGCGCCCTGGCCGGGCCGTCGGGCGCGGCGACGTCGACGACGGAGCCCACCCCCCAGCTGCCCAGCAGCACCGCGACGCCGCCGCAGGTCGACACCAGGCCGTAGCGGGCGCCCAGGTCGGCGGCCGGCGAGAGGGCCGCGACGACGTCGCGCCCGACCGGCACCAGCAGCACCTGCCCCGCCGCCACGAGGACCACCAGCGCCGCGGAGCCCGCCAGCGCGGGCACCGCCCCGCCGACCTGCCGCGACAGCGCCCCGGCGAGCAGCCCCGCGGCCAGCAGCCCGTGTCCGGTGAGCAGGGTGGTCGGCGCGGTCCAGCGGCGCTCGGTCCAGCGCAGCGCCGGCATCTGCCCCACCACCACCAGGCCGGCGGCGAGCGCGAAGAGCACCCCGACGGCGACGTCGGCGACGGCGCGGGAGACCCCGGCGCGGTCGAGCTCCAGCGGCAGCGCCAGGTACAGCTGGTTGTAGACCACCAGGTAGCCGGCCTGGGCCAGGGCGACGGCGAGGAACACCGGCTCGCGCAGGGCCGCCAGCGCCCCGGCCAGCAGGTGCGGGCGGCCGGGGGCGGTCGCGGCCGGGGAGCCGGGGCCGGGGCTGTGGACGCGGCGCGGCAGGAGGCGCCAGTGCGCGACCAGCACCACCACGAAGACCGCGGCCGCCACCAGGCACGTGGTGCGGAACCCGACCAGCAGCAGCGCCGAGCCGAGCACCGGACCGCCCAGGGCTCCTACCTGGCCAGCCACGGAGAACAGCCCGAACGCCTCGCGGCGGGCCAGCCCCGCCCCCGGTGCGCTGGCGGCGCGGGCCAGCTCGGACTCGACGGCGGGGGAGAACATCGCCGCGGCCACCCCCGTCAGCAGGGCGCCGGTGATGACACCGCTCGCCGACGAGGAGGTGCCGAGGACGACGAAGCCCACGACCCGCACGGCGCAGCCGACCAGGACGAGGGGGCGGGGGCCGAACCTGTCGGCCAGGACCCCGCCGACCACGAAGAGCCCCTGCTGGCTGGCGGTCCGCAGTCCCAGCACCAGCGCCACCGTGCCCGCCGCGAGGGCGAGGTCGCTGGCGAGGTGCACCGCCAGGAACGGCAGCACCAGGTAGAAGCCGGCGTTGAAGGCGAGCTGGCTGAGCACGAGCAGCCGCACCAGGGGACTGGCGCGGCGCAGCAGTCGGACAGCCGGCACGACAACCATTCTCACCTACGGGTGATCTCGCGCCCCAGCCCCCTCTGCGCAACCGGGTGTCTGGTTGCGGTTCCGGGGCTCCGGGAACCGCAACCAGACACCCGGCTGCGCAGAGAGAGGGGAGGGTCAGGAGGGGCCGAAGCGCTCCACCCGGATCGCGTCGGCCGGGACGCCGACCTCCTGGAGCAGCCGCTCGGCCGCCGTCGTGAACGGTGTCGAGCCGCACAGGAACACGTCGGCGCCGTCCTCGCCGCCGGCCAGCGCGCCGAGGCGCTCCGCGTGGGGGAGCAGGTCCTCCGCGCGCAGGCGTCCCGCCGGTCGGCCGCCGGTCGCGACGTCCTCGCGGGACAGGACGACGGTGGTGTCCTGCGCGAAGGGCCCGGTCAGCTCGTCGGCGTAGAACAGCTCGGCCCGGGTGCGGGCGGCAGCCACCAGGTGCACGGGCGCGCTCTCGCGCCCCCCGGCGAGCCGGGCGGCCCGCGACCGCAGGACGCAGGCCAGCGGGACGACACCGGAGCCACCGCCCACCAGCAGGGCCGGGCGGTCACCGCGCCACACGAACCAGCCGCCGAAGGGCCCCCGGACCTCCAGCGGGTCACCGACGCCGACGTGCTCGTGCAGGTAGCCCGACACCTCGCCGTCGGGGAGCCTGTCGACGGTCAGCTCCACCACGCCCGGGTCCTCCGGCGGGCTCGCGGCGCTGTAGGAGCGCTGCGCGCGGTAGCCGTCGGGCGCGGTGAGGCGCACGAGGTAGTTCTGCCCGGGCAGGTGCGGCTGCCACTCGGCCAGCTGGACGCGGAACGTCCTCGCGTGCGGCGTCTCCTGCCGGACCTCGGTCACGGTGCCCGTCTGCCACGGGCGCTTGGCGCCCGTCGGCGGCACGCGGCGGCGCGGCGAGTCGAGCTGCGGCAGCTGCGGCAGCCCCTCAGCGCCGTCAGTGCTCTCAGTGCTGTCAGTCACCGGCGTACCTCTGCTCCGCCCACGGCTCGCCGCGCTCGTGGTAGCCGTTGCGCTCCCAGAAGCCGGGCTCGTCGTGGTCGAGCAGGCGCAGACCTGCCACCCACTTCGTGGACTTCCAGAAGTACAGGTGCGGCACGAGCATGCGCACCGGCCCGCCGTGCTCGGTGCTCAGCGGCTGGCCCTCGTGCTCCCACACGAGCCACGCCCTGCCGCCCGTCACGTCGGCCAGGGGCAGGTTGGTGGTGTAGCCGCTGCTGGCCCACGCCAGGACGTGCGTGGCGCTGGGGCGCACCCCGACCTGCTCGAGCAGCACGTCGAGGGACACCCCGGAGAAGCTCGTGCCGAGCTTGCTCCAGGTGGTCACGCAGTGGATGTCGCCCTCGTACGCCGAGCCCGGGAGGGCGTGGACGCCGGCCCAGTCCCACGTCGTCGGGGTCTCCACCTCGCCGTCGACCCGGAAGGTCCAGGTCTCCTGCGTCACGTTCGGGGTCGCCTCGGCGGTGAGCACCGGGAACGAGCCGCCGACGTCGTACTGGCCGGGGGGGAGCCGCGGGTCGCGCCCGCGCCTGCCCGAGAAGCCGTCGCTGATCACGCTCACCGCTCCATCCCACCAGGCGTCGCGGGCCTCCGCAGCCGGTAGACCACGTGGTCGCGCGGGTCGAGGGGGTTGTCCGGGGTCATGCCGCCCTCCGCGGCGCGCACGAAGCCGGCCTTCTCCAGCGCCCGCCACGACGCGCGGTTCCCGAGGGCCACCGAGACCAGCACCTCACCCGCCCCGGGGTGCGCGGCGAGGGCCCGCGCGGCGCTCTCCGCGACCAGGGCCGCCCCCAGCCCCCGCCCCTGCAGGTCGGGCTCCCCGATCAGGTAGTCCAGGCCGAGGGCGCCGACGGGCACCGGCACCAGGGCTGCGAGCTCGGCCCGGCTCTCGGGCTCGTCGTCGTACCGGTAGCTCTGCACGAAGCCGAACGGCCGCCCGGACGCCGTCAGCGCCAGCTGGAGGACCGTCGGGTCGGTGCCGTCGATGCTGGGCCCGTAGTCGGCCTCGAGGTCGGCGGGGGTGTGCGCGTCGGGCCACCAGCGGGCCACGCGCGGCTCGTCGAGCCAGCGGCCCAGCAGCGGCAGGTCCTCGCGGGTCAGGGGGCG
Organism: Actinomycetales bacterium; assembly: GCA_022701985.1. Classification (GTDB taxonomy): domain Bacteria; phylum Actinomycetota; class Actinomycetes; order Actinomycetales; family Quadrisphaeraceae; genus Quadrisphaera. Next base: position 4,945 of record JAKONK010000112.1, read on the forward strand.
CAGCACCACGGCCGCGGCGCCGCCGTCGTCCTGCGCGCCCGCGGGCAGCACCACCGCGGCGGCGGGACGCCGGACCTCGTCGGCCTCCTCGCGGCTGATGCCCAGCAGGTGCAGCACGTTGTCGAGGTACGGCGTGGTCAGGGACGTGTCCGCCTGCTCGCGGACCAGCGGCTTGGCGTTGAAGGCCACGCCCAGCCCGGCGGCGGCGATCATGTCGAGGTCGTTGGCACCGTCGCCCACCGCGACGGTGCGCTCCAGCGGCAGGTCCTCGGCGGCGGCGAACTCCCGCAGCGCGGCGGCCTTCGCGGCCCTGTCGACGACGGGCCCGCTGACGCGCCCGGTGAGCCGCCCGTCGACCACCTCCAGGCGGTTCGCGCGCACCCGGGCGATGCCGAGGCTCGCGGCGAGCGGCTCCACCACCTCGGCGAACCCGCCCGAGACCAGCGCCATGACGAACCCGAGGCGCTGCAGCACGGTGGCGAGCACCTCGGCCCCCGGGGTCAGGCGCACCGCCGCGCGGACGTCGGCGAGCACGCGCTCGTCGAGCCCGGCCAGCGCCGCGACGCGCTCGTGGAGGGACTCGGCGAAGTCGAGCTCGCCGCGCATCGCGCGCTCGGTCACCTCGGCCACGCGGTGCTGCGCCTCCGGGCCGGCGTGCGCCGCGATGAGCTCGATCACCTCGTCCTGGATGAGGGTCGAGTCGACGTCGAGGACCACCAGCCTCCGCCCGTGGCGCACCAGCCCCGCGGGGGAGACGGCGACGTCGACGCCGGTCGCGGCGGCCACCGCGGCCAGGTCGCGCCGCAGCGCGGCGGTCTCGGCGCCGCGGACGTCGAGCTCCAGGCACGTCACCGGGTGCTCCGGGGTGGCGGTGGCCAGGCGCCGGATGGCGTCGATGGAGGCGCCCGCCCTCGCCACCGCGCCGGCCACCTCGGCGAGCTGCTCGGGGCGCAGGGGCGCGGCCAGGACGGCGACGTGGGAGCGGGGGCTCACGGGCAAGGCGTCGGCGGCAGTGCTGGTCTCCGACCTCACCTCGAGGCCGAACGGGGCGGCCGCCTCGCGCAGGGCGGCCGCGTCGGCCGCGGCGTCGGCACCCGCCGTGACCAGGACGGCGAGGGTCAGGTGTCCCCGCACCACGTGCTGCTCGACGTCGAGCACCTCCAGCCCGCGCCCCGCCAGCGCGCCGACCACGGCGGCCGTCACCCCGGGGCGGTCGGTACCGGTGATGGTGGCGAGCAGGGTGGCCTGCGGGACGTCCTGGGGCACGGCCGAACGCTACCCACCCCCGCCGCGGCGCCAGCGGGCGCTCGGCCACCTCGCCGACGAGGTGGCGCGAGCGCCCGTGGTGGTTGAGCGGTGCGGCTCAGGCGTTCTTCTCGTCGCGCCAGGCCAGCCAGTCGCGCAGGCGGCCGAAGTCGTAGTCGGGACCGCCGGCGCCGATCGTGAACAGGGTGGCGCCGCGGCGCAGCAGCTCCTCGCCCTGCTCGGCGGGGTCGGAGGTGCCCTCGACGCCGATGCTGCGCTCGACGGCCACCGGCTCGCGACCGGCCTCGCGGGCCCAGCGGTCGAGGACGCCGCTCTTGCGGGTGAAGGTCTCGGCGTCGCCGAAGGAGTGCCACGCGTCGGCGTGGGCGCCGACCATGCGCAGCGTCTTCTTCTCGCCGCCGCCCCCGATGAGCACCGGGATGTGCCGGGTGGGCGCGGGGTTGAGCTTCCCGAGCCGCGCCTCGATGCGGGGCAGGGCCTCGCCGAGCTGGTCGAGGCGCCCGCCGGCCGTGCCGAACTCGTAGCCGTACTGGTCGTAGTCCTTCTCGAACCAGCCGGAGCCGATGCCGAGGATGAGCCGGCCCTCCCCGCCCCTGGCGGAGATGTGGTCGACCGTGCGGGCCATGTCGGCCAGCAGCTCGGGGTTGCGGTAGCTGTTGCAGGTCACCAGGGCGCCGATCTCGGCGCGCTCGGTGGCCTCCGCCCAGGCGGCGAGCAGGCTCCAGCACTCGAAGTGCAGGCCGTCGGGCTCGCCGTAGAGCGGGTAGAAGTGGTCCCAGTTGAAGATGACGTCGACGCCCGCCTCCTCGACGGCGGCGACCGTGCGGCGGATGCCCGCGTAGTCGGAGTGCTGCGGCTGCACCTGCACGCCGATCCTGACGGGGTACCGCTCGCGCAGGGCGCTGACGGCCTCGGTGTCGATCGGGGTGGGCTCGGGGGTCTGCTCGCTCACCCCGTCGAGCCTAGGCACCTGCGCGGCAGCCGCCACCCCTGTCCGGGACCGGCCCTGCACCGCAGCCGGGCGCCCGATCGCGGTCCCGGAGGGTCCGGGAACCGCGACCGGGCGCCCGGCTGCGAGGGGGGTCAGCTCTGCAGCGGCAGCAGCACGCCCTTCACCTCGGGGTTCGTGGCGAGGTACTCCTGCACCTTCGGGTCCTTGAAGGTCTCCACCAGCGCCTTGATGTTGTCGGCGTCCTTCCACGTGGAGCCGATGGTCAGCTGACCGGCGAACTCGTCGGGCGCCACCGGGGCGAAGATCTGCTGCTCGAGCGGGATCTTGGCCGCGAGGTAGTACTCGGTGTAGCCGACGGCGGCGTCGAGGTCGGGCAGGGCCCGGCTCTGCGCACCGAAGTCCAGCAGCGTGAACTGCAGGTCCTTGGGGTTGGTGGCGATGTCGTCCACCGTCGCCGAGCCGACGTCCACGCCGTCCTTGAGCGTGATCAGCCCGGCCTGCTGCAGCACGTACAGGCCCTGCGCCTCGTTGGCGGGGTCGGAGTACAGCGAGACGGTGCCGCCCTGGGGGATCTCGTCGGGGGTCTTCCACTTGGCCGACCACAGCCCGAAGCCCCAGCGGAAGACCGGCGTCGCGGCCTCCTCCTTGAAGTCGGGGTTCGCCTGCAGCACCTGGCCCAGCCACAGCTGGTGCTGGTAGATCGTCCCGGCCACCTCGCCGTCGCTGACCGCGCGGTTGATGGTGTTGGAGTCGGCCAGGGCCTTGAACGCGACCTTGATGCCGTGGTCGGGGGCGACGTCCTTCGCGATGTACTCGATGAGCGCCTGCTCGCGGGCGTTGCCCTCGGCGGTGGCCACGTAGAGCGTGGCCCCCGGCGTCGTGTTGGCGGTCTCCTCGCCGCCCAGGCGCGGGACGACGACGGCGGCCGCGACGGCCAGCACGGCCACCGCCCC
>JAKONK010000151.1 GCA_022701985.1 Actinomycetales bacterium
TGCCGGCGACGATCGACCTGGCCGGTGCAGAGATCGAGCTCGTGAGCGTCGTCGCCCGGGAGCGACGACTGATCCGGGCGCTCGACCGCTACGTCGCCGACCACCCGGTCGACTACGTCCTGCTCGACTGCCCCCCGTCGCTCGGTCTCCTCACGCTCAACGCCCTCGTCGCCGCGACAGAGATCCTCATCCCCATCCAGTGCGAGTACTACGCGCTCGAGGGCCTCACCCAGCTGCGCAACAACATCGGCCTGGTCCAGCGGTCGCTGAACCCGGTGCTGGAGATCTCCACGATCCTGCTGACGATGTTCGACGCGCGCACCCGCCTCGCCCGCGAGGTGGCCGACGAGGTGCGCCGCGCCTTCCCCGACCGGGTGCTGGAGACCTCCATCCCCCGCTCCGTGCGCATCTCCGAGGCCCCCAGCCACGGCGAGACGGTCATGACCTACGACCCGGGCAACTCCGGGGCGCTGTCCTACCTCCAGGCGGCGCGCGAGCTCTCCGAGAGCCACGAGGCCCGGGTGCGCCAGGCCGCGGAGGCCTCCGAGGCAGTCGCGGCGGACCAGCCGGCCCAGGCCCCCGACGAGGGTCCCGACCCCGTCCTGGAGGCCCCCGTCCTGGAGCCCGCGGCGGTCGAGAGGCCCGACGAGCCCGAGGCGCCCGAGGAGCAGGACGGGCCCGAGGAGCGGCCCGAGCCGCAGGGCGGCCCGTCCGACGTCGTCGACCTGCGCACCGGTCCGCTCGACCTGCGCGGCTCGTGGACGCCGGACCGCAGCACCCGGGGCCAGCGCCGAGCAGCAGGAGGACGGTCGTGAGCGAGCGGCGCAGGGGGCTCGGCCGCGGGCTGGGCGCCCTCATCCCCGATGCGGTCTCCCCCGAGGTGACCGGCCAGCTCACCGCCGTGCGTCCCGTCGCACGCGCCGAGCGGCCCCAGGACGACGCGCCCCCCGCCGCGGCGCCGCCGGCCGACGCGTCCCCGGGCGGTGCGGCGGATCCCGCGGTCATCGACCTGCGCGACGGCGCCCCGGCGCGCCCGGCACCCCGCCGCACCGGCTCCAGGGGCACCGCGGGCGTCGAGGAGGAGGACCTCCTCCCGATCCCCGGCACCTGGTACGCCGAGGTGCCCGTGGGGTCGGTCAGCCCGAACCCGCGCCAGCCGCGGCTCGTCTTCGACGAGGACGCGCACGCCGAGCTGGTGCACAGCGTCAAGGAGATCGGCGTCCTGCAGCCGGTCGTCGTGCGTCCCCTGCGCCGGACCGACGGCGCCGCCCAGGGACCCGACGAGCAGATGTCGTTCGAGCTGGTCATGGGCGAGCGCCGCTGGCGCGCCGCGGAGAGCGCGGGCCTGACCACGGTGCCCGCGATCGTCCGCGACACCACCGACGAGGACATGCTGCGCGACGCGCTGCTGGAGAACCTCCACCGCTCCGACCTGAACCCGCTGGAGGAGGCCGCCGCCTACCAGCAGCTCCTCGACGACTTCGGCTGCACTCACGACTCCCTCGCGCAGCGCCTGGGGCGCTCCCGGCCGCAGATCTCGAACACCATCCGCCTGCTGCGCCTGCCCCCGTCGGTCGCGCGGCGCGTGGCGGCCGGCGTGCTGTCCGCGGGCCACGCCCGAGCGCTGCTCGGGCTGCCGACCGGTGACGCGATGGAGCGCCTGGCGCAGAGGATCGTGGCCGAGGGCCTGTCGGTCCGCACCACCGAGGAGCTCGTGGCCCTCGGCGGCGTGGGTGCGCCCCGGCCGGCCCGCGAGCAGGTGCGGTCGGCGTCCGCGCCGGTCCTGGACGACCTGGCCGCCCGCCTGTCCGACAGGTTCGACACCCGCGTCAGCGTCGCGATGGGCGCCCGCAAGGGCCGTCTGACCGTCGAGTTCGCCACCCTGGAGGACCTCGACAGGATCCTCGGCTCCCTCGCACCGGACGAGGCGGGCTCGGTCGCCGGGGCCGCTGCCGCGGACGCCGCCGAGAGCGCGCCCACCGGCGCCCTCTGACCCCCTCGGACGGACCGGCGTGTCGCGCCGCATCGCCCCGCTGACCCTGGAGTCCCTGCCGGACCTCCCCTCGGGCTGCCGCGGGTGCGTCTCCTGGGAGCTCGACCCGGTCTCAGCGGGCCGGGCCGTCGCCGCCGGCGGCACCGCCTTCGAGAAGGAGGCGTGGCTCTCCGCCGTCCTGCTCGAGTGGGGCAGCGCGGGGCGGCTCGCCTACGTCGACGACGCGCTCGCCGGGTTCGTCACCTACGCCCCACCGGTGCACGTCCCCCGCTCGCGCAGCTTCCCCACCTCACCGGTGAGCGGTGACGCCGTCCTGCTCATGACCGGACACGTGCTGCCCCAGCACCGCGGCGGGGGCATCGCGCGGATGCTCGTGCAGAGCGCGGCCAAGGACCTCACCCAGCGCGGTGTGCGGGCCCTGGAGGCGTTCGGCGCCGCCGGTCCCGAGGTCGACGAGCGCCGGCTGGGCCTGTCGGCCGACTGCGTGGTCCCCGCGGCCTTCTACGAGGCCGTCGGCTTCACCGTCGTGAGGCCCCACCACCGCTGGCCACGCCTGCGCCTGGAGCTGAGGACGGCGCTGTCGTGGCGCGAGGACGTCGAGGCGGCCCTGGAGCGCATCCTGGGGCGCGCGCGGGTGCCCGTCCTCTCCGGGGTCTGACCGACCCGCCCGACGCCCTCACGGGCCCGTCCAGGGCCCCTGGCGCGCATCCCCGTCCGGGGACGACGAAGGCCCCCGACCTCGCGGTCGGGGGCCTTCGTCGTGGACGGGTGCGTCAGCCGATGAACTCGGCGAGCTCCTTCAGCAGCACCGGCTTCGGGCGGGCGCCGATGATCTGCTTGACCAGCTCGCCGCCCTTGTAGACGTTGAGCGTGGGGATCGAGGTGATGCCGTACGCCGCGGACGTGCGCGGGTTCTCGTCGGTGTTCACCTTGACCACGTCGAGCGCCTCGGCGTTCTCGTTGGCGATCTCCTCGATGATCGGGGAGACCTGGCGGCACGGACCGCACCAGGGGGCCCAGAAGTCGACGAGGACGGGCTTGTCGGACTGCAGGACCTCGGTGTCGAAGGTGGCGTCGGTGACGGCGCGAGCGGTCATGGCGGTTCCTCTCTGGCTCGGAAGGCGTTCGGGGTCGGGACTGGTCAGCTGGCGGCGGTCGCCTCGGCGACCACCTCGGCCTCGGCGACGGCGACCCGCGGGGAGTCGGTGTCGGCGAGGGCGGCGAGGTAGCGCTCCGCGTCGAGCGCGGCCACGGTGCCGGAGGCGGCCGCGGTGATGGCCTGGCGGTACTCGTGGTCGACGACGTCACCGCAGGCGAAGACGCCGGGGACGTTGGTGTGCGAGGTGCGCCCGCGGACGACCACGTAGCCGTTGTCGTCGAGGTCGACCTGGCCGCGGAACAGGTCGACGCGGGGGTCGTGGCCGATGGCCACGAACACGCCGTCGACCGGGAGGTCGCGCAGCTCGTCGGTGGTGGTGTCGCGCAGGCGCAGGCCGGTGACCTTGCCGTCGCCCAGGACGTCCTCGACGGCGCTGTTCCAGGCGAAGCGGATCTTCGGGTCGTTCTGGGCCCGCGTCTGCATGATCTTCGAGGCGCGGAGCTCGTCGCGGCGGTGCACCAGGGTGACCGACTCGGCGAAGCGCGTCAGGAAGGTGGCCTCCTCCAGGGCGGAGTCGCCGCCGCCGACGACGGCGACGTCCTTGCCCTTGAAGAAGAAGCCGTCGCAGGTGGCGCACCAGGACACGCCGTGGCCCGAGAGGCGCTTCTCGTTCGGCAGGCCCAGCTCGCGGTACGCGGAGCCGGTGGCCAGGACGACGACGCGGGCGCGGTAGGTCTCACCGAGGCCGGTGCGCACCACCTTCACGTCGCCCGTCAGCTCGAGCTCGACCGCGTCGTCGTAGACGACCTCGGCGCCGAAGCGCTCGGCCTGGGCCTGCATGCGCTCCATGAGGTCGGGGCCCATGAGGCCCTCGGGGAAACCGGGGAAGTTCTCGACCTCGGTGGTGTTCATCAGCGCACCGCCGACGGTCACCGAGCCGGCGACCACGACGGGCCTCAGGTCGGCGCGGGCGGCGTAGATCGCCGCCGTCCAGCCGGCGGGGCCGGAACCCACGATCACCAGGTCGCGGACGTCGTCCGAAGTCACAGGCAGGCTCCTCCGCCACATCGAGCCGCCGGGGTCTCCCGGCGCCGTTCGTGCAACGGATCGTAGGCGCGCGGTGTTCCCCGGCGGGGCCCCAGCGGTGCTCAGCGGGGTCGAGGAGCGCTCAGCGCGCGGAGACCTCGTCGACGGCGGCGGCGTAGCCGGTGCCGCTCGCGGGGAGCTGGGTGAACCACAGCAGCAGGTGCGTGGCGGTGGCGGGCTGGTCGAGGGGGACCTCGACGGTCTGGCCGCCGGTGCCCGCGGCGGTCGTGGTGAGGACGGTGCTCCCCTCGTAGCCGCCGTCGGGGCTGCTGCGGACCTCGACGGTGCCGCCGGTGCCCTGCGTGGTGAGCGACAGGGACGTCACGGTGCTGGGGGTGGTGCCGTCGCCGAGCTGGAGCGAGAGGCCGACACCGCGCTTGAGGTTGCCGAGCGCGGCGCTCGTGTAGGTGCTGGTGGTCCAGGCGGTGGCGAGGTCGCCGTCCACGGCGCGGCTCGCGCTGGCGTCGTTCTCGGTGCTGTCGCCGAAGGGGTCCGCGGCGGTGGCACCGGTGACCTCGGCCGCCGGTGCGGTCTCGCCCGCGCCGGCGTCGGCGGGCTCCGAGGAGCCGGTGCCCGGGGCGGCGTCGACGCCCGTCCCGTCCGACGCGGTCGTGCGGCCGGTGCTGGCGTCCGAGGGCGCGATGCCCAGGGCCCCCGCCAGGGCGGAGGCGTTGGCGACGACGAGCACCACGAGGGCCACCAGGAGGGCGGCCACGAGCCCCAGCACGGCGAGCACCGGGCCGCGGCGCCGGCGGTCGTGCCGGCGGTCGTCCCGGTCGTCCTCGTGCAGCACGGCGGTCGCCTGCACCCGTGCGCGCTCGGAGGCGAGCGCCGCGGCGGGACGGTCCTGGGGGCGGTCCTCGTTGCGACGCGTGCGCGGGCGGGACCGGGGCGCGGGGCGGCCCTCGCCGCGGGGCACCGGACGGGCGCCGGCGGGGGCGTGGCCCCAGCCCGCCCCGACCCAGTCGGTGGTGTCGGTGTCGTCGAAGGCTGCTGCGACCTCGCGGGCGGGGCGCGCCGGCGCCGCGGAGGCGGTGGGACGCGGCTCCGGCGGTGCCACGGGGACCGTCGCGACCGGGGCCGCCGGCGGGACGGCCGGGCGGGGACCGCTGACGGGTCCCAGCAGCGCCTCGAAGGCGTCACCCCCGGTGGCCTCG
>JAKONK010000153.1 GCA_022701985.1 Actinomycetales bacterium
TGACCGGAGCGAGCGCGGCCGGCGGGAGGACGCCCACCACGGCGGTGCCGGCAGCCGCCAGGCGGGCCAGGGCATCGCGGTCGAGGCGGTGGAGGTCGGCGGACACGAGGGCGGCGCGGCCGTGGCCCGCGGCGCTCGCCGAGAGCAGCTCGCCGAGGTCGGCGCAGCGGCGGACCACCACGACCCCCGGCACTCCCCCGAGGTGGGCGACGAGCTGCGCCTCCTCCGGCCCGGGGACGGCCGTCAGCAGCGGGAGGGGTCCGGCGGCGGAGCGGGCCACCTCAGCCCGCCGCCGTCGGCGTCGAGCCGGGGACCAGGACGAGGGAGACGGACGCGTCCTCGGCGAGGGCCCGGAGCGCCTGCTGCAGCTCTGCGGGAGCCAGGTCGACCTGCACCACGGCGCCGCGCCCGGTGGAGAAGGCGGTGCTGTCGGTGGTGACCTCGGCGACGACGGCGCCGGCCGCCAGCTGGCGCGGGCCGGCCTGGGCCGCGGCCCCCGACGACGCACCCGAGGCTGCGGAGCCGGTGGAGGCCGCCCCGCCCCGCGGGGTGGGCGGCACCACCCAGACGTCCACGAGGGCTCCGGCGACCAGCCCCGACGGCACCGGCCCGCTCACCGGCAGGCCCACGGGGCGCGTCGCGAGGTCGGCGCTGGACCCCAGGGAGCTCCGCGGCACCAGGTCACCGGCGACGACCTCGCGCAGCACCACGGCACCCACCGGGAGCGGGGCCCCGGCGGCGAGGTACGCGCCAGCTCCGCCGTCGACGTGGACGTCGACGCGGCGCAGGTCCTCGGGGGTGACCTCCTCCCCCGGCACCAGGGTGCGGGCCGCCGCCCAGACCGGGGTGGTGCTGGACGCGGCCGCGACCACCCGCGCCCCGAGCAGCACCGAGGTCAGCACCAGCAGCAGGCCCACGAGCAGCCGGGGGTCGCGCCACGAGGGGGCGCGCAGGCGGGCGGCGGTGGCCGCGCGAGGGAGCGGGGGACGGGTGGCGGTGCTCACGGCTCTCCTGGGTCGGCTGCTGGTCGGCTGCAGGTCTGCGTCTGGTCGGCTGGCGACGCGCAGCCTGGCAGCCGCACGGCCCGACGAGCCGGCCTCCGCGCGCCGGGTGGCGCCGTCCGGGTGGAGCCGCCAGGTCCGGTGGGTGGCCCTCGGAGCACCCCCGTGACCACGCCTCACGCGCCGTGACCGTCTCCCGGTCGGGAGACGCTGTCCAGGACGCCGCGTGGCAGGATCTCGGGGTGCCCGCGCGCTTCATGACCCTCGCCGACGTGGCGGAGTCGCTGAGCGTCTCCGCCGCCCAGGCCTACGCGCTGGTGCGCAGCGGGGAGCTGCCCGCCATCAAGGTCGGCGGGCGCGGGCAGTGGCGCGTGGAGATCTCCGTCCTGGAGGACTACATCCAGGGGAAGTACGCGGAGACCCGGGCCCTGGTGGCCAGCCCCGCCGCCGACGACGAGGACGCGCTGCTCGGCTGAGCAGCCGGCCGCGCCCGGAGCTCACCCCGGCGGACGACCGACCCGCCGCACGCACGCCAGCGCGGCCAGCGGCACGACGACGGCGCTGCGGACCGACCCCGCGCGCCGGGGCTCGTCGACGGGGTGCTGCGCGACCTCGAGGTGGTCGGCCCCGACGCGGTCGACCGTGCCGGTCAGGGCCCCCAGCGCCTCCCCGAGGAGCGCCACGCGCACGGCCGACCTGTCGCGGGCGACGCCGCGGAGCACGGACGCCAGACCGAGCCGCGCCTCGACGGGCCCGGCGGGCGCGGCGAGCGCCCGGGGCAGGCCCTCCACCACGGTGACGACACCCAGGGGCACCAGGGCCTCCCCGGTCGGCTCGTCGAGGAGCAGCCAGTCGGGTCCGGCGGCGCGCAGGCGCCCGTCCACGCGGGCCCCGCCGAGGAGCCGCAGCCCGAGGACCTGACCGCGGGCTCCCCGCAAGCGGTCGCGCAGGTGAACCCCGGCCACCTCCGCGCGCACCCGCTCGCCGAGCTCGCCGGCCGCGCCGTCGTCAGCGGCGTCGAGCTGGGCCTCGAGGTCGGCGAAGAGGGAGTCCCAGCGCACCCGGCCACGCTAGGCGAGGCCGAGCGGTCGCAGGCGCCCCGGCGCGCCCGCTGTCCCCCGCGGTGATCACAGGGGTGAGCGGCGCGGGTGCGCTCAGTGGTCGCGGTCCGCAGGACGGCCCAGCGGCAGCCGCGGGCGCCCGCACCTCGTGCATCATCGCCACATGACACCGAACGACAGCAAACTGCATCAAACGACAGCATTGGCTGTTCGTCGGCGTCCGGGCGTGGCGCGCCGCACTGCTGCTGTCACGGCCCTGGCGGCCCTCGTCGCGACGAGCACCCACCTCGTCACCGCCGTCGTCGTCCGGGTCGCCACCGGGCCGCACCACCTCCCCGAGGACCTCGACGCGGCCGTCGGCCTGCTCGCCGCGGGTGGGGCGGCCGCCGTGCTCCTGACCTGGACGTGCGGAGCGGTCCTGACGGCCGCGGCCCTCGCGGTCCGGGCCGCGGGCCGCACGAGCGCGACCCTGGACGCCCTGGGCGCGGCGCTGACGCCGCACCTGCTGAGGCGGCTGCTGGCCGCGGCGCTGGGAGCGGCTGCTCTCGGCGGCGTCGCCGGCCCCGCCCTCGCGGCTCCCGCCGACGCTCCTGCCAGCGCTCCTGCCAGCGCTCCCGAGGTGGCCCTGACCTGGCCGGGGTCGCCGACCGCCACCGGAGGGGCCCCGGCCCCCACCCCGGCGTCCGCACCACCCACCAGCCCGCAGGAGGTGGTCGTGCACCGCGGCGACACCCTGTGGGGCGTCGCCGCCCGGTCGCTGCCGGAGGGCGCCGGCCCCGCCGACGTGGCCGCCGCCTGGCCGCGCTGGTACCGCTCCAACCGCGCCGTCATCGGCGACGACCCCGACCTGCTCCGCCCCGGCCAGCGCCTCGTCGCGCCCCAGGACGCGGCGTGAGCGCCCTGCCCGAGGCGGGTGCCCCCGAGCTGCCGCCCGCCGCTCGGAGCACCGGCCGCCCGGAGCCGGCGCGGCTCCGCGTGGTGCCCGCCCCCCGCTCGGAGCCCGCGGAGCTGGGGGCCCCTCGCAGGCGGCGGCCGCCCGTCATCGCCCAGCAGGGCGTGCTGCCCCTGGTGCTCGACGGGACGCTCCCCCGCGGTGTGGACCCGGCGGTGGCGCCCCGGCCCACGGCGTCGGCCGAGCTGCCCGACCCGGAGCCGCTGTGCGCGGGCCTGGTGCTCGCAGCGGTCGAGGTGCTCACCGGTGCCCGGCCCGCCGCCCAGCTCGTGCGGTGGCTCACCGCTGACGTGTACGCCGGGCTGCAGCGGCGAGCCGCCCTCGCGCTGCGCGTCCGCGGGCGGCGGCGCACCGCCCGCGCCGTCGTCCGCCACGTGCGCACCAGCGCCCCGCGGGACGGCGTCGTGGAGGCCGCCGTCGTGGTCTGGGACGGCGAGCGCGTGCGCGCCGCGGCCCTGCGGCTGGAGGGCGTCGACCACCGGTGGCGCGTCACCGCGCTGGAGGTCGGATGACGCGCCGGCCCGTCCCCGGGACAGACCGGCGCGCTCCGGTCGGCTGGTGCCGGGACCCGTCGGTCAGGCCTTCTTGCGGGCGCGCCGCTCGCGGCGGCTGCCGCCCGGTGCCGAGAGGTCGTCTCCGGTGACCTCGACGTCGCCGTCCGCGGACGGCGCGGTGTACTGCAGCTTCTGCGGCGCGCCCCCGCCCTCGAGCCCGGGGGCCACGAGCGCTGGCGCCTGCTCCCCGGCGACGCCGGCGGCGTCGTCGCGGACGGGCTCGGAGGGCACCTGCACGTCGAGGTTGAAGACGTAGCCGACCGACTCCTCCTTGATGCCCTCGAGCATCGCCTGGAAGAGCTGGTAGCCCTCGCGCTGGTACTCGACCAGCGGGTCGCGCTGGGCCATGGCGCGCAGCGAGATGCCCTCCTGGAGGTAGTCCATCTCGTAGAGGTGCTCGCGCCACTTGCGGTCGAGCACGCTCAGCACCACGCGGCGCTCCAGCTCGCGGACCACCTGCGGGCCCAGCGTGCGCTCGCGCTCGATGAACTGCTGCTCGGCGTCGGAGAGCAGCTCGTCGAGGAGCATCTGCTGGGTGATGGCCGAGCGGGCACCGGCCTCCTGCTCGACGTCGGCCACGGTGATCGAGACCGGGTAGAGGGTCTTGAGCGCCTGCCAGAGCTGGTCGAGGTCCCAGTCCTCGGCGAAGCCCTCGGCCGTGGCGGCGGTGACGTAGCCGCGCACGACGTCGGTGACGAAGTGGCCCACCTGCTCGTGGAGGTCCTCGCCCTCGAGCACGCGGCGGCGCTCGGCGTAGATGACCTCGCGCTGGCGGTTGAGCACGTCGTCGTACTTGAGGACGTTCTTGCGGATCTCGAAGTTGCGGGCCTCGACCTGGCTCTGGGCGCTCTGGATGGCCCGGGAGACCATCTTCGACTCCAGCGGGACGTCGTCGGGGATGCCCGCGCGGGTGAGCATCGACTCGGCCAGGCCGGAGTTGAACAGGCGCATCAGGTCGTCGGCCATCGACAGGTAGAAGCGCGACTCGCCCGGGTCGCCCTGGCGGCCGGAGCGGCCGCGCAGCTGGTTGTCGATGCGGCGCGACTCGTGGCGCTCGGTGCCCAGGACGTACAGGCCGCCGAGCTCGGTGACCTTGGCGGCGTCGGAGGAGACGGCGTCCTTGGCGCGCTGCAGCGCCTCGGGCCACGCGGCGTCGTAGGCCTCGGCGTCCTCGACGGGGTCGAGGCCGCGCTCGTTCATCTCGGCGACGGCGAGGAACTCGGCGTTGCCGCCCAGCATGATGTCGGTGCCGCGGCCGGCCATGTTGGTGGCCACGGTCACCGCGCCGGCGCGGCCGGCCATCGCGATGATCGCCGCCTCGCGGGCGTGCTGCTTGGCGTTGAGGACCTCGTGCTCGACGCCCTTCTTCGCCAGCTGCTGCGAGAGGTACTCGCTCTTGGCCACGCTGGTGGTGCCCACCAGCACCGGCTGCCCGGTGCCGTGGCGCTCGGCGATGTCGTCGACGACGGCGTCGAACTTGGCGACCTCGGTCTTGTAGACCAGGTCGGGCTGGTCGGCCCGCGCCACCGGCTTGTTGGTCGGGATCGGCACGACGCCGAGGGTGTAGATCTGGTGGAACTCCGCCGCCTCGGTGGTGGCGGTGCCGGTCATGCCGGAGAGCTTCTTGTAGAGGCGGAAGTAGTTCTGGAGCGTGATGGTCGCGAGCGTCTGGTTCTCGGCCTTGACCTGCACGCCCTCCTTGGCCTCGATGGCCTGGTGCATGCCCTCGTTGTAGCGGCGCCCGGCCAGGATGCGGCCGGTGTGCTCGTCGACGATGAGGACCTCGCCGTCGGTGACGACGTAGTCCTTGTCGCGCTTGAACAGCTCCTTGGCCTTGACCGCGTTGTTGATGTAGCCGACGTAGGGCGTGTTCACCGAGTCGTAGAGGTTCTCGATGCCGAGCTGGTCCTCGACCTTCTCGATGCCCGGCTCGAGGATGCCGACGGTGCGCTTCTTCTCGTCGACCTCGTAGTCGACCTCGCGCTGGAGGCGCCGCACGATCTTCGCGAACTCGCCGTACCACTTGGACGCGTCGCCCTGGGCGGGCCCGGAGATGATCAGCGGGGTGCGCGCCTCGTCGATGAGGATCGAGTCGACCTCGTCGACGATGCAGAAGTGGTGGCCGCGCTGCACCAGGTCGGCGGCGTTCCAGGCCATGTTGTCGCGCAGGTAGTCGAAGCCGAACTGCGTGTTGGTGCCGTACGTGATGTCGGCGCCGTACTGGGCGCGGCGCTCGGCCGGGGCCATGCCGTCGACGACGCAGCCGCTGGTCATGCCCAGGTGGCGGTACACGCGCCCCATGAGGTCGCTCTGGTACGTGGCGAGGAAGTCGTTGACGGTGATGACGTGCGTGCCCTCGCCGGGGACGGCGTTCAGGTACGCCGCGAAGACGCCGGTCAGGGTCTTGCCCTCACCGGTCTTCATCTCGGCGATGTTGCCCTGGTGGAGCGCGGCGCCGCCCATGAGCTGCACGTCGTAGGGGCGCTGGCCCAGCACGCGGCGGGCGCCCTCGCGGACCACCGCGAACGCCTCGGGCAGCAGGTCGTCGAGGGTCTCGCCGTCCCGGTAGCGGGCGCGGAACCTGTCGGTCTCCTCCGCCAGCTCGGCGTCGGACAGCGGCGTGAAGTCGTCCTCGAGGGCGTTCACCTGCCGCACGATCCCCTGGAGGCGGCGCAGCGTGCGTCCCTCACCGGCGCGCAGCACCTTCTCGAGCAGACCAGCCACGGACCCTCCAACGACTCATCACCGCACCGCAGGCGCTGACCGGGGAAGCCCGCAGCGCTGCTCCTTCTCAGCGACCATCGTAGGTGCGGGGGCTGGGAGCCAGGCCCACTTGCCCCAGCTGCCCGGGTGGCCCACTGTGCGCCCGTGGCCACCCCGCTCCTGCGCGAGCTCGGCGTCCTCGTGCGTCCGCTGGTGCACGAGGACGGCCCCGCGGTGGCTGAGCTGCGCGGGGACCGCGCCGTCGAGCGGTGGCTGCCGGGAGCCGCGGACGGCACCTGGCCCCGGGTCGGCGGGCCCGGCGGCGGCCCCGAGGCGCTGGACGGGCTGGAGGACGGCGCGGAGCCGTCGCGGCACGACCTGGCCGTCGAGGTCGACGGCGACCTCCGGGCGGTCGTGGTGCTGGAGCTGGACGGCGAGGCCGGCGGCTGGCTGAGCTGCGCCGCGCTGCCCGCCGCGCGCGGGGCCGGCACCACCGCGGCCGGCGTGCGCCTCGTCCTGACGTGGGCGTTCGTCGAGCTGGGCCTGCAGGCGGTGCACTGGCGCACCGAAGTCGGCAACTGGCCCGGACGCCGCCTGGCCTGGGCCTGCGGCAGCTCGGTGGACGGAGCCGTGCGGTGCCTGCTGCCCGTCCGCGGCGACCGCCGCGACGCCTGGGTGGGCACCTGGCGCTGGGACGACGCCCTCCTCCCCCGCGAGCGCTGGCTCGTGCCGGTGGGGCTGGTCGGCGGCGGGGTGGCGCTCGGGCCGCACTCGCCCGGGGACGTCGCCAGGATCACCGAGGCGTGCGCGTCGCCCTCGACCCAGGCGTGGCTGCCGTCGCTGCCCTCGCCCTACACGGTGCTCGACGCGGCGACCTGGGTGGCCGGGCGCGAGGAGGAGCAGGCCCGCGGCGCGGGCGCCTACTGGGCCGTGCGGCCGCAGGACGGCGGTCCCGACGCGCCGCTGCTGGCCGAGGTGGGCCTGTTCGGGCTGTCGGACGGCGCGCGCGGCGGGGAGATCGGATACTGGTGCCACCCCGACGCGCGGGGGCGGGGCGTGACCTCGGCGGCGGTGCGCCTGGTGGCCGAGCACGCGCTGCGCCCGAGCGGGGACGGCGGCCTGGGGCTGGACCGCGTGGTCCTGCGGGTGGCCCGCGGGAACCTCGCGAGCCGGCGGGTGGCCGTGGCCTGCGGGTTCCGCGCCGTCGGCGTCGACCGCGGCGCGGAGCGGCTGCGCGACGGGACGGTCCAGGACTTCGTGCGCTACGACCGGCTCGCACCGCAGAGCGCTCCGCGGCCTCCCGCGCCAGACTCGGCGCATGAGCACCCCCGCCCCCGGTGACCCCTCGCTGCGCCGCGTCCACGTCGTCGTCGACCTGCACGGCGCGCAGGAGCGCAGTCCGGCCGAGCTCGCCGCGGAGGTGGGCTCCCACCTCCCGTGGGAGCAGCTGCCCGCGATGACCGACAGCGCCTCGCGCGACGCCGCGGTGGTCGCGGCCGACGACGCCGGCTCGCTGGAGCTGGTGCTGCTGGTGGAGTCCTACGACGAGGAGTCCGCTGAGGCGGCGGGCCTCGACGCCGCGCGGACGGCGCTCTCGCGGGCGGGCCTGCTGGAGGGCTCGACCTCGATCGACCAGGTGGTCGTGAAGGACGCCTACGCGTTCTGACGCACGGCGCCGGCCAGGCGTGCCGCGAGGTCTCCGCGCGGTGCGACCTCGACCCCGCCCAGGCCCAGCCACCGCGCCAGCTCGCCGAGCTCGGCGGCGAGCTCCGGCGCCGCCCCGGGCGGGGCCTGCGGCTCGGCGTGCGCGGCGAGCACCACGAGCACACCGCGGGCGCGGTCGGCCTTGAGGTCGACCCGGGCGACGAGCGCGTCTCCCAGGAGGAACGGCAGGACGTAGTAGCCGTGCACGCGCTGCGCGGCGGGCGTGTAGACCTCCAGGCGCACGCGCGCGCCGAAGAGCTCCTCGGTGCGCGGGCGGTGCCAGACCAGGGAGTCGAAGGGCGACAGCAGCGCCCGCGCCTCGACGCGGCGGGGGCGCGGGGCGGTGGACCACCGGTAGGCCGGCCGGGCCCAGCCGCGCACGTCGACGGGCACCAGGGCGCCCTCCTCGACCAGCTCGGCGACCGCGGCGCGGCACGGGGCCGGCCGCAGGCGGAAGTAGTCGCGCAGGGAGGTCTCGTCGGCCACGCCGAGCGCCCGCGCCGACAGGGCGACCAGACCGCGCACGGCCTCGGCCTCGGACGGGTCGGGGGCCGAGGCCACCTCCGGCGGCAGCACCCGCTCGGCCAGGTCGTAGCGGCGCTCGAAGGAGGCGGTCCGCCCGGCGGCGGTCAGCTCGCCGGTGAAGAACAGGTGCTCGCAGGCCCGCTTCACGGCCGACCAGTTCCAGCCCCAGTGGTCGCGGGCGCGGGGCGCGTCGTGGGCGAGGGCGGCCTCGAGCTCGCGGGCCGTCATCGGCCCGCCGGCGGTGACCTCGGCGCGGACCGCCTCGACGACACCGGGGTGCTCGGCCACCACGCTGCGCACCGAGCCCCACGCGTCGGAGGCGGCCCGCGCCATCCGCCAGCGGAGCAGCCGGTGGGTGGCGGGCGCCACGAGGCTCGCCTCGTGGGCCCAGTACTCGACGAGGCGGCGGGGCCGCTCCTCGGCGGCGCGGCGCAGCAGCTCGGGGTCGTACGGGCCGAGCCGGCTGAACAGCGGCAGGGTGTGGCTGCGCGCCAGCACCTGGATGCTGTCGATCTGGAGCACGCCCACCGCGTCGACCACGCGCTGGAGGTGACGGGCCGTGGGCGCGGCGGGGCGCGCGGAGGCCAGGCCCTGCGCGGCGATCGCCGTCCGCCGGGCCTGGGCGGCGGTCATGGTCTCGGGCGTCGCCACGCGGCAGAGCCTGCCGGGCGGGTCCGACGGCCCGGGCGGGGGGTGGGACGGGGGGCGGAGCGGGGGCGGGCCGGGGCCCCGGCCTCAGCCGAGGTCGATCATGCGCTCCTTGACGGCGTACATGACCGCCTCCATGCGCGAGTGCAGCTGGAGCTTCTCGAGGATGTTGCGCACGTGGTTCTTCACGGTGTTCTCGCTGATGAAGAGCTCACCGGCGATCTCGCGGTTGCCCATGCCGCGGGCCACCAGCCCGAGCACCTGGACCTCGCGGTCGGTGAGGCGGGGCACCTGCATCGAGGGACGGGCCTCGCTGGCCCGCGAGAGGGCCGCGAACTCCGAGAGGAGGGCGCCCGCCATCGTCGGGCTGATCAGCGACTGGCCGCCCATCACCGACCGGAGGCCGTCGGCGATGTCCTCGCCGGGCACGTCCTTGAGCAGGTAGCCGTTGGCCCCGGCGCGGACCGCCTCGAACAGGTCGGCCTCCTCGTCGCTCATGGTGAGCATGACGATGCGCGTGGCGGGGGCCACGGCCTTGATGGCGGAGCAGGCCTCCGTGCCGGAGCGGCGGGGCATGCGCAGGTCCATCAGCACGATGTCGGGCAGCAGGGCCCGGGCCTTCTGGATCGCCTCGAGCCCGTCACCGGCCTCGCCGACGATGTCGATGTCGTCCTCGCAGCCGAGGACCATCTCCAGACCGCGCCGGTACAGGGCGTGGTCGTCGGCCATGAGCACGCGGATCGGGTCTCCGACGGTGTAGGCGGGTCGGACGTCGACCGCGGCCGTCACCGCGCCCGTCGCATCGCTGCCCTTGCCTGACCCCGCCACTGATCCCCCGCTCACCACCGCCGCGACCACCGCGGCCCCACCGGCCTCCGGACCTGCTGCGTCACCGGGAGGCCCGGCAGCCATGGTGCCAGGCGACGCGCCCCGTCCCGGGCGACTCGCCGACATCGGGCCGGAATCCGTGACAGATCCGCGCAGACCGGGCACGGGCGCGCGCCCCGCCACGCGCCACCACCGGTCCCCGGGAGGCTCCCCGGGGACCGGTGGTGCGGTGGTGCGGTGCGGCGGCGCGGCCGGTCGGGGCCCGGACCACCGGCGCCGGGCTCAGCCGACGGAGACCGGCTCCCGCTGCTCGGCGGGGGTGCCAGCGCCCCGCGTGCCCTCACCGGGCTCCTCGCCCTCGGCGGCCAGCCTCAGCACGCCGTAGCTCCAGCCGCGGCGGCGGTACACGACGCTGGGCCGGCCGCTCGCCTCGTCGACGTACAGGTAGAAGTCGTGCCCCACGAGCTCCATCTGCTCCAGGGCGGCCTCGAGGCTCATCGGCGTCGCCGGGTGCACCTTGTCGCGGATGACCACCGGCGACTCGCCCAGCACCCACTCGCCGTCGCCCGCTGCGGGGTGGACGTGCGCGTCGGGGGCCTCCTCGGGCACCTCGGGCTCCGGAGGAGCCGGGGGCGCCAGCAGCGCGCCGTCGAGCACCGGCTCGGGGGCGGCGGACCGGGGGTGGTGGCCGTTGTGCCCGACCTTGTGGACCTTCTTGCGGTCGCTCGACCGCCTGAGCCTCTCGAGGACCTTCGTGGTGGCCATGTCCAGCGCCGCGTACACGTCGGAGGCGCACGCCTCGGCCCGGACCACCGGGCCGGGACCGCGCAGCGTCAGCTCGATGCGCTCGCAGCGCTCGGCCTGCCGCTTGTTCGCCTCGTGACTGACGGCGACCTCGACGCGCTCGACCTTGGGCGCCAGCTGCTCGACCTTGGACAGCTTGTCGTCCAGGTGGCGGCGGAAGCGGCCGGACACCTCGGTGTGCCGAGCGGTGACCACGATCTCCACGATGTCTCTCCTCCAGTGCTGCAGGGGGACGGTCACCGGTGGCGGGGCCCTGGGCCCTCCACCGGTCGTGCGCACGCCGCGCTCACCGCTGCTGCGGGTCAGCGCGCGGCGCTCAGGACGCCGGCGACCACCTCCTCCGGGAGGGGCGGCCCCCGCGCGCGCGGCGCCGCGGCGGTGCGGACGTCGGCGGAAGGGCTGCCATGGACCGACGTTAGTGGGGTGCGGCAGGGCCGACCACCCCCGCCCCCGCGTTTCGGGTGACACGCGGGGGCGGGGAGGCCCCAGGACGTCACCCACCGGCGCGTCTCCACGCTGCGTCACCGCGCGATGACGCAGCGCCCCCGGAAGGTCACGGCGCGGTCACGGGGTGGTCACGGCGCGGCCACGAGGGCGTCGTCCTCGCTACCGCTCCCCCGCCGCTGCGCAGCTGCGACGGCGGCACCTCCGAGCACCTCCGCCCCGGCCCCGCGCAGCACCCGCGCGGCCTCCGCCAGCGTGGCGCCGGTGGTCACGACGTCGTCGACCAGCAGCACCGGCGCACCCCCCACCCGGCCACCCCCCCGACCGGCCGCGTGCAGCGAGCGGGCGGCGTTGTGGGCGCGGGACGCCGCGTCGAGGCCGACCTGGTCGCGCAGACCCCGACCGGCTCCCAGCGCCCCGACCGCGAGCACGGCCAGCCCCCGGTGCCGCAGGAGCCCAGCGGCACCGCGGGCGAGGTCACCCACGGCGTCGCGGCCCCGCTCGCGCACGGCGGCCCGGCGCGAGGGCACGGGCACCAGGAGCACCGGGGTCCTGCGGCTGCTGCGGCCCTGGCGGTCGGACGAGAGCGACTCGCCCTGCGCCAGCGCCGCCTGCACGGCCTCGGCGAGCGCAGGCACCAGCCACCGGTCGAGGTCGGCCCTCCCGCGGTCCTTCCAGGCCACCAGCCCCGCCCGGACCGGCCCCTCGTACGCCGCGGTGGCCCAGACCGCGGGCGCCCCCGGCGCCGTGGTGCCGGCCAGCGCGGCGCTGGAGCCTCCGCGCTCGCGCAGCGGACGGGCGCACGGGCGGCACAGGGCGCTGTCGGGTGCGCTGCACCCGGCGCAGGACACCGGCCACAGCGCCGCGGCGAGGGCCGCCAGGCCCGCCCGCGCGCTGGCGGGCGCACCCGTCGGGGTGGGACCGGGGCCGTCGGGGCGTGAGGTCGGTCGCACCGGCGCAGGGTGGCGCGTCGCAGCACGGCGCCGCTGCCCGTCGTCCCCGCCTGTGGACGGGCCTGTGGACGGACCTGTGGACCGTGCTGCCCGGCGGACGGGGCGGGCGTCAGCCCGGGTAGGACGGGCCCTGGGCGGCCACACCGGCCAGCGCGAGCCAGCGCGAGCCCTCACGGGACCAGACGCGGCCGTCGGCCCCGCCCACCAGCAGCGACTGCCGCCCCGTGCCGGTGGCACCCGCGAGCCGCACCGCCCCCGCACCCGGCTCGGGACCGCCGAGGTCGGTGGCCCGACCGCCGTCGAGCTGCCAGACCGCGGGGGCGCCGTCCCGGGCGGCCGCCCGGGTGGCCTCGGAGGCCGACGCCTCCTGGGCGCACCCGGGGACGACGACCCCCAGGACCGCGACGCTCGTCGGGCCCAGCCACACCGCGCCCTGCGCCGAGGCCAGCCAGGGGGTCGGCGGGGTGGCGTCGGTGGTGAGCGCCTGCGGCTGTCCGCTGCCGGAGCGGCTGACCGCGGCGATGTCGACGCGGACCGCGTCGGGCTGCCCGGCGGCCCCGGCCGAGACCACCAGCAGGCGGGCGCCGTCGGAGGCGGCGCGCACCCCGACGACGCGCCGGCCGGCGAGCCAGGCCGCGGGCACCGCGACGACCTGGCCGTCCGGGCTGGTCGCGGTGACGGTGCCGGCGCTGCTCGCGGGCGTGGTCCACGCCCAGCCGAGGGGGTCCACCGAGGGCGGGACCAGCTCGTCGCCGACCGGCACCGGCGGCGCGGCCGCGCCGGCGTCGTCGCCCAGCACGAGCCGCTGCACCTGGGTGCGGCCCGCGACGAGCACCACGAGCTGGTCGCCCAGCACGGCGGGGTCGCTCGGGTCGGGCAGCGCAGGCAGCCCCTCGACGGGGACCAGCTGGCCCCCGACGAGGCGCTGCACCACGCCGTCGGCGACGACGACCGGCAGGCCGTCGGTGCCGCCGTCGTCGAGCGTCGCCGAGCCGACGGCGGGCAGCTCGCCACCGTCGAGGGTGACCTGCACCTGAGCGGCGCCCGACCCGAGCGTCCCGAGGGTCGCGACCACCTGGCGCTGCAGCTCCTTCACCTGCGAGGTGCGCTCGCGCTGCAGGGAGGCGGGGAGGTCGACGGTGGCGGTGCCGGCGCTCACCACGACGCTGCCCGCGGGCAGCGCGGTGCCGCCGGGGGCGCCGCTGCTGACCGCGGGCGCCAGCCACGCTGGCGGCCCCTCCAGCACCTGCTCCACGAGGGTCGTCGCCGCGGAGGCGCGGTCGAGGAGCCACCGCGGGTCGGGTACGAGCCGGTCGGAGCTGCGCGAGGTGAACGCCACCGCTCGGAGGCTGAAGACCCGGCCGAAGCGGCCCTCGTCGAGCAGCAGCAGGTCGGGGGCGTCGCTGATGCGCCACTCGCCCCCCTCCCCCACGAGTGTCAGGACGACGTCGACGCGCTGGCCCACGGGAGCGGAGCTGTAGCGGCCGGTCTGGTCGACCTCCGCGAGGACCGGCGCCCCCACCCGCACCGGCACGGTGGCGCCCTCGGGCACACCGGTGACCTGGGCGGCGTCGTCCCCGGCGGCGGGCTGCCCGGTGGCCTCACCCACCTGCAGCGCGAGGCTGGCCACCGGGTGCACGACCGTGCGCGCCGTCGGCCGCCAGCTGGAGCGCCGCCCCGAGGCGAGGAACTCGCGCGCCGCCTCGAAGTCGTCGTCGACGCCGATGCCCGCGAGCAGGAAGCCCTGGACCAGCTCCGCCGGGCTGGCGCCGGGGATGGGGCCCGGAGGCTGCACCCTGTAGGCGGACTCCTCCTCGGCCTCCACGGCGCCGCCCGCCCGGACGGGGCCCGTGCCCGGGATGCGCGCGCAGCCGGTGACCGCGCCCCCCAGCACGCCCGCGAGGGCGAGCAGCACCGCCCGGCGGCCCGGCGGCCGCTCCCCCCGGGCGAGCCCCGCGCCGACGACGCGGTCAGCACCGTCAACCACCGGGCACCGCCGTGATCTGCAGCAGCGGCCTCAGGGGCAGGGGCGAGACGAGGCCGCCGGCCTCCAGCTCGACGTCGGCGCTGCGGGGCAGCACCAGCAGGAACGTGGCCCCTTCGCCGCGCCGGCCGAAGACCTCCAGGCGTCCCCCGTGGAGCAGGGCGTCCTCGCGGGAGATCGCCAGGCCCAGGCCGGTGCCTCCGGTGGTCCGCGCCCGGGCGGGGTCGGCGCGCCAGAACCTGTCGAAGACGCGGGCGGCGTCGGCGGGCGCGAGCCCGATCCCGTGGTCGCGGACGCGGACCGCGACGGCCGCGTCGTCCGCCGCGACGTCGACCTCGACCGGACGGCCCTCGCCGTGCTCGACGGCGTTGGTGACCAGGTTGCGCAGGACGCGCTCCACGCGGCGCCGGTCGACCTCGGCGGTGCAGTCGCCGAGGGCCTGGGCGCGCAGCGCCGAGCCGCGGCGCTCGGCCAGCGGCAGCGCCGCCTCGACGGCGCGCTGGGCGAGCGCGCCGACGTCGACCCGCTCCAGGTCGAGGGCCGCGGCACCGGCGTCGTAGCGGCTGATCTCGAGCAGGTCGGCGAGGAGGTCCTCGAACCTGTCGAGCTGGGTGTAGAGCAGCTCGGCGGACCGCGAGACGGCCGGGTCGAACCCGTCCCGGGCGTCGTGGATCACCTCGCCGGCCATCCGGATGGTCGTCAGCGGGGTGCGCAGCTCGTGGGAGACGTCGGAGACGAAGCGCTGCTGGAGGGTGCCCAGCTGCTCGAGCTCGGTGATCTGGCGCTGCAGGCTCTCGGCCATGGCGTTGAACGACGTCGCGAGCCGGGCGAGGTCGTCCTCGCCGCGGACCACCATCCGCTCGGTGAGCTGCCCGCTGCCCATCCGGCCGGCGACGGCGGCGGCCACCCGCACCGGCTCCACCACCTGCCCGGTGACGACGGCGGTGACGACGCCGACGAGCAGCACCAGCACAGCCGCGCCCACCAGGAGGGTGCGCTGCACCGCGTCGAGCGTGGCCTGCTCGCGGGAGAGGTCGAAGAGGAAGTACAGCTCGTAGTCGCCGGCGATCGGGACCCTGACCATCGACCCGACAGCGAGCCAGGGCTCCTCCCGGCCACCGACGTCGACGGTGATCGGCTGGTACTGCTGCGTGCCGGGGTTGTCGCGCACCTCGGTCCGCAGCTCGTCGGGGACGCTGCGGGGACCGGTGCCGGTGGTGAAGACCGAGCCGATGGAGTTCTCGGTCTCCGCGCCCGGCGGCTGCAGGAGCAGCACGCTGCGGTTGAGGTCCAGGCCGACGCCCTCGAGCTGGCCCAGGAGGGTGGGCGTCTGGTCCTGGACGTCCTGCGCGTTCGCGGCGTCGAACTGCGAGAAGCGCTCCTGCGCGTCCTGCGCGCCCTGGAGGGCCTGCTGGAGCGCCTGGTCGCGGCGGCTCTCGAACAGCTGCTGGCTGATCTGACCGGCGAGGTAGGTGCCCGCCAGGGCCACGGCCACGAGCGTCAGCAGGGTCGTCGTGGTGACGACGCGCAGCTGCAGCGACCGCCGCCAGCGCCGGCGCACGGCGCGCACCGGGGCCAGGGGGTCGCGGCCCCGCTGGAGGGCCGGCTGGAGGACCGGCTCCCGGCCGGCCCCCCCGGCCGCGGGGGTGGTGCTGGTCAGGCCGGCCCGGCCTTGTACCCGACGCCGCGCACCGTGAGCACCACCTCGGGG
The DNA here is from genome assembly GCA_022701985.1 of Actinomycetales bacterium. Classification (GTDB taxonomy): domain Bacteria; phylum Actinomycetota; class Actinomycetes; order Actinomycetales; family Quadrisphaeraceae; genus Quadrisphaera. The sequence goes on from JAKONK010000153.1 coordinate 15,873, forward strand.
TGCTCCGGATCGGCCTCGACCTTGGAGCGCAGGCGCTGGACGTGGACGTTCACCAGGCGCGTGTCCGCCGCGTGGCGGTAGCCCCACACCTGCTCCAGGAGCACCTCGCGGCTGAAGACCTGCCAGGGCCGGCGCGCCAGCGCCAGCAGCAGGTCGAACTCCAGCGGGGTCAGCGACACGGGCTCGCCGTCGCGGTGGACGGCGTGGCCGGCGACGTCGATGGTGACCGGCCCGACCCGCAGCACCTCGGGCTCGGGGGCGTCGTTGCGGCGCAGCCGCGCCCGCACCCGCGCCACCAGCTCCTTGGGCTTGAAGGGCTTGGGCACGTAGTCGTCAGCACCCGCCTCCAGGCCCGCCACCACGTCGAGGCTGTCGGTGCGCGCGGTCAGCATGACGATCGGCACGCCCGACTCGGCGCGGATCCGCTTGCACACCTCGATCCCGTCGATGCCCGGGAGCATGAGGTCGAGCAGCACGACGTCGGGCCGGGTCTCGCGGAACGCCGTGACGGCGCCGCTGCCCGTGGCGCAGAAGCTCACCTCGAGCCCCTCCGCGCCGAGCACGATGCCGATCATCTCCGCCAGGGCGGTGTCGTCATCGACGACGAGGACGCGTCCCTTCACGCCCCCAGTCTGCCTGCTCCGCCCGACAGCGCTCCGCGGGCCGTCGACCGGACGGGGTGGCGGGTGACGGCGGGCGGCGGCGGGTGACGGCGGGGCGCGGGGACGCGGCGCGCGACACCCCCGGGTGCCACGATGGGCGCCAGCGACGAGCACGGAGGTCACGAGGATGAGCGAGCACCCGGGCTGGACCGCCCCCGGCTCCCCCGGCGGGCAGCTGCCGCAGGAGCCGCCCGCGCCGGCACCCGCTGCCCCGCCCCAGCAGGGCGGGTGGGGCCAGGTCCCCCACCCCGGCGGCGGCTCCTGGGCGGCGCGGGCCCCGCGCCCCGGCATCATCCCGCTGCGCCCGCTGTCCCTCGGGGAGCTCTGGGACGGCGCCTTCCGGGCCGTGCGCACCAACCCCGGGCCGCTCCTGGGCAGCGCGGCCGTCGTCGTCGTCATCACCACGACCATCAGCTCGCTGGTGCAGGTCTTCTCGCTCAGCGGCTTCGAGTCGTCCCTCACCGCGCTCGAGGACGACCCCACCGCCTCACCCGACCAGGTCCTCAGCAGCCTCGGCGCCGGCCTGCCCGGCCTGCTGGGGGGGTCGCTCCTCAGCGCCGTGCTCACGCTGGTGGCCGTCGCGGCGCTGACGGGCGTCGTCACCACCTCGGTCTCGACGGCGGTGCTCGGGCGCCGCACGCCGGGGCGGGAGCTGTGGGCCAGGGTGCGCGGGCGCCTGGGGCCGCTGGTCGGTGTCTCGCTTCTCGCCTCGCTCATCCCCTCCCTCGCAGCCGCGCTGCTGTTCGTCCCGGGCGCCGCCGTCGTGGTCGGCGGAGCGGTGAACGGCTCGGACGGCGCGCTCCTGGGCGGCGGCGCCCTGCTGCTGCTGGGAGCCCTGGCCGCGCTCGTCGTCGGCCTGTTCCTCACGGTGCGCCTGTTCATGGCGCCCGCGGTGCTCGTGCTCGAGGGCCAGGGCGTGGGCGCGTCCCTGAAGCGCGCGTGGGCCCTGTCGAAGCGGGGCTTCTGGCGCCTGCTCGGCATCTACCTGCTCACGGCGGTCTGCATCGGGGTCGTGGCGGCCGTGGTCGCCACCCCGTTCTCGTTCGCCGGCAGCGCGGTCGGCTTCGCCGTGGGCGTCGACTCGCCCATGTACCTGCCCGTCACCCTGGTGCTGTCGGGCATCGGCACCGTCCTCGCCTCCACCGTGCTCTACCCCCTGCAGGCCGCGGTGGTGGCGCTGCAGTACGTCGACCAGCGGATGCGCCTGGAGGGCCTCGACGTCGACCTGGCCCGCGCGGCCGCGCGGTGACGGCGACCCCCGGGTGACGCTGCTGGCCACCGGACCCACCACCGGGCTGACGAGCGCGCTGCTCGCCGGCGCGCCCCTGCAGCCGAGCGCCGAGGAGGCCCGCCGGGCCGCCGAGCGCGAGCTGTCGCAGCAGGTCTACCGCCAGGCGGAGCCCGGTCTGCTGCAGCGGCTGGTCGACGCCGTCCTCGACGCCCTCAGCCGAGTGCAGGGGCCCTCGGGCGGCGGCGTGCTGCAGGTCGTGGTCCTCGTGCTGCTGGTGGTGGCCGTGCTCGTGGCCGTCCTCGTGCTCGCCCGGCGCACCGGGGGCGCCGCCGTCCGCGCCGCCGGTGCGGGTGCGGCCTCCCTCACCGGCCCCGCCTCCGCGGACGAGCTGCGCGCCAACGCCCGGCGCGCGGTCCAGGAGGGCCGGTACGACGACGCCGTGCTCGACGGGTTCCGGGCTCTGGTGCGCTCCCTGCAGGACCGCGACCTCGTCCCCTCGGCACCGGGCCTGACCGCCTCCGAGGCGGCCCGGGCGGCGTCGGCGGAGCTCCCGGGACTGGCCGCCCGGCTCACCGCGGCGGCGGGGCTCTTCGACGGCGTCCTCTACGGCGACCGCCGCGCCACCGCCGACGACGCCGCGGCCGCGACCTCCCTGGACGCTGACGCCGCAGCCACCCGGCCCGCTGCGAGCACCGGTGCTGCGGCGGGTCGCACATGACCACCTCGGCCGTCCCGGCCGCCGCTCCGCCCGAGACCGTGCGCCCCGGACCCGCTCGGCCGGGGGCCGCCGGGCGGGGCCGCCGGCGGCTCCTGGTGGGTCTGCTCGTCGTGCTCCTGGTCACCGTCCCCGCCGTCGCCGCCCTGCTCGGCCTGCGGTCCAGCGGCCGCGCGCTCGACCCCGACAACCCGGCCCCGCAGGGAGCCCGGGCCCTCGCCCAGCTGCTCGACGCCGGCGGCGTCCCGGTGCAGCGGGTCTCCCGCGCCGCCGCGGCGCAGGAGGCCCTGGGTGGTCCCGGGAGCGCCACGCTCGTGGTCACCGACCCGCAGCTGCTCGACCCGGCGCTGCTCTCCTCGCTCACCGGCGCCGCCGCCGACGTCGTCCTGCTCGGGGCCGACGAGTCATCCCTGGAGGCCACCGGCGTCGACCTGGCGCTGCAGGCGCCCGGGGGCGACCCGCTGGTGGCGGCCGCAGCCCCGGTCGCCTCCGGGGGCGGTGGTGGTGCTGGCGGGCAGGACGACGACGTGGTCGCCGCCGGCTGCGACGACCCCGACGCGACCGCGGCCGGCGAGGCCACGCGCGGCGCGGGGCTGCTGCGCCCCACGAGCGGTGCGGCGCAGGTCTGCTTCGACGGCTCCTACGCCGTCGGCACGGCGGACTCGGGCGCCGGGGTGCGGGTGCTCGCCGTCCCCGAGCTGGCCTCCAACGAGCTGCTCGACACCGCCGGCAACGCCGCCCTGGCCCTGCGCGCCGCGGGCCGCCAGCCCCGTGCGGTCTGGCTGGTGGCCTCGCCGCTGGACGTCGCCCCCGACGCGGCGCCGTCACCCGCGGAGCTGCTGCCGGGCTGGGTCGCCCCGGTCGGCCTGCAGCTCGCGGTGCTGGCCGCGGCGGTCGTCGTCTGGCGCGCCCGGCGCTTCGGGGCGCTGGTCGTCGAGCCGCTGCCCGTGGTGGTCCGCTCGGTCGAGACGGCCCGCGGCCGCGCGGCGCTGTACCGGGCATCGCGAGACCGGGCCTCCGCGGCCCGCGCCCTGCGCGCCGCCGTCCGCTGGCGGCTGCAGGCGAGGCTGGGGCTGCCGCCGGGCACGGACGCGCGCGTGCTGGCGGCGGGGGCGGCCCGTGCGACGGCCGGGGACCGGCGGTGGTCGCCGTCGACCGTCGAGCACCTGCTGGCCGGGCCCCCGCCGGCCGACGACGCCGCGCTGGCCGGGCTCCTGCGCGACCTGGACGCCTTCGAGGCCGCCCTCGCCAGCGGGGCCGCCGCCACGACCACGACCACTGAGGAGCACCCGTGAGCCACGAGCACCCCGAGCAGCCCCAGCAGCAGGCGCTCCCGGAGCAGCCGGAGCAGCCGGAGCGCGGTGACCGCGCCGGCGACGAGCGCGCCCGGGAGGCCCTCGGAGCGGTGCGCACCGAGGTGGGCAAGGCCGTCGTCGGGCAGGAGGGCGTGGTGACGGGCCTCGTCGTCGCCCTGCTCTGCGGGGGCCACGTGCTGCTGGAGGGCGTCCCCGGCACGGCGAAGACGCTGCTGGTGCGCGCGCTGTCGGCGTCGCTGTCGATGGGCAGCAAGCGGGTCCAGTTCACCCCCGACCTCATGCCCGGTGACGTGACCGGCTCGCTCGTCTACGACTCCCGCGCCGGGGAGTTCGCCTTCCGCCCCGGACCGGTGTTCACGCAGCTGCTGCTGGCCGACGAGGTCAACCGCACCCCGCCCAAGACGCAGGCCTCGCTGCTGGAGGCCATGGAGGAGCGGCAGGTCACCGTCGACGGCACCGCGCACCGGCTGCCGGAGCCCTTCATGGTGGCGGCCACGCAGAACCCCGTCGAGCAGGAGGGCACCTACCCGCTGCCCGAGGCGCAGCTCGACAGGTTCCTGCTGAAGCTCGTGGTGCCGCTGCCGCCGCGCGACGTGGAGGTGGAGGTGCTGGCCCGCCACGCGGCCGGCTTCGACCCCCGCGACCTCGACGCCGCCGGGGTGCGCGCCGTCGCCGGCCCGGACGACCTCGCCGCCGCCCGCGCGGCCGTCGCCCGGGTGCACGTGGCCCGGGAGGTGCTGGAGTACGTCGTCGACGTGGCCCGGGCCACCCGGAGCGCGCCGTCCCTGCGGCTGGGCGCCTCGCCGCGCGGAGCCACCGCCCTGCTCGCCGCGGCCCGGGCGTGGGCGTGGCTCGCCGGGCGCGACTACGTGGTCCCCGACGACGTGAAGGCCTTCAGCCTCCCGGTCCTGCGCCACCGCGTGCAGCTGCGCCCCGAGGCCGAGCTCGACGGCGCCAGCGTCGACGCCGTGCTGGAGAGCGTCCTCGCGGGCGTGCCGGTGCCGCGCTGATGACGTCCCTCGCGGGCGGGTCGGGAGCGGGAGCGCCGTGGCGCTGACGGGGCGGTGGGTGCTGCTGGTTGCGCTGGGCCTCGTGCCCGCGGCGCTGGCCCCGGCGGTGGGGCCGTGGTGGTCCGGCGTCCTCGCCTGGGCCGTCCTCGTGGTGGTCGCCACCGCCGTCGACCTCGCGCTCGCCGGCTCGCCGCGCTCGCTGGAGGTGCGCCGCGAGGAGCTGCCGCCGGTGCGGCTCGGGGAGCCGGTGGAGGCGCCGCTCGTCGTCGTCAGCACCGCGGCACGGGGACGTCGCGTCCGCGGCTCGCTGCGCGACGCGTGGGGGCCGTCCGCCGGGGTGACCTCGCCGCCCGGCGGCCGCCACCGCCTCGACGTGCCCGCCGGGGAGCGGCGGCGCCTGGTCACGCACCTGCGCCCGGTGCGCCGGGGCGACCGGCCCGTGGCCGCCGTCGTCGTCAGGGCGCTCGGACCGCTGGGGCTGGCGGCCAGGCAGCGGACGCTGCCCGCCCCCGGGCGGGTGCGGGTGCTGCCGCCGTTCACCTCGCGCCGGCACCTGCCGGCGGCGCTGGAGCGCCTGCGGACCCTCGACGGCTCGGCCAGCGTGCAGGTCCGCGGCCAGGGCACGGAGTTCGACAGCCTGCGCGAGTGGGTCGACGGCGACGACGCGCGCTCCCTCGACTGGCGCGCCACCGCGCGGCGGGGCACCCCCGTGGTCCGCACCTGGCGCCCCGAGCGCGACCGCCGGGTGCTCGTGGTGCTCGACACCTCGCGCACGTCGGCAGCCCGCACCGGCGACGCCCCCCGCCTCGACGCCGCGATGGACGCCGCGCTGCTGCTCGCGGCGCTGGCCGGGGCCGCGGGTGACCGGGTCGACCTGCTCGCCGTCGACCGCGAGGTGAGGGCCTCCGTGGTCGGCCGGCGCCCTCCCGCGCTGCTGCCCGCGCTGGTGCAGGCCATGGCGCCGCTGGAGCCCGCCCTGGTGGAGGCGGACTGGCCCGCCGTGGTGGCGCAGGTCCGCCGCCGCATGCCGCACCGCGGGCTCCTGGTGCTGCTGACGCCGCTCGAGGCGGCTGCGGCTGAGGCGTCGCTGCTGCCCGTGCTCAGCACGCTCACCGCGAAGCACGCCGTGCTCGTGGGGTCGGTGGCCGACCCGGCCCTCGACGCGCTGGCGCAGGAGCGGCCCGGCGCGCAGCGGGGCGGCCGCCGCGGACGAGCCGGACGGGCCACCGGCCCCGACGCCGCGGACGCGTACACCGCGGCGGCCGCCGAGCGCACCCGGCTGGAGCGTGCGGCGCTGACCGCGCTGGTCCGCCAGGCCGAGGCCGCGGTGGTCGACGCCGGGCCCGAGCAGCTGCCCCCGGAGCTGGCCGACGCCTACCTGTCGCTCAAGGCCGCCGGCCGCCTGTAGCCCCGAGCCCCACGGCCCACCGAACCGCGACCAGGCGCTCGGCTGCGGCTCCCGCACCCCCCCGAACCGCGACCAGGCGCTCGGCTGCGAGAGGGGCGAGGGGTCAGCCGGAGACGGGCTGGACGTCCTCGCGCTGCTCCTCGCGCACGTCTCCGGTCTCCCCCGCGCGCACCGCCCGGCGGCCCAGCACACCGCCGTAGGCCAGGAACGCCCCCAGCGCGAGGGCGCCGATGCCGATCCGCGCCCAGGTGGGCAGCCCGCTCGGGGTCACGAAGCCCTCGACGACGCCGCTCAGGGCCAGCACCACCACCAGGCCGAGCGCGACCGTGACGAGGGCGCGCCCCTCCTCGGCGAGGGCCCGCGACCGGGGCCGGGGACCGGGCGCCACCCACGCCCAGAAGAGCTTCTGCCCGGCGCCCGCAGCGACGAAGACGCTGGTCAGCTCCAGCAGCCCGTGCGGGAGGATGAGGCCGAAGAACAGCGGGCCCTGCCCGTAGCTGATCATCAGGCCGGCCGCCTGGCCGATGCCCACGGCGTTCTGGAACAGCACGAACGGCACCCACACCCCGCTGACGCCGAAGGCGACGCACTGCGCGGCGATCCAGGCGTTGTTGGTCCAGACCCGGGCGGAGAACGCCGCGGCCGGGTCGGCCGAGTAGT
>JAKONK010000158.1 GCA_022701985.1 Actinomycetales bacterium
CCGGCGTAGCCGGAGTCCTGGTTGCTGGCCCGGACCAGGCCGACGTCGGAGCGCGCCGCGGCGTGCAGGGAGAGGGTCACGCGCGGAGCTCCAGGGTGGTGCGGCCGATCTTCACGACGCTGCCGACACCGACCGGCACGGACCCGCTGACCCTGGACGACGCGCCGCCGCGGCCCACCGAGGTGCCGTTCGTGGAGCCGAGGTCCTCCAGGGCCCAGCCGCTCGCCGAGCCCGGGACCGGCAGCAGGCGCGCGTGGTGGCCTGAGGCGTAGTCGTCACCGAGCACGAGGGTGCAGTCCTGGGCGCGGCCCAGCAGCACGGGGGAGTCGTCGAGGGGGAGGCGGGTGCCGGCCAGCGGGCCCTCCACCACGACCAGGGAGCGCGGGCGCTCGACGGCGGGACGGGGTGCGGCCTCGGGCGCGGGGGCGGGGGCGGGACGAGGGGTGACCTGCTGCGGCTCGGCGCGCGCAGCGGCGGCGGGGGCCGGGGTGCGCGCACCGAACAGGTCGCGGCGGAGCACGCCGACGACGCCGAGCACGAACAGCCACAGGAGGACCAGCAGCCCGAGCTGCAGCGCGGTGACGGTGAGCTGGCTCACCAGTCGTCCCCGCCCTCGTCGGCGCTGGAGCCCGAGAGGAAGACCACCGTCGTGGAGCCGAGCTGGATGCGGCTGCCGTCGCGCAGCACGGCGGTGCGCCCGCCGGCCGCGTCGAGGCGGCGCCCGTCGACGGTGGTGCCGTTGGTCGAGCCGAGGTCGTGGGCGGTGGTGCGGCCCTCGGCGCGCACGACCTCCAGGTGGCGCCGCGAGGTGCCCGGGTCGTCGACGACGACGTCGCACTCGCTGCCGCGCCCGATCACGGTGCGCTCGGCGGTCAGCTGGTAGCTGCGGCCGTCGACCTCGAGGACCGGGTGGGCGGGCGTGGCGACCGCCGAGCTCGCGGGGGCGATGCCGCCGCGCACCCGGGCGCTGCGGACGCGGAACACGCCGGTGGCGAGCTCGTCGTCGCGCTGGAGGCGGACGCTCACCGGACCGGAGAAGGAGTACCGCTGGGCGCGGGCGTGCTCGGTCACGGCCGTGGTCAGCTCGTCGGCGAGGGCGTCCTCCCAGGAGGACAGGCGCTCGTGGTCGGACGGACCGAGGTCGATGGTGAAGGCGTTGGGCACGAGCGTGCGCCCGGGCCCCACGACGGCGGAGGTCGTGTCGACCTCCCGGCGCAGGGCGCTGGCCAGCTCCACGGGCTGGACCTCGCTCTTGAACGCCTTGGCGAAGACGCCGTTGACCACGCTCTCCACGCGGCGCTCGAAGCGGTCGAGCACTCCCACGGCTCCTCCTCCCCCGTCGTGATCCGGTCGTCGGCCGGTCGTCGGCCTGTGGTGTCGCTGTCGGTCGCCGCACCGGTCCGACCCGGTGCCCGCACCGATCGGCTCCCACGGATCCCGGCGGCGGCCTCCGATCGTATCGGTGACGGCTGGTGACCGCGGGGTCTCGCGGCTCCCGCGCGGCGCAGCACCCCGCCCGGGGGCCGACGGGGCCGCGGGTGAGCCCGTGCTAGGTTTTCCTCTGCTCGCGCGAGTGGCGGAATAGGCAGACGCGCACGGTTCAGGTCCGTGTGCCCGAAAGGGCGTGGGGGTTCAACTCCCCCCTCGCGCACCGCGAGCGAGAGGCCCGGTCACTGCGGTGACCGGGCCTCCGTCGTCCCCGGAGACCGCGTCCGGGGCGTGACGCGCATCTCCTCCGCCGCGGGGACGCCCCTCTGGTGTTGCCGCAGGCCCCCGGCGGAGGTAGCAAGGGCGAGCACCGCCGCCCGGGGTGCACCGTCGCGCCCCCGGAGGTCGCTGTGCTCCCCACCCGCTCCCCCTGGTCCCGCCGGCAGTTCCTCGGCGCCCTCGGCGCCGGCGCCGTCGGCGCGGGTGCGCTCACCGGCTGCAGCAGCAGCTCCGGGGGCGGCGGCAGCGGCGAGGACGGCGCGCTGACCTTCACCCTGTGGGGCGGTGACGAGGAGCTCGCGGCGTTCCAGGCCGTCGCCGACGCCTTCCAGCAGCAGGAGGGCGTCACCGTGAGGCTCAACCAGCTGCCGTACGCCGACGTGCTGCCGTCGGTCGACTCCCGGATCCAGGCCAACGACCCGCCGGACCTCTTCCGGGTCTCCTACATCGACCTCGGGCGCTACACGTCCCTCGAGGGCGTGCTGGCCGACATCTCCTCGGCCCTGCCCGACGGGTACGCCGACGCCTTCACCCCCGCCCTGTGGGCCGCGGTGCAGGGCGCGGACGGCACCCCCGTCGGCGTGCCCCACCACACCGACTGCAGCGCGATGGTCTACAACGCCCCCGCGTTCGCCGCTGCGGGGATCCAGGTGCCCACCTCGCTCGACGCGGCCTGGACCTGGGAGGAGCTCCAGCAGGTCCTCACCGAGGTCAAGGGGGCGAACGGGGGTGCCTACCCGGTGGCCATGAACTGGCAGGCGGCGGGCGCCTACCGGTGGCTGTCGTTCCTCGCCCAGGCCGGGGGCTCCGTCTTCAACGACGACCTCACCCAGGTCACCATCGCCTCCGACGCCGGCCAGCGGGCGCTGACCTGGACCCAGGGCCTCTACACGGCGGGCCTGCACGACCCGACCTTCCTGGTGCAGGCGGGCAACTACCCCGACGAGGCCTTCCCCGCCGGCTCCCCCCTGTCCATCGCCACCGGAGACTTCAACCTGCCGTCGCTGGTGACCAGCGCCACGAGCTTCGAGTGGGGCGCCACCTACCTGCCCCGCGACGTCGCGGCCGCCACCGACCTGGGCGGCAACGCCGTCGTCGTCACCAACGGGCCGAACGCCGAGGCGGCCGCGAAGTTCGCGGTCTTCCTCGCCGACGCCCAGAACATGAAGAGCTTCTGCGAGGCGACGACGGTGCTGCCGACGCGCACCGACGTCACCGACCTGACCTACGCGGTGCGGCCCGACCTCATGCCCGTCTTCGTGGAGCAGGCCACCACCATCCCCGAGTCGCTGGTGACCGCCAGCACCTCGCCGGTGTTCACCCAGGTCAACCAGGCGCTGCAGCAGGGCCTCGAGGGCGCCTTCGCCAGCGGCGCCGGGGTCGACGAGACCCTCCAGGGCCTCCAGACGGCCATCGAGCAGGCGCTCGAGCAGCAGCAGCAGGCCTGAGCCGTGGCCGTCGTCGGCGCTGCGGCGCTGGAGCAGCCACCGCGGGCCCGGCGGCCCGGGCGCCGCTCGCGCCGCCGGGGGGAGGCCCTCGCCGGCCTCGGGCTGGCCGCACCCGCCCTGGCGGTCTTCGCGGTGTTCATGTTCACCCCGCTGGTGATGACGGCGTACTACAGCCTCACCCGCTACACGGGGTTCGGTGACCCGCGCTTCCAGGGCGTGGAGAACTTCACCCAGATCTTCGCCGACCCGCTGTTCTGGCGGTCGCTGGCGAACACCGCCGTCTTCACGGTCATCAGCGTGCCGCTGAGCGTCTTCGGCGGGCTGGGCCTGGCGCTCCTGCTCAACCGCGCTCTACCGGGTCGTGGGCTCCTGCGGGCGCTCTTCTACGTGCCGGTCGTCATCTCGGCGGTGTCCGCCGGGATCATCGCCCGCTGGATCTTCAACGAGAACTTCGGCATCGCCAACCGGCTGCTGAGCGGGGTCGGCCTGCCGGAGGTGGGGTGGCAGACCTCGGGGCCCGCGGCGCTCGCGTCCGTCATCGCGGTGCAGGTGTGGACCAGCCTCGGGTTCGCGATGGTGGTCTACCTCGCCGGCCTGCAGGGGATCTCCGGCGAGGTGTACGAGGCCGCCGCGCTCGACGGGGCCAGCCGCTGGCGCGTGCTCCGCTCCATCACGTGGCCCCTGCTGGGCCCGACGACCTTCTTCATCCTCGTCTACATGGTCATCACGTCGTTCCAGGTCTTCGACATCGTGGTGATCATGACCGGCGGTGGCCCGGCGAACGCCACGACCTTCCTGGTCAACTACGCCTACGACACCGGCTTCCAGCAGCGCCGCCAGGGCTACGCGGCAGCGCTCGGCGTCGTCCTGTTCGTCATCGTCATGGTGCTGACGCTGCTGCAGTGGCGCGCCGGCCGTCGTCGGGAGGTCGCATGACCAGCACCAGCGCGAGGCCCCGCGCCGCGACCGGGTCGGGGCCGGCCGCCCCGGCGAGGGCGACCCCCTCGCGCCGGGGCGCCGAGCGCCGGCTGACCGGCTGGCGCCTCACCACCGCCGTCGTCCTGGCGGCCGTCGTCATCTTCCCGCTGTACTGGATGGCGGTGACGGCGCTGTCGAGCCCCGGGGCGCTCACCCGGCCCGACGCGGCCGTCTACCCCACCGAGCTGCGGTGGGAGAACTTCACGCGTCCCCTCGAGCAGTTCCCGTTCCTGCGCTGGGCCGCGAACTCGCTGGTGATCGCCGTCGTCTCGGTGGCGCTGACGGTGGTCATCAACCTGGCGGCGGGCTACGCCTTCGCGAAGCTCGACTTCCCGCTGAAGAACACGCTGTTCCTGGCGATCGTCGGCACGCTGATGGTCCCGGTGCAGGTGGTGATGGTCGCCCAGTTCAACCTCGTGGTGGACCTGGGCCTGGTGAACACCCCCACCGGCGTGGTGCTGCCGCGCCTCGCGGAGGCCTTCGGGCTCTTCCTGGCGCGGCAGTTCATGGACGCCGTGCCCGACGAGCTGCTGGAGGCCGCCCGGGTCGACGGCGCGGGGGCGCTGCGGACGTTCGTCGCGATCGTGCTGCCGCTGAGCAAGCCGCTCGTCGCCGTCCTGGTGATCTTCACGTTCATGTGGCGCTGGAACGAGTTCATCTGGCCGCTGATCGTGCTGCCGGACCCCGACGCCTTCACGCTGCCGCTCGGCCTGCGCTTCCTGCAGCAGCAGTTCGGCAACGACTACGGCTCGCTCATGGCCATGTCCCTGCTGTCGATCCTGCCGATGCTCCTCGTCTTCGCGCTGTTCCAGCGCTACTTCGTGGAGGGGGTCGCCCGGACCGGGCTGCGCTGACCTGCGGTCCGGTCGCTCCCGGGCACCCGGTCAGCCGTCTGACCTGCGTCGCAGGCGGCTCGCAGCGGTTCCCGTTAACCTCAGGACTCCTGAGCCCTGGAACGAGGTGTGCGTGAACGGCAACACGAGCTGGCGGTCGGCCAACACGGCCCTGCTCTCCATCAACGCGATCGAGGCCCCGATCGTCGTCACCTCCGACGAGCTCGACGAGCGCCTCGCCGGGACGATGAAGCGGCTCGGCATCCGCCCCGGCCTGCTCGAGCGGGTCACCGGCATCCGCGAGCGGCGCCTCTACCCCGACGACGTCAGCTGCGGCGAGGCCGCGGCGATGGCCGGCTCGAAGGCGCTGTCGGAGGCCGGGATCGACGGCTCCGACGTCGGGATGCTCATCAACACCTCGGTGACGCGCTACCACCTCGAGCCCGCGGTCTCCGCCGTGGTGCACGAGTCGATGGGGCTGCCGACGTCGGCGATCAACTTCGACATCACCAACGCCTGCCTGGGCTTCATCAACGGGCTGCAGACCGCCTCGGCGATGATCGACGCCGGGCAGGTGCGCTACGCCGTCGTCGTCGGTGCGGAGGACATCTCCCCGATGTTCGACCGGACCCTGGAGCGCCTGGCCAACGAGCCGGTGACCCGCCAGGAGTACCTCGACGAGTTCGCCTCCCTGACCCTCGGGTCGGGTGCTGTCGCCGCGGTCCTGGGCCGGGCCGACGAGCACCCCGAGGGCCACCGCATCCGCGGCGGCGTGGGGCGCTCCGGCAGCTCCCACCACGGCCTCTGCGTCGCCAGCGCCGAGCAGATGAAGGCCGACGGCCGCGGGCTGCTCGAGCACGGCGTCGCCCTGGTCGGGGAGGCGTTCGACGCCGCCGACCCGGAGTGGGGCTGGAGCGAGGGCGTCTCCCGGTACGTCTTCCACCAGGTCTCCAAGATCCACATGCGCGCCCTGGTCGAGCGGACCGGGGTGCCGTGGTCCAAGGTCCCCGAGAGCTACCCCGTGCTCGGCAACGTGGGCCCGGCCTCGCTGCCGATGACCCTGGCCCGCGAGGCCGCGTCCCTCGAGCCGGGCGACCGGGTGCTGTGCCTCGGGGTGGGCTCCGGGCTCAACTCCGCCTTCTGCGAGATCGACTGGTGACCCGCGCCCCCGCGGCGCTCCCCCCGGCCGGTCTGCCCGGCCTGGACCCGGCCTGGTCGCGCCTGGAGACGTTCACGGACGCCGACGGCACCAGCCGCACGGTCCACCTGCTCGACGGCGCCGACGCGGTCCGCGAGGCCACCGGCGCCGACCCCGTCGGCGTGCTCCTGGCCGTGCACGGCAACCCGACCTGGTCCTACCTGTGGCGCTCCCTGCTGCTGCCCGCCGCGGCGGCCGGGTGGCGCCTGGTGGCGCTCGACCAGCTCGACATGGGCTACTCCGAGCGCACCGGCACCCGCCGCCGCCTGGAGCGGCGCATCGACGACCTCGGCCGCCTGACCGACCACCTCGGGATCGCCACCACCCCGGTCGCGGACGGCGGCACTCCGGTGGTGACCATCGGCCACGACTGGGGCGGCGTCGTCTCCTCCGGCTGGGCCGGCCGCCACCGCGGGGCGCTGGCGGGCGTCGTGCTGCTCAACACCGCGGTGCACCAGCCCGAGGGCGCGTCCCTGCCGGCGATCCTGGTGCCCTTCACCACCAGGGGCCTGCACACCGCGGCCACCACCACCACCGACGCGTTCATGCGGGCGACGATGGGCACCGCCCGACGCCCCCTGCGCCCGGGTGTGGCCGAGGCCTACCTGGCGCCCTACCGCCGCGCCTCGCGCCGCGTGGGCGTGGGCGCCTTCGTCGCCGACATCCCCGTGGTCCCCGGCCACCCGAGCGCCCCCGCCCTCGACGCGGTGGCGGCGGGCCTGTCGGCCATCGGCGAGGACCGGGTGCCGTCGCTCGTCGTGTGGGGCCCGGGAGACCCGGTCTTCCGCCAGCGCTACCTGCACGACCTGCGCACCCGCCTGCCCCACGGCGACGTCCAGCTGTTCGAGGGCACCGGCCACCTGCTGGTCGAGGACGTCGACGCCGAGCGAGGCGTCGCGGGCACGGTCGTGCGCTGGCTCGAGCGGCTGGGCACCTCGCCCGCGGGCAGCAGCCCGTCCCGGCCGGCGGCGGCGGTCCCGGCCGCCGGTACCGAGCGCGCCCCGCTGTGGTCCGCCCTGCGCGAGCGCGCGCAGGACGACGCCGTCGCCGTCGCCCAGCTGCGGACCGGTGCACCGGCGGAGGTGCTGACCTGGCGCGAGCTGGCCACCCGCGTCGACGACCTCGCCGAGGGCCTGGCCGCCAGCGGCGTGCGCCGCGGCGACCGCGTCGCGCTCCTGGTGCCCCCCGGCCCCGACCTGTCGGCGCTGTTCAGCGCCTGCCTGCGCCTCGGCGCGGTGGTCGTCGTCGCCGACGCCGGCCTGGGCGTCAAGGGCCTCACGCGCGCCGTCTCCAGCGCCGACCCCGCCGTCGTCATCGGCATCGAGCGGGCGCTGCTCGCCGCCCGCGTGCTGGGCTGGCCGGGGCGCCGCGTGCTCGCCGGCCCGAGCTCGGGAGCCCGCCGGCGCGCGCTCGGCGACGTGGACCGCCTGGCCGACCTCGAGGCCCGCGGACGCGCCCGGCGCACCGCGCCCGGCCACGTGCCGCTGCCCGAGCCGTCGGCCTCCGACCAGGGCGCAGTCCTCTTCACCTCCGGGTCCACCGGCCCCGCCAAGGGCGTCGTGCACACCCACGCGACCCTCCAGGCCCTGCGCGACGCCGCGGCCCAGACGTGCGGCCTCGGTCCCGGGGGGTCACTGGTGGCGGCCTTCGCGCCGTTCGCCATCCTCGCCCCGCTGCTGGGCGCGACCTGCTCGGTCCCCGAGACCGACGTCACCAAGCCCGACACGCTGACCGCGGCGGCGCTGGCCCGCGCGGTGGGGGCCGTGGCCCCCGACGACGACGCCGCCCCCCCGGTGGTCTTCGCCTCCCCCGCCGCGCTGCGCCGGGTCGTGGCCACGGCCGACGAGGTCGACCCCGCGGGCCGCGCGGCGCTGGCCAGGGTCCGGCTGCTGCTGTCCGCCGGGGCCCCGGTGAGCACCGAGCTGCTGGCCGCGGCCGG
>JAKONK010000165.1 GCA_022701985.1 Actinomycetales bacterium
CCGAGCACCGTGACGACGTCGTTGACCGCGGCGATGCGGCGCAGGAGGGCCCGCGAGCCGGGCAGGCGGGCCCACCAGACCTCGTGGCCGTGGGTGGTGGCCACGGCGCGGCGCACCCCTGCCCGCCGCAGCGCGGGCGCCAGCAGGCCGAGCGGGGCGGCCGCGCCGAACCACACCCGGTCGCAGCCGTGGGCGCGGGCCGTGGCGGCGGTGCGCCGGGCCAGGCCGGGCGTCGGCAGCAGCAGGCGCGAGGGGTCGCGGACCACCACGACCCCCCGCTCGGCCAGCTCGGCGTCCAGGGCCTCCTGGGCGGCAGCGGCCCCCGGCCCGCGGTCCTGGCGGCGGGTGTGGACGACGGCGGTGCCCTCCGGCAGGCGGCTCACCACCTCGAGCACGAAGCTCTCGATGCCCCCGGCGCGCGGGGGGAAGTCGTTCGTGACCACCAGCGTCGTCCTGCGCCGCCTGCTGCTGGGCGCGCTCACCGGGCCAGCTCCACCAGCTCGGCGCGCCACAGCGCCACCACCCCGGCCCGGTCGGTCCCGAGCCGGGCCAGCGCCGCGTCGAGGGCCGCGTCGGCGTCGTCCTGGCCGTCCCGCCCGTCCTGGCCGGCGGAGGTGGCGGAGGTGGCGGGGGCGGGGGCGCCGGGGAGGGCGTCGCGCGAGGCCGACCGGTACAGCTCCACCACGGCGTCGTCGCCGTAGCGGCGCGCCAGCGAGTCCACCGCGAGCCAGGCACCGGAGTACGCCGGGCCGATGTCGCGGCTGCGCTCGGGGTCGAAGTCCGCGGTCGTGGGCAGGTCGGCGGGGGGACCGTCGGCGCGCACCTGGCGCAGCAGGTCGGTCGCCACCACCTGCCGCGACAGCCCGGTGCCCTGGTAGCCGACCCAGTCGGCGAACCCCTCCGAGAACCACAGCGGCACCGCCCGCACCGCCCCCGAGCGCGTGGCCACGTGGGTCAGCTCGTGGGTCAGCACCACCCGCTGCCCCACGGGCGCGAGCTGCCCGAACCCCCTCGGGTTGACCACCACGTGGTCGCCGCGGGTGGCGCCCTGACCGCCGACCAGCTCACCGGTCGTCACGGCGGCGATCTGGCCCAGCCCGGCGTCGTCGTCGCGGCCGAGCAGGGCCGCCATCTGCGCCTGGTCGGCGGGGACCTCCACCACGGTGCGCCGGGGCCACGAGGTGCCCCACACCGCGTCGACGCCCTCGGCGGCGGGGGTGGTGACCTCCGCCGTGCGCTCCAGGGCCTCGCGGTCGGCGGTGCCGAGGACGACGGCCCGCTCCGTGGTGACCACGTCGACGTCGCCGAGGTCCCACAGGTCGGGCACCGTCTCGCCGTCGCGGTCGTCCACGACCGCCCAGCCGGCGCCCGCCGGCACCACCGTCAGGTCCTGCTGGCGGCGGACGGGGTCGTCGCCGGCACCGGCGACGGCCCAGACCAGGGTGGTGCGGGCCACCCAGCTGCCCTGGGGCAGCTGCTCGGCGCGGGCGTCGGCGAGCGCCGGCCCGCTGCCGGTCACCTCCCACGACCAGCTGCCCAGGGGCACCGGGGCGAGCCGCTCGTAGACCTCGGCGCTGCGCTGCCGGTAGGCGTCGAGCGCCGTCCGCGCCCCGTCGGCCACGCCGCCGTCGCCGCCGACGGCGGCCATCCAGCCCGTGCGGTCGCGCGCCAGCAGGGCGGACGCGCGCTCGTCCAGGAGCGCCTGCACGGCGCGGACGGCCGAGGGCGCCCCCGCCTCGGAAGCACCGCCCGCCGCGGTCGCGCCGGCGCCGTCCGCGGTGCTCCCGGTGCCCCCGGTGCTCCCGGCGAGCGGGGCGGCCTCCCGGGCGTCCGGCAGCGCGCCCAGCAGCCGGGGCCCGACCAGAACCGACAGCCCGAGCACGGCGACCACGAGGGCGGCCACGACGACGGCTGCGCCCCCCGGACGGGGCGGTCCGGGCCGCCGCCGGGGCGCGCGGCGGGCCGAGCGGCGCCGCCCGCGCTCGGCGCGCAGGTCCGCGCGACGGGGGAAGGGGGTCTCCGCACCGCCGGCCGCACCGACGTCCGCACCGCCGTCGCCGCCCGCGCCCTGCGCGAGGTGCCTGCCCCCCACGCCGCGATGCTAGGTGGACCCCGGTCCCGCCGCGTCGGGGCTCGGGGCGGAGGCGGGCGGAACGGGACGGACCGGGCTGTCGGTGGGCGCGCCTAGCGTCCGCGGCGTGGCGCTCACCTCCCCCACCACACCACCCGCGGCGACCCGCGAGCACCAGCAGGCCAGCTTCGAGGAGCTCTGGTCGCACGAGCCCGCCGACGAGCCGCCCGCGGGCCTCCCGGCGGTGCCGCTGCACGAGGTCGACTTCGTCGTCGTCGACCTGGAGACCACCGGCGCCTCGGCGGCCACCTGCGCCATCACGGAGGTCGGGGCGGTGCGCGTGCGCGGGGGCGAGGTCGTCGCCGAGCTCGGCACCCTGGTGCGCCCTCCCGGTCCGATCCCCGCGGAGATCACCGCCCTCACGGGCATCTCCGACGCGATGGTCGCGAGCGCGCCGTCCATCGGCCAGGTCCTGGCACCGCTGCTCGAGGTGGCCCGCGGGGCGGTGCTCGTGGCGCACAACGCCCCGTTCGACGTCTCCTTCCTCAAGGCCGCCTGCGCCGCCACGGACAGGGAGTGGCCCGCGCCGCCCGTCGTCGACACCCTGCGGCTCGCCCGCGCCGTCCTGTCCCGGGGCGAGGTCCGCAACCACAAGCTGGGCACCCTCGCCGAGCACCTCTCGGCGCGGACCACCCCGACGCACCGCGCCCTGGACGACGCGCGCGCCACCGTCGACGTGCTCCACGCCCTGCTCGGCCGGGTCGGCTCCCTGGGGGTCACCGACCTCGCCGGCCTGGAGCAGCTCTGCGCCCGCGGGGGCGGTCGCGTCCCCGACGCCGTGCGCCGCAAGCGGACCCTCGCCGACGGCCTGCCCTCCGCGCCGGGCGTCTACCTGTTCAAGGACGCGCGCGGGCGGGTGCTCTACGTGGGCACCAGCCGCGACCTGCGCGCGCGGGTGCGGAGCTACTTCACCGCGGCGGAGCGCCGCACCCGGATGGCCGAGATGGTGTCGCTGGCCACCAGCGTCACCCCGGTGGTCTGCGCCACCCCCCTGGAGGCCCAGGTGCGCGAGCTGCGGCTCATCGCCGAGCACGACCCCCACTACAACCGGCGCTCCCGCCGCCCCGACCGGCTCCCCTGGGTCAAGCTGACCGGCGAGGCCTACCCGCGGATGTCGGTGGTGCGCGAGGTCCGCGACGACGCGTCCGCCGGCACCGCCTACGCGGGTCCCTTCTCCTCGGTGGGGGCCGCCCGGGCGGCGGTCGAGGCCCTGCAGGACGCCCTGCCCCTGCGCCGGTGCACCACCCGCCTCCCCCTGAGGCCGGCTGCCGGCGCCGCGGCCTGCGCCCTGGCCGAGATCGGCCGCTGCGGCGCGCCCTGCACGGGGGCCCAGAGCCACGCCGACTACGCCGCCGTCAGCGACCTGGCCCGCTCGGCGATGGTCGGCGACCCCTCGCCCGTGCTGGCCGCCGCGCGCGGGCGCCTGTCCGAGCTGGTGGCGCTGGAGCGCTTCGAGGAGGCCGCCGCCGTGCGCGACAGGTCCCTGGCGTTCCTGCGGGGGGCCGCGCGCGCCCAGCGGCTGGCTCCCCTCGCGGCCGCCCCGGAGGTCGTGGCCGCCCGCCGGCGCCCGGGCGGCGGCTGGGAGCTGGTGGTGGTCCGGCACGGGCGGCTCGCGGGCACCACCACCACACCGCCCGGCGCCGACCCGCGCCCCGCGGTGGAGGCGCTGCGGGCCACCGCCGAGGTGGTGGCGCCTCGGGCACCACCCGAGCCCGCCTGCTCGGCCGAGGAGGCCGAGCGGGTCGCCGCCTGGCTGGAGGGCGACGGCGTGCGCCTGGTCTCCGTCGAGGGGGTCTGGGCCTGCCCCGTGGCCGGGGCCGGGGCCTCCGGCGGGAGCGGCGCTCACGCCCCGACGGTCCTAGGCTCGGCGGGGTGATCACCGCCATCGTCCACGTCGACGTCGAGGTCTCCCGCGTGCCCGAGGCCGCCCAGGCCATCGCCGACCTCGAGGGGGTCAGCGAGGTCTACTCCGTCACCGGCGACACCGACCTCGTGGTCCTGGTGCGGGTGCGCCAGCAGGAGGCCCTCGCCGACGTCGTCGCCGACCGCATCGGCAAGGTCGACGGCGTCCGGGCCACCCGGACCTACCTGGCCTTCCGCACCTACTCGCAGCACGACCTCGAGGCCGCCTTCGCGCTCGGCGCCGAGGACTGAGCGGCCCCGCCCTCAGGAGGCGGTGGCGGCCGTCCAGCGCTCCAGCACGTCCGCCGCCGCCCCGCTGTCCACGGAGGCGGCCGCCACGGCCAGCTGGTGGCCGACGGCCTCGTGCAGGTCCTCGGCGGTGCCGCCGGGCGCCGCACCGCCGGCACCGCCGGCGGCGACCAGCGCGGCGGCGGCGTTGAGCAGCACCGCGTCGCGCACCGGTCCGCGGCGCCCGCCGAGCAGGTCGCGCGCCACCGCCGCGTTGTGAGGTGCGTCACCGCCCTGGAGGTCCGCCAGCGTCGCGGGTGCGAGGCCGAGCCGGGCCGGGTCGAGGGCGAGCTGCTCGACGCCGCCCGCGCTGACCCTCCAGACGGTCGAGGGCCCGCTCGTCGTCAGCTCGTCGAGGCCGTCGTCGCCGCGGAAGACCAGGGCGTTGGTGCCCCGGCCCGCGAGCACGCCGGCCACCAGGGGCGCCAGGCGGGCGTCCGCGACCCCGATCGCGGCGGCCCCGGGCCGCCCGGGGTTGGTCAGCGGCCCCAGCACGTTGAAGGCCGTGGGCACGCCGAGCCCCGACCGCGCCTCCGCCGCGTGGCGGAAGGCGGGGTGGAAGACGCGGGCGAAGGCGAAGGTGA
This sequence comes from Actinomycetales bacterium, assembly GCA_022701985.1. Taxonomy (GTDB): domain Bacteria; phylum Actinomycetota; class Actinomycetes; order Actinomycetales; family Quadrisphaeraceae; genus Quadrisphaera. The sequence goes on from JAKONK010000165.1 coordinate 4,906, forward strand.
TGCCGACCTCGCCGGCCACCTCCCCCACCCGGGAGGCGGGCAGGTCGAGGCGGACCCCGAGCTCCTCGAGCAGGTCGGCGGACCCGCACAGCGACGACGCCGCGCGGTTGCCGTGCTTGACCACGGTGCGGCCGGCACCCGCCACCACGAGCGCCGCCATCGTCGAGATGTTCACGGTGCCGACGCCGGTGCTCGACCTGTCTCCGCCCGTGCCGACGACGTCCACGGCGGCCGCGGCCGGCCCGGCGCCCGCCGGAAGCCGCAGGGGGACGGCGTGGGCGAGCATCTCGTCGGCCAGGCCCGTGAGCTCCGCCACGGTCTCGCCCTTCGCGCGCAGGGCCACGAGGAAGCCCGCCAGGGCCACGGGGGGCGCCTCGCCGGCCATCACGCGCGCCATCGCCCAGGCGCTGTCCGCGGCCTGCAGGTCCTGACCTGCGACGAGGGCCGTGATGAGACCGGGCCAGGAGCGCGCGTCGGGTGCCACGGAGGATCACCCTGCCAGGTCCGGCGGGGCTGCGACCCAGCCCGCCCCCAGGCGTCCGTGATCGAGTCGTGACCGCCGGTGCCCGATCCCGGCGGGTCCCGGCACCCGGTCGGTCACCGGCTCACCCCATAATGGCGCCGTGTCGAGCACAGCAGCCCTGCCGCACGCGCCGGCGGTCAACCGGCCCGATCCCGTCTCGGTGGGGACCATCGTCTGGCTCTCCAGCGAGCTGATGTTCTTCGCGGGACTCTTCGCGATGTACTTCACGATCCGCGCGGTGGTGCCCGACCTCTGGGTCACCGAGACCGAGCTGCTGAACATCCCGTTCTCGGCCACCAACACCACGGTGCTGGTGCTCAGCTCGTTCACCTGCCAGATGGGCGTGTTCGCCGCCGAGCGCTACCAGGTGGCCCGCACCGGGTCCCTGCTCGACTTCCGCCGCTGGGGCATGCGCGAGTGGTACGTCCTGACGTACCTGATGGGCGCCTTCTTCATCGCCGGCCAGGTCTTCGAGTACGCCGAGCTCGTCCACGAGGGGCTGACGATCTCCTCCAGCCCCTACGGCTCGGTCTTCTACCTGACCACGGGCTTCCACGGCCTCCACGTGACGGCCGGCCTCCTCGCGTTCCTGCTGGTCATCGGCCGCAGCTTCGCGGCGCGCAGGTTCGGCCACCAGGAGGCCACCAGCGCCGTCGTGACCAGCTACTACTGGCACTTCGTCGACGTCGTGTGGATCGGCCTCTTCCTCGTGATCTACGTGATCAAGTGATGGCCTCCGTGAGTCGCGTCACGTCCGCCGCGCGTCCTGTCGCGCACCGCTCCCCAAGGATGAGGATGTCCTCGTGAAGGCTCTCGCCGCCCGCCGGCGCCACCCGCTGGCGACCGTCGTCGTCACGTTGATGGCGCTGCTCGTCGTCGGTGGTGCCTACACCGCCCTGACCCCCTCGAAGGCCGTCGCCGCCGCCGCCAGCACCGCTGACGTGCAGGCCGGGCGCGAGCTCTTCCTGGCCAACTGCGCCAACTGCCACGGCCTGCAGGCCCAGGGCACCGACGCCGGCCCCACGCTGATCGGCGTCGGCGCCGCCTCGGTCGACTTCCAGGTCGGCACCGGCCGCATGCCCCTGTCGGCCAACCTGCCCCAGGCGCACGACAAGCCCGTCCAGTTCTCCGACGAGCAGATCAGCCAGATGGCGGCCTACGTCGCGCAGCTGGCCCCCGGCCCGGCCATCCCCGCGGCCGAGTACCAGGAGTTCACGGACGACCCCGAGCGCATCTCGACGGGCAACGAGCTCTTCCGCACCAACTGCGCGATGTGCCACAACGTGGTGGGCGCCGGCGGCGCCCTCACCCGCGGCAAGTACGCCCCGAACCTGCAGGACGTGTCCGCCAAGCACGTGTACGAGGCCATGCTCACCGGCCCCCAGTCGATGCCCGTCTTCAACGACGCGAACATCACGCCGGAGGAGAAGCAGGACATCGCCAGCTACCTGCACTACGTCGGCACCCAGCCGACCCCCGGCGGCCTGAGCCTGGGCAGCCTCGGCCCCGTGTCCGAGGGCCTGTTCGTCTGGGTCGGCGGCATCCTCGCCCTGGTCGGCTGCGCCGTGTGGCTCGGGGCGAGGGCCTCATGAGCACCCCCACCACTGCCACTGCCCTCCGGGAGGACCGGCGATGAAGGACTCCCCCACCACCGAGCACAACGACGCCGGTCCCAGCCACGGCGGCGTCGGGACCGACCTCGCCGCGCCCGAGGGCGCAGCCCTCGACAACCGGTTCGCGAACCCGGGCCTGCCGGCCCACCGGTACCGCACCACCGACATCGACCCGGCCGCCGCCAAGCGGGCCGAGCGGCAGGTCTCCACGATCTTCCTGCTCTCCGCCGTGGGCACCCTGGTCTTCCTCGTGGGCTACTTCGCGCTCCCGATCGACGACGACAAGTCCCTCGGGCGCCTGCAGCTGTCGACGATGGTCCTGGGCCTGGGCCTCGGCTTCGCGATCTTCCTGATCGGCATCGGCCTGGTCCACTGGGCCAAGACCCTCATGCCCGACCACGAGCAGATCGAGCTCCGCCACGACATCCGCGGCACGGACGAGGAGCGGCGCGACGCGTCGAACATCATCCTCGACGGCGTCGAGGAGAGCGGCATCATGCGCCGCACCGTCATCCGCAACTCCCTGATCGGCGCGATGGCGATCCTGCCCATCCCCGCCGTCGTGCTGTTCCGCGACCTCGGCCCCCTGCCGGGCACGGTGCTGCGCGAGTCGCTCTGGGAGGAGGGGGTCCGCCTCACCCGCGACCCCGACGGCACCCCCATCCGGGCTGCAGACGTGACCTTCGGGTCCGTCTTCCACGTGATCCCCGACGGCCTGTCGGAGTCCTCGCACCCCATCGAGGAGAAGGCCAAGGCGGCCGTGCTCCTCATCCGCATCCAGCCGGAGGACGTCCAGCCGCTCGAGGGCGACCTGGCCGTGCGCAACGACTGGGACTACGACGGCATCTACGCCTACTCCAAGATCTGCACGCACGTCGGCTGCCCCGTGGCGCTCTACGAGCAGCAGACCCACCACCTCCTGTGCCCGTGCCACCAGTCGACGTTCGACCTGACGCAGCACTGCAAGGTGATCTTCGGCCCGGCCAAGCGGCCGCTGCCGCAACTTCCGATCACCGTGGACGGTGAGGGGTACCTGGTCGCCAGCGGCCCGTTCCCCGAGCCTCCCGGCCCCAGCTACTGGGAGCGAGGCGCATCAGCATGAGCTCGATCCTCACCGACAAGAGGACCGCGACGCTCGCCGGCTACGTCGACGACCGCGTCGGGGCGTCGAAGATCGTCAAGACCTTCGCGCGCAAGATCTTCCCCGACCACTGGTCCTTCATGCTGGGCGAGATCGCCCTCTACACCTTCGTCGTCCTGCTCATCTCCGGGACGTTCCTGACGTTCTGGTACACGCCGAGCATGGCCCTGACGACCTACGAGGGGTCCTACGCCCCGCTGGTCGGCCAGACCGTGTCCGAGGCCTACGAGACGACGCTGAACATCAGCTTCGACATCCGCGGCGGGCTGCTCATGCGGCAGATCCACCACTGGGCGGCGCTGCTGTTCGTGGCCGCGATCCTGGCGCACATGGCCCGCGTCTTCGTGACCGGCGCCTTCCGCAAGCCCCGCGAGCTGAACTGGATCGTCGGCTGCCTGCTCGCGATCCTCGCGCTGGCCGCCGGCTTCACCGGCTACTCCCTCCCCGACGACCTGCTCTCGGGCAACGGCCTGCGCATCATCTCCGGCGTCATCCAGGCGATCCCCGTGGTGGGCACGTACCTGGCGTTCTTCATCTTCGGCGGGGAGTTCCCCGGCGAGGTGATCATCCCGCGCCTGTTCATCCTCCACGTGATGCTGATCCCGGCGGCCCTGCTCGCCCTCATCGGCGTCCACCTCGGCCTGCTCGTGCTGCACAAGCACATGCAGTTCCCCGCTCCGGGCCGCACGAACACGAACGTCGTCGGCTACCCGGTCTTCCCGGTGTACGCCGCCAAGGCCGGTGGCTTCTTCTTCATCGTCTTCGGCGTCGTGGTCCTCATGGCCGCCGTCGTGACGATCAACCCGATCTGGGCGTACGGGCCGTACGACCCCTCGCCGATCGGCGCGGGCACGCAGCCCGACTGGTACATCCTCTTCGTCGACGGCGCGCTGCGGCTGATGCCGGGGTGGCTGGGCCCGATCCCGACGGAGTTCACGACCTTCGGGTACGTCTGGTCGCTGAACATCCTGCTGCCGGGCGCCGTGGTGCCGGGCCTCATGATCATGGCGCTGTTCGCCTACCCGTGGGTGGAGCAGTGGCTGTCCGGTGACACGCGCGAGCACCACCTGCTCGACCGCCCGCGCAACAAGCCCACGCGCACCGGCCTGGGCGTCGCCGCGCTCGTCTTCTACGTCGTGATGGCGCTCGCCGCCACCAACGACCTCGTGGCCACGCACTTCCACATCTCCATCAACGACATGACGTACGTGCTCCGCACGCTCTTCTTCGTCGGCCCGCCGCTGGCCTTCTGGGTCACCAAGCGGGTGTGCCTCGGCCTCCAGCGCCGCGACCGCGACCTCGCCCTCCACGGGCGCGAGACCGGCCGCATCGTGCGGACCGCTGACGGCGAGTACTTCGAGGTCCACGAGCCGCTCGACGTGTACGAGCGGTGGAACCTGGTGCAGCAGGAGGCCGACCAGCTCGTGCCGCTGCCCACCGGCAAGGCGTCGGGGCTCGACAAGCTCCGCGCGCGGATGTCGGCGTTCTTCTTCGAGGACCGCATCGAGCCGGTCACGCCGGCCGAGCTCGAGGCGGCCCACGCCCACGACGACGGCCACGGCCGGGCCCTCGAGGGCGACACGGACCCGCACGCCGTCAGCGCGAGCGGGCGGGGCTCGGAGACGGGCCACGGCCACTGAGGCCCTCCAGGCGCCGCTGAGGCGTTGACACGAGAGGGGCGGAACCCGGCAGGGTTCCGCCCCTCTCGTGTCTCTGGAGCCGCCTGAGCCTCCTCGGACCGCGGCGGTCGGGCCCCGATGGACCCGCGCCACCGCCCGGTGAGCCGGAGGCGCCCGGAAGGGCCCGGAGGGGCAGGTCCGCACTCGCTAAGACGGACGTACGGCCGTCGTCTCCTCGGACGTGGCCCGCAGAGCTGCTCCACCCGGCTCCGCACGGTCGGGGCACCTCGACGCCACTCCCGGCTGCAGACCCACTGCCGCAGGACGGGAGGGCGCATGACGTCGCTCTCCCCCGCCCTCCCCGCTCCCCTCGAGGAGGTGCGCGGTCTCCGGCGGCCGCGGGAGCTCGTCCCCTCCTCGGGGTGCGGGGAGAAGGCGGAGCCGTGACTCGCGTCCGTCCAGCGGTCCGTCGCGGCTCGACGACCCGCAGCACGCCGGCAGAGCCGGGGCCCGGACACCAGAACGCCTGAGGGCCGCGGAGACCGTGGTCTCCGGGGCCCTCAGGCGTGCAGCAGAGCTGGTTCGGCGGTGCGCCTCAGTGGGCGTGCGCCCCGCGGTAGAACTCGAAGAGCCAGCCCACCAGCGACACGAGCGCCAGCAGGCCGCCCAGCAGGGACAGCCACCAGCCGACCGCGAGGCCGGTGATGACCATCGCGATGCACAGCGAGATGGCGAGCGGCCACCACGAGTGCGGCGGGAAGATGCCCTGCTCGCCGGCGCCGTCGGCGATCTCGGCGAACACGTCGTCCTCGGGGCGCGGCCCGATGCGGCGCGAGACCAGCCAGAGGTAGGCGCCCATCAGGGAGGCCAGGCCCCCGGTGAGGAAGAGGCAGACGGTGCCGACGGGCTCCCACGAGGAGAGCACGCCGTACACCACGGCCAGCGGCAGGAAGAAGAAGGCACCGCCGCCGAAGGTCCAGAACTCGGTCTTCACGCCGCCCTCACTTCCCGCGCAGGTCGGGCTCGCCGACCAGCTTGTCCAGCAGGCCCTGGTCGGGGGTGGCGCGGTCCGCCGCGGCCACCTCCGGGTGGTGCAGGTCGAACGCCGGGGACTCGCTGCGGATGCGGGGCAGCGAGGTGAAGTTGTGGCGCGGGACCGGGCAGGCGGTGGCCCACTCGAGCGAGCGGCCGAAGCCCCACGGGTCGTCGACCTCCACCTTCGGCGACCGGATGGCCTTGTAGACGGCGTACAGGAAGGGGATGAACGAGGCCGCGAGCACGAAGGACGCGATCGTGGAGAGCTGGTTCATCCAGGTGAACTGGTCGGTCGGCGAGTAGTCGGCGTAGCGGCGCGGGAAGCCGCGCACACCCAGCCAGTGCTGGATGAGGAACGTCCCGTGGAAGCCGACGAACAGCAGCCAGAAGTGCCACTTGCCGAGGGTCTCGTCGAGCATGCGCCCGGTGAACTTGGGCCACCAGAAGTAGAAGCCGGCGAACATCGCGAACACCACGGTGCCGAACACCACGTAGTGGAAGTGGGCCACCACGAAGTAGCTGTCCGAGACGATGAAGTCCAGCGGCGGGCTCGACAGGATGATGCCGGTCAGGCCGCCGAACAGGAACGTGATGAGGAAGCCGATCGACCACAGCATCGGCGTCTCGAACGTGATCGAGCCGCCCCACATGGTGCCGATCCAGTTCACGAACTTCACGCCCGTCGGCACCGCGATGAGCATCGTCGTGAAGGCGAAGAACGGCAGCAGCACCGCACCGGTGACATACATGTGGTGGGCCCACACGGCCACCGAGAGGCCCGCGATCGCGATCGTCGCGTAGACGAGCGACTTGTAGCCGAACAGGGGCTTGCGGCTGAAGACCGGCAGGACCTCGCTGATGATGCCGAAGAACGGCAGCGCGATGATGTAGACCTCGGGGTGCCCGAAGAACCAGAACAGGTGCTGCCAGAGGATGGCGCCGCCGTTCTCGGGGTTGAACACCTGGGCCTGGAAGATCCGGTCGGCGGCGAGCGCGAACAGCGCGG
>JAKONK010000181.1 GCA_022701985.1 Actinomycetales bacterium
TCTCGGCGGGGGTCGGCATCGCCGTGGAGCACTCGAGGCGGGAGGCGACGATGGCGCCGGCGGCGTTGCAGCGGGTGAGGAGCTCGGTGAGCGGCAGCCCGGCCAGCAGCCCGTCGACGAGGGAGCCACCGAAGGCGTCGCCGGCACCGAGGCCGTTGACCACCTCGACGGGGGTGGCGGGCACGACGACGCGCTCGTGGCGGGTGGCGCCCAGCACGCCGCGCGGGCCCTGCTTGACGATGGCGAGCTCGACGCCGAGGTCGAGCAGCGCGTCGGCGGCCGCGTCGGCGTCGTCCTCCCCCGTGGCCACGTAGCACTCCTGGCGGTTGCCGACGGCGACCGTGACCCCCGGCAGCGCGCGCTGGGCCTGCTCGCGGGCCTCCTCGACGCCGGTGCGGCCGTCGTGGCCGGGCCAGAAGTCCCCGCGGTAGTCGAGGTCGAGCACCGTGTGGCGGCCCTCCCCCGACCCGGTGCGAGCGGCAGCGCGGGCCGCGAGCGCCGCGTGGTGCGCGCTGCGGCTGGGCTCCTCGGACAAGCCGGTCAGGGTGACCCAGAGCAGGTCGGCGCCGGTGACGGCGTCGAGGTCGAGGTCGGCCGTGGCCAGCTGGAGGTCGGGCGTGGTGGGGCGGCGGTAGAACCAGATGGGGAAGTCGTCGGGGGGGAAGATCTCGCAGAAGGTGACCGGCGTGAGGTGGGCGGCGTCGGTGGCGACGTGCCGGTCGTCGACGCCGAGCTCGCGCAGGGAGCGGCGGACGAAGCGGCCGAAGGGGTCGTCACCGACGCCGGAGAGCAGGGCGGGGCGCCGTCCCAGGCGGGCCGCGGCGACCGCGACGTTCGCCGCGCTGCCGCCGAGGAACTTGCCGAAGGTCTCGACGTCCTCCAGCCCCACCCCGGTCTGGAGGGGGTAGATGTCGACGCCGCAGCGTCCGACCACGAGCACCTCGGGGGCGCTGGGCGCAGGCGTGCTCACGCGGGAGCCTCCACGTCGTCGTGCGGTCAGGGAGCGGGGGCCGACCGGCTGCACCGCCGGGTCCGACCCTCCCCCCTGTGCCTCGTTCCTGTCAAGTGTTGTCCTGACATATGGATGACCAGGGGTCCGCACCACCATGCGGGTGTCGCGACGGTTGCGACTCTGGCCCTCCAGCCCCACCACCTGCGATGATGAACCGGTGAGCACCACTGCCCCCGCGCCGGGCGGCGCCAGGCCGGACATCGCGGCAGTGCTGGCTCGAGGGATCGACAGGTCGAGCCCGGTCCCGCTCTACCACCAGCTGGCCGAGCTGCTGCGCGGGGCGATCGCTGACGGCACCCTCCCCCCGGGCTCGCGCCTGGAGAACGAGGTGGCCCTCGCCGAACGGCTGGGCCTGTCCCGCCCCACCATGCGCCAGGCGCTGCAGGAGCTCGTCGACAAGGGCCTGCTGGTGCGCCGCCGGGGCGTGGGCACCCAGGTGGTGCACCCCCACGTCAACCGGTCGATGGCGCTGACGAGCCTCCACGACGACCTCGCCCGCAGCGGCCGCACGTCGACAACGCGCGTGCTCGACCACGACGAGGCACCGGCCTCCCACGACATGGCCGAAGCCCTCGGCATCGCCCCCGGCACCGCGGTCGTCACCGTGCGCCGCCTGCGCCTCGCCGACGACGAGCCGCTCGCCATCCTCACCAACCACATCCCCGCCGCCACCGCCCCCACGCGCGAGCAGCTCGAGAGCGAGGGCCTGTACGAGGTGATGCGCGCCCGCGGGGTGCAGTTCCGCGTGGCGCGGCAGAGCGTCGGCGCCCGGTTGGCCACGGCAGCCGAGGCGCGCCTGCTCGACGAGCGGCCCCGCGCGGCCCTGGTGACCATGCACCGCACCGCGTACGACGACGCCGGCGCGGTGATCGAGCTCGGCGACCACGTCTACCGCGCCAGCCGCTACGCGTTCGAGACGACGCTCGTCGACCGCTGACCCGCCGTTCCCCTCCCCCCGCCCCCGTCCCCAGGAGCAGCAGATGAGCATCGTCGTCGGGTACGTCCCCAACAGCATCGGCCGCGCAGCCGTCCTCGCCGCGATCGAGCAGGCCAAGGCGTTCGACGTGCCGGTCGTCGTCGTCAACACCGACAGCGGCCGCGGCACCGGGGCTCCCGACGGTCCGGCCCTTGTCGAGGACACCCACCTCGACGTGCTGCGCCGCACGCTCGAGGAGTCAGGGGTGCGGTCCGAGGTGCGCCAGGAGCCGCGACAGGAGCCGGCGGAGGCGCTGCTCGACGTGGCGGCCCAGATCGGCGCGCGCTGCATCGTCATCGGCCTGCGGCCCCGCTCGATGGTGTCGAAGCTGCTGCTGGGCAGCACCGCTCAGCAGGTGCTCCTGCACGCCACCTGCCAGGTGCTCGTGGTCAAGGCCGAGGCCGGTCCCGCCTGAGCCGGGTCAAATGATCGGTTGACCTGACAAATGGGGCGACGTACCCTCTCCTGAGCCGCCGGTGCGCCCGCGTCGGCGGCTCAGGAGCGCCCCGGCGCTCGAGCGACGCGCGAGGGAGCGCCATGACGACGACGTCCGCCCGAGAGGCCTCGAAGGGGCCCGCGACCGGCCACGGCGCCTTCCTGGTGCGTCTGACCGCCATCGCCACCCTGGGTGGTCTGCTCTTCGGCTACGACACCGGCGTCATCGCCGGTGCACTGCTGACCATGCCTGACGACCTCGGCCTCACTACGGTGCAGACCGCGACGGTCGTCACCGTCCTCCTGCTCCCCGGTGCCGCACTGGGCGCGCTGTTCGCCGGCCGCATCGCAGACCGGATCGGGAGGCGCACCACGCTGCTGCTCTGCGGCGTGATCTTCCTGGTCGGTGCCCTCGGGTGCGCCCTGGCCCCGGGCTTCGGGGTGCTCGTCGCGTCCCGCTTCGTGCTCGGCCTGGGCGTCGGCGCTGCAGCGGTGATCTGCCCGGTCTACCTGGCCGAGATGGCGCCGGCCGAGAAGCGCGCCCGCATCGTCACCATCAACGAGCTCATGATCGTCACCGGTCAGCTGCTCGCCTTCGCCATCAACGCGGGCATCGGCGCCCTCGTCGACCACCCCGGCAACTGGCGCGTCATGCTCGGCGTCGCCGCCGCGCCCGCCGTCGGCCTCCTCCTGGGCATGGCCGCGCTGCCGGAGTCGCCGCGCTGGCTGGCCCTGCGCGGCCGCACCGAACAGGCGCGGGCCGTGCTCCTGCGCAGCCGCAGCGCCGACGAGGCCGACCGCGAGCTCGCGCAGATCTCCCACCTCGCCACCGAGGACCGCGCGGCCATCCGCACGTCAATCCGGTCCGTCCTGAGCCAGAACCCCTGGATGCGCCGCCTCGTGTGGATCGGCGTCGGGCTGGCCGCCGTGCAGCAGGCGACCGGCATCAACACCGTGAACTACTACGGCACGCAGATCCTCGCCGACACCGGGCTGGGCGACCAGGTCGCGCTCGTCTCGACCATCGCGATCGGCGTCACGTCGGTGACGATGACCCTGCTCGGCATCTGGTTGCTGGGCTTCGTGAGCCGGCGCCGGATGCTGCTGACGGGCTTCGCCGGCGTCGTCGGCTCCCAGGCGGTGCTGGCCCTGGTGTTCCTACTCCCGCAGTCGACGGGGCGCAGCTTCGTCATCCTCGGCGCGATGCTCGTCTTCGTCGCCTTCGTGCAGTGCTTCATCGGCACCGGCATCTGGCTCATGCTGTCGGAGATCTTCCCGCTGGCCATCCGCGGTTTCGCGATGGGCCTGTCGGTGTTCGTGCTCTGGGTCGTCAACGGCGCGATCTCCTTCGCCTTCGAGCCGACCACGGAGGCGCTCGGGACCACCACGACGTTCCTGCTCTTCGCGGCCGTCAACGTGGCCTCGATGTTCTTCGTCCTGCGATGCGCGCCGGAGACGAGGGGGCACACCCTCGAGTCCCTCGAGGAGCACCTGCGCACCCCCGCCGCCGGCGTGCCCACCGTCAGCCGCTGAGGCTCAGCTCCGCCAGCCCCCGGCGGGCCAGGTCCGCTGGTCAGCCGGGGGACGCAGCGCGAGCACGGCCGACAGCAGCTCCTCGTCGATCGGCTCGCTCGCCGCCTCGACCGCGGCGCGGACGTTCGCGGGCTTCCGGGTGCCGATCACGGTGGTCGCGGCGCCGCTGCGCTGGATCGAGTACTGGTTGGCCAGCTGGGCGACGTCGACCCCCTCCCGCGCGCACAGGGCCACGACCGCGGCGGCGGCCTCGCGGATCGCCGGGCTGGCGGGGTGGTCGGCGGTCATCGAGCCGCCGGTGGGCGTCAGCAGTCCCAGCGACACCGCGGCGGCGTTCATGACGGCCGTCCCGTTCGCCTCCGCCACGGGGAGCACCCGCGTCATCAGCGAGTCGTCGAGGAGGGTGGCGTGCGCGTAGGTCAGCACGACGTCGAGGTCGAACTCCTCCACGAGCGCGCAGATGACCTCGACGGGGTACCCGGTGACCCCGACGGCGCGGACGAGGCCCTCCTCGCGCAGCGCCAGGAGCGCCGGCACGGCCACCTCGCGGATGTGGTCGAGGGGCACGAACTCCACGTCGTGCAGCTGGAAGACGTCGACGTGGTCGGTCTGCAGCAGGTCGAGGCTGCGCTGCAGGCTCGACCGGAGGCGCGCGGCGGAGAAGTCGAAGTCGCCAGCTCCGTAGCGGCCGGCCTTGGTGGCCAGGACCACGCAGTCGCGGCGCCCCCCGCGGAGCGCGCGGCCGAGCCGCTCCTCGGCGTCGCCGTAGTACGGGGAGGTGTCGACGAGGGTGATGCCGAGGTCGAGCGCCTCGTGCACCACGCGCTCGGCCTGCTGCTCGTCGCAGTCGCCGAACAGGCCGCCGCCCAGCGGTG
>JAKONK010000188.1 GCA_022701985.1 Actinomycetales bacterium
CGAAGAAGTGCTCGCGGACGAAGGCGCCGTCCTCGGCCTTGTAGGTCTGGTAGTCGCCGTCCGGCGTCTGGTTCATCAGGTTGACCAGCGCGCCGTCGCGGTCGGCGGCCAGCAGCTTGTCCCAGCCGCGGCCCCAGACGACCTTCAGCACGTTCCAGCCGGCGCCGCGGAAGAAGGACTCCAGCTCCTGGATGACCTTGCCGTTGCCGCGGACCGGGCCGTCGAGGCGCTGCAGGTTGCAGTTGATGACGAAGGTGAGGTTGTCCAGCTCCTCGCGGGCGGCGATGCCGATCGCGCCGAGGGACTCGGGCTCGTCCATCTCGCCGTCGCCCAGGAACGCCCAGACGTGCTGGTCGGAGGTGTCGGCGATGCCGCGCCCGTGCAGGTAGCGGTTGTAGCGGGCCTGGTAGATCGCGTTGATCGGGCCCAGGCCCATCGACACGGTCGGGAACTCCCAGAAGTCCGGCATCAGCCGGGGGTGCGGGTAGGACGACAGGCCGCCGCCGGGGTGGCTGACCTCCTGGCGGAACCCGTCGAGCTGGTGCTCGGTGAGCCGGCCCTCGAGGTAGGCGCGGGCGTAGATGCCGGGGGAGGCGTGGCCCTGGAACCAGATGTGGTCGCCGCCGCCGGGGTGGTCCTTGCCCTTGAAGAAGTGGTTGAAGCCGACCTCGTACAGCGACGCGGAGGAGGCGTAGGAGGAGATGTGGCCGCCGACGGCGACGCCCGGGCGCTGCGCCCGGTGCACCATGATCGCGGCGTTCCAGCGGATGTAGGCGCGGATCCGGCGCTCGACGTCCTCGTCGCCCGGGAACCACGGCTCCCGCTCCGGCGGGATCGAGTTGATGTAGTCGGTGCTGCGCAGGGCGGGGACACCGACCTGCTGCTCCCGGCTGCGCTCCAGCATGCGGAGCATCAGGTAGCGGGCACGGCCCTTGCCGGCGTTGTCGACGACGGCGTCGAAGGACTCGAGCCACTCACCGGTCTCGTCCGGGTCGTTGTCGATCAACTGGCTCGGCAGGCCGTCGGTGATGACCGCGCGGGGGGTGCCGATCTCGCGGGCGGGGTCTCCGTCCGACTGCTGCGTGGCGCTCATGGGACACATCGTCTCCTGTCGCTCCCGCGCACGTCACGCCGCCTCGCCTGACAGGGCCTTTCGTCCGCAGTGGTCACGGCGGGGACGCCGGGACGACGGGCCGGTGGTCGGCGTGGCGGTCACCTACTGTGACCCGGAACCGGACCGTCTCGGGTGCGGACGACGGGGCCGTGGGCGGCCCGGGACGGGGGCCGCGTGGGCCGGACCAGGGTGCTGCTGACCGGTGGGCTCGCGGTGGGCCTGCTCGGCCTGGCCGGTTGCACGGGCACGGTGCCGGGCACGGCCACCGCGGCAGGGACGACGACGAGCAGCGCGCCGTCCAGCTCGTCCTCGTCGTCCAGCTCGTCGGCGCCGTCGTCCTCGTCCTCCTCGCCCTCCCCGACCATCGCCGACGAGGACCTCGACGAGACCCTCGTCTGCGTCCTCCTGAACCTGGGGTTCATCGACGCCAACAGCCAGTACCTCGACTGGCAGGCCGCCACCGCCGCCGGCACCCCGCCGCCGGTGCCCACCGAGCAGGTCGCCGCGACGCTCGACCAGGCGGTGGCCGACAACCAGGGCTCGGTCGCAGAGGCCCGCGAGGGCGCCGTCCGCACCGCCGGGCAGGCCGTCCTGGACCAGGCCACCGCGCTGGCCGCGGCCATGCGCGCCGGGGGCGGCCTCGACGCGTCCGCGCTGGGCGCGGCCTTCGACCAACTGGACGCCGCGTGCCCGGACTGAGCAGGCTCGGCTACCGCTGGGGCGCTCCGTCGGACACACTGACGCACCGACCCGGGCGCGTCGCGGCACAGCGACGCACCCCGGACACACGCAACGGGTTCACTGAGCACATGGAGGACGAGCAGGGATGAGCGTCGACTCGGGCAGCGCCAGCATGGCGGCCCGGCTGGGGATCAAGTCGGGCATGGTCGTGCAGGAGCTCGGCTGGGACGAGGACGCCGACGAGGACCTGCGCGACTCCGTCGTGGACGTCTCCGGCGGCGAGATGGTCGACGAGGACTCCGACGAGGTGGCCGACGTCGTCCTGCTGTGGTGGCGCGAGGAGGACGGCGACCTCATCGACGCCCTCGTGGACTCGCTGGCCTCCCTCGCCGACGAGGGCGTCGTGTGGCTGCTGACCCCCAAGTCCGGCCGCGCCGGACACGTCGAGCCCGGGGACGTCACCGAGGCCGCACCCACCGCCGGACTCCAGCAGACCAGCAGCATCTCCGCGGCCAAGGAGTGGGCCGGCATCCGCCTGGTCACCCCCAAGGCCGCCCGCTCCAAGCGCTGACCCACGGCAGGGGCTCGTGCGGCAGGATCGCCGCATGAGCCTCTCCGTCGGTGACACCGCCCCCGACTTCACGCTGCCCGACTCCGACCGCCAGCCCTTCACGCTGTCCGAGCACCGCGGCAGCCCGGTGCTCGTGGTCTTCTACCCGTTCGCCTTCTCCGGCATCTGCACCGGCGAGCTGTGCCAGCTGCGCGACGACCTCGCCACCTACACGGACGCCGGCGTCACCGTCGTCGCCGTGTCCTGCGACCCGGCTCCCACGCTCAAGGCGTGGAAGGACGAGCAGGGCTTCGACTTCCCGCTGCTCAGCGACTTCTGGCCGCACGGCGAGGTCGCGAAGGCCTACGACGCGTTCTTCGACGTCGCCGGCATGGCCAACCGCGGCACCTTCCTCGTCGACGCCGACGGGACGATCGCCTTCACCGAGGTCAACGGCCCCGGCGACGCCCGCGCCCAGACCGGCTGGAAGGACGCCGTCGCCGCGCTGGCCGCCTGAACCCCGGAGGGCCCCGCTACGGTGGGGCCGCTCCCGGGCGCGTAGCTCAGCGGTAGAGCTCTCGCCTTACAAGCGAGCGGTCGCAGGTTCGAACCCTGTCGCGCCCACGGTGTCTGACTGTCGGCCTCCGGCCTCCCACCGCG
>JAKONK010000199.1 GCA_022701985.1 Actinomycetales bacterium
CGCCAGCGCGACATCGCCGCCCGGCTCGGCCTGAGCCAGCCGCGCGTCTCCCGGCTGCTCAGCGCAGCCGAGGAGCTGGGCGTGGTGCGCACGGTGGTGGTGGCCCCCGCGGGGCTGCGACCCGAGCTCGAGGACGCCGTCGAGGAGCGGTGGGGCGTGGCGGAGGTGCACGTCGTCGAGGTCGGCGACCGCACCCCGGAGGGGGAGGACGACGAGCGGCTCCCGGTGGAGCTGGGCACCGCCGCCGCCGCCCACTTCGGCGACGCCTGGCCCGCCGGCGCCGTCGTGGGCTTCACCTCGTGGAGCACCACCCTGCAGGCCATGGCCGCCGCCCTGGCGCCGCAGCGGCGCAGCGGGGTGGACCGGGTCGTGGAGCTGCTGGGCGACATCGGGTCGCCCCTGCTGCAGCACGAGGCGGCGCGCAGCACGCTGCGGCTGGCCGGGGCGCTCGGGGCCGAGGCGGTCTTCCTGCGCACCCCCGGGGTGTCGGCCAGCCGCGAGATGCGGGACGCCGCGGCGCACAACCCCCACGTCGAGGGCGCGCTCGAGCTGCTGGACGCCGTCGACGTCGCCTTCGTGGGCGTCGGTCCCGCCCAGTTCCACGGCCCGATGCAGGAGGGCGACAACTCCTTCACCGCCGCGCAGCTGGAGCGGGCCCGCGCGGCCGGTGCGGTGGCGCAGCTGGTCCAGCGCTTCGTGGACGAGGTGGGGCGCCCCGTCGACACCGGGCTGGACGAGCTCGTGGTCGGCGTCGACCTGGAGCAGCTGCGGCGGGCCCGGCGGCGGGTCGTCGTCGCCGGTGGGCGCAGCAAGCACACCGCCATCCGCGCCTGCCTCGCCGGTCGCTGGGTGGACACCCTCGTGACCGACCTGGCCACCGCCGAGCACCTGCTCACCTGAGGGGCCGCCGCCCCTTGTGGGACCCGCGCACCCCGGCTTAGAATCAACATGCAGCGTCTGAATAGACATTCAGACCTACCGCAGGAGGAACACCGTGGACCTGGCAGCGATGGGTTCGACGACGGCGCTCGAGGCGCAGCGACGGATGCTGCGCATCCGCCGCTTCGACGAGCGCGCGTCCAAGATGGTGAAGCGCGGGCAGATCCCGGGCACGGTGCACACGAGCATCGGCCAGGAGGCCCAGGTCGTCGGCGCCACGATGGCGCTCGGCGACGACGACTACATGACCGGCAACCACCGCAGCCACGGCCACCCGATCGGCAAGGGCTCCCCGCTCGGCCCGCTCATGGCCGAGCTGGTGGGCAAGGGCACCGGCGTCTGCGGCGGCAAGGGCGGCTCGCTGCACCTGGCCGACTTCAACGTCGGCAGCCTGGGCGAGTCCGGCATCGTGGGCTCCTCGATCCCGATCGCCACCGGCGCCGCGCTGTCGAGCAAGGTCCTCGGCAACGGACGGGTCTCCCTGGCGTTCTTCGGCGACGGCGCCGCGAACCAGGGCTGCCTGTACGAGGCCATGAACATGGCCGGCACGTGGGACCTGCCCGTGGTGTTCCTCTGCGAGAACAACCAGTACGCCCTGTCCACCCCGGCGCACACCGTGACCTCCGGCGTCATCGCCGAGCGGGCCGCCGGCTTCGGCATCCCCGGCGTGCGCGTCGAGGACGGGCAGGACTTCCTCGCCGTCTTCGACGCCGTCACCGAGGCCGTCGAGCGGGCTCGGCGCGGCGAGGGGCCGACCCTGGTCGAGGTGGTCACCTACCGCTTCAACGAGCACTCCGAGGGCCTGCGCCTCGGGGTCGACTACCGCGACGCCGCGGAGAAGGCCAGCTGGCTCGAGAAGGACCCGATCGTGCTGTTCCGCAAGCACCTGGTCACCGAGGGCGTGGCCACCGACGACGAGCTCGACGCCCTGGAGCGCGAGGTCGACGCCGAGGTCGAGGAGGCCTTCGAGTTCTCCCAGACCAGCCCGTTCCCCGACCCGTCGGTGGCCTTCGCCGACCTCTACACCGAGCCCTTCGGTCCCACCCACCTGTCCCGCGACGGCGCGAAGTCCGCCGAGCAGGCCTTCTCGACGATCGGAGCCTGACCGTGGCGAAGAGCACCATGAGCTTCCTGGGCGCCATCGGCGCCGCCCAGAAGGAGGCGATGGACGCCGACGAGCGGGTCGTCATCATCGGTGAGGACGTCGAGGCGAACGTCTACGGCACCACCGGCGCCGGCAAGTCGCGCAAGGACAAGGGCGACTTCCTGCAGATGTACGGCCGCAACCGCATCCGCAACACCCCGATCTCCGAGGAGGTCATCGTGGGTGCTGCGGCCGGTGCGGCGATGACGGGCCTGCGGCCCATCGTCGACCTGTCGTACTCCAGCTTCCTCTACATGGCCATGGACCAGTTCGTGAACCAGGTGGCCAAGAACCGCTACATGTTCGGCGGCCAGGCCTCGATGCCGGTGGTGTTCCGCTCGGCGATGTTCTACGGGCTCAACACCGGTGCGCACCACAGCGACCGGCCGTACCCGATGTTCATGAACGTGCCCGGCCTGAAGATCGTGGTCCCCGCGTCGCCGTCGGACGCCAAGGGCCTGCTGCGCACCGCCATCGACTCCGACGACCCGGTGCTGACCTTCGAGGCCTGCATGCTGTGGGGCCTCAAGGAGGAGGTCGAGGAGGACGAGTACCGCATCCCCTTCGGCGTGGCCCGCACCGTCCGCGAGGGCACCGACGTCACCGTCGTCGCCATCGCCACCGCGGTCCCCGAGGCCGTGAAGGCCGCCGACGCCCTCGCCGAGGAGGGCATCTCGGTGGAGGTCATCGACCCCCGCACCCTGGTGCCGCTCGACTCCCGCGCGGTGCTGGAGTCGGTGGCGAAGACCGGCCGCCTCGTGGTGGCCGACCCGGCCCACAAGACCTGCGGCGCCGCCGCCGAGATCTCGGCGATCGTCGCCGAGGAGGCGTTCGACGCGCTGAAGGCCCCCATCGCCCGGGTGGTGACGCCCGACACGCAGATCCCCTTCAGCCCCGCGCTGGAGAAGCAGCTGTACCCCAACCGGGAGTCGATCGCCGACGCCGTCCGCCGCGTCGCCGGGGCTCGGCCCCGCCAGCTCGCCGACGCCCGCTGACCAGACCAGCAGCACCCTTCGAAGAGGAAGAGAGAGTCACATGGCACGCGTCGAGGTCCTCCTGCCGCAGTGGGGCATGGGCATGAGCGAGGGCACCATCACCACCTGGCTGAAGGCCGTCGGCGACGACGTCGCCGAGGACGAGGCGCTGGCGGAGGTGGAGGCGGAGAAGGTCGAGGAGACCCTCGAGGCACCCGCCACCGGGAAGCTCGTCGAGCTCCTCGTGCCGGAGGGCGAGACCGTCGAGGTCCGCACCCCGGTCGCCGTCATCGAGACCGCCTGAGGGGTGTGACGTGAGCAGCTCGTCGATCGGCCCGGTCACCGGGTCACCCACCGGCCGGGCCGTCGACGGCGACCCGCTGGCCCTGCCCTTCGACCTCGTCGTGGTCGGTGCCGGGGTCAACGGGGTGGGCATCGCCCGCGACGCGGCCCTGCGCGGCCTGCGCGTGGCGCTGCTGGAGCAGGACGACATCTGCTCCGGCGTGTCGGCCTGGTCGGGGCGGCTGGTGCACGGCGGGCTGCGCTACCTCGAGCACTACGACTTCGCCCTCGTGCGCGAGTCGCTGCGCGAGCGGGAGACGCTCTTCCGCCTCGCGCCCCACCTGGTGGAGCCGGTGCGGCTGATCATGCCGTTCTACAAGCACAACCGGCGGCCGGGCTGGCTGATCCGGGTGGGCATGGCCCTGTACGACGTGCTCAGCTTCGACAAGAAGAGCCAGAGCCACGAGGTGCTCGGGCTGGAGAAGCTGCTGCGGCGCTTCACCGGCATCGGCCGCGACGGCCTCTACGGGGCGGCGGTCTTCACCGACGGCCAGGTCGAGTACGCCGAGCGGCTCTGCGTGGAGCTCGCGGTGGCCGCCGCGGGCGACGGCGCGGTCATCCGCACCGGCGCCCGCGTCGACGGCGTGCTCACCGAGCACGGCCGCGTGCGCGGCGTCACCTTCCGCGACACGGCCACCGGGGAGCAGCACGAGGTGCTCGCACCCGTGGTCCTGAACGTCGCGGGTCCCTGGATCGACAGGGTCTTCGCGCAGCAGGCCGGCGTGTGGGAGGGCCAGCCGCGCCTGAACGGCGGCACCAAGGGCAGCCACCTCGTGGTCGACCCGTTCCCGGGGGCCCCCACCGACGTCGTCTACTACGAGTCGCGCAAGGACGGCCGCCTCGTGCTGGTCATCCCGTGGATGGGCCGGTACCTGCTGGGCACCACCGACATCCGCTACGACGAGGAGCCGGGCAGCGCCCGCTGCGACGCCGACGAGATGCAGTACATCCTCGACGAGGTCAACTCCCTCGTGCCCGAGGCGGGCCTGACCGTCGACGACGTGCTCTACACGTACTCCGGCGTGCGGCCGCTGCCGTACGCGCCGGGGGTGCCGGAGTCGAAGGTGCCGCGCAGCCACGTGCTCCACGACCACGGCGAGGGCCTGCAGGGCCTGATCACCGTGGTGGGCGGCAAGCTCACCACCTACCGCCAGCTCGCCGAGGACGCCGTCGACGACGTGCTCCGCCGACTGGGACGACCGTCCGTGCCGTGCGTGACCCGCACGCTCCCGTTCCCCGGCGCCACCACCGACGCGGGCTCGGTCCGCTCGGCCCTGCGCGGGGCCGGCCTCGGCCCCAGGAGCGTCGACCGCCTGGTGGACGTCTACGGCCGCCGGGCCCTGGAGGTCGTGGCCTCCGCCGGCGGTGACGCCGAGCTGCTCGCCGTCGTCGACGAGGCGAGCGGCGCCATCGGCGCGGAGCTGCTGTTCGCGGTGCGCCACGAGTTCGCCCGGGGCCTGGCCGACGTCATGGCCCGCCGCACGATGCTGGCGTTCGAGCCCGACCACGCGCTGCCGTCGCTGGACCGCATCGCGGCGCTCCTGGGCGACCGGCTCGGGTGGGACGAGCAGCGCCGCAAGGAGGAGGTCGAGGACTACCGGACCTGGCTCGACCACCTCGCCGTCCCCGCCTGAGCCGAGCCGGCTCAGCCACACGTCGACGACGAAGGAGTCGTGAGATGACGGGCCCCTACGTGATGGCCCTCGACGAGGGGTCCACCAGCGCCCGCGCGGTGCTGGTGGACGCCTCGGGCCGCATCGCCGCCGAGGCTCGCAGCCCGGTGGTGCCCAAGCGCCCCAGGCGCGGCTGGGTCGAGCTCGACCCGGCCGCGCTGTGGGCCGCGCAGCGCTCGGCCATCGGCCGCGCCATGGCGCAGGTGGGGGCGCACCCCTCCGACGTCGCCGCGGTCGGCATCACCACCCACCGCGAGAGCGTCTTCATGTGGGACCGCGCCACCGGCACCCCGGTGCACGACGGGATCATGTGGATGAGCCACCAGACCGACGACATCGTCGCCCGGTGGCGCGCGGCCGGGCTCGACGCCGAGTCGCGGGCGCGCACCGGCGTGCCCGTCGACTCCTTCTTCTCCGCCCCGAAGATCGCCTGGCTGCTGGAGGAGGTGCCCGGCGTCCGCGCCCGCGCCGAGGCCGGGGAGCTGGCCGTCGGCACCGTCGACACGTGGCTGCTGTGGAACCTCACCGGTGGCAGGTCGCACCTCACCGACCACGGGGAGGCCAGCCGCACGGCGCTGTTCAACCTCCGCGAGCTCGACTGGGACCAGCACCTCCTGGACGCCTACGGCATCCCGCGGTCCCTGCTGCCGCAGGCCGTCCCCTCGGACGCCGGGTTCGGCGAGGTGGAGCCGGGCGTGCTCGGGGGGCTGGTCGGCGACCCCTCGAGGGGGGCGGCGCGCGCCGGCATCCCCGTGACCGCCGTCCTGGCCGACCAGCAGGCGGGCATGTTCGGGCAGGCCTGCTTCGCCCCGGGGAGCGCCAAGAACACCTACGGCACCGCCAGCGTGCTCACGGTCAACAGCGGGGGAGAGGTGCTCGACGTCGAGGGCATGACCTCCTCCGCCGCGTGGACCGTGGGCGGTGAGACCACCTACGAGTCCGAGGGCGTCGTCTTCCACAGCGGGCAGACGCTGCAGTGGCTCCGCGACGACCTCAAGGTGCTGCGCGAGGGCGACGACATCGAGGCGGTCGCCCGCTCCGCCGGTGACGACCACGGCCTCCACCTCGTGCCGGGGTTCACCGGCCTGTGCGCCCCCCACTGGGAGCACGGCGCGACGGCCCACCTGGTCGGCATGACGCTCGAGACCCGCCCGGAGCACCTCGTGCGGGCCGGCGTGGAGTCCATGGCCTACCAGACCCGCGACGTGCTGGTCGGGTACGCCCGCGCCGGGATGGAGCTGACGGAGCTGCGCGTCGACGGCGGAGCCGCCGGCAACGACCTGCTGTGCCAGTTCCAGGCCGACATCACCGGGATCCCCGTCGTGCGGCCCGACGAGCTCGAGCGCACCGCCCTCGGCGTCGCCTACCTCGCCGGTGCCGGCGTGGGCTGGTGGAAGACCCCCGACGACGTCGAGGCCAGCTGGGCCGTCGAGACCACCTTCGAGCCCCGGATGAGCGCCGAGCGCCGCGAGGAGCTCTGCGCCGGCTGGGACGACGCCGTGGCCGGCGTCGTCGACGCCGCCGCCCGCCGCGCCGCCCGGCGCACCGCCTCCTGAAGCACCCCGCACCCCACCCCCCGTTGACCCCCCCACCCACCGGGAGCACCCATGCACCAGGCAGACCCCCGCAAGCTCGTCCAGGACGCCCAGGCCGGCGGCTACGCCGTCGGCGCGTTCAACATGCACTCCGACGAGACCGCCCAGGCCCTCGTGCGCGCCGCCGAGATCGCGAAGGCCCCCGTGTTCCTGCAGGTCGGGCGCGCGATCGTGCCGCACATGGGCCTGCGGGCCGCCTACGAGCTGACCCGCCGCGCCGCCGAGGAGTCCGACGCCGAGGTGGTCATCCACCTCGACCACGGCCCCTGGGACGAGGTCTTCGAGGCCATCAGGCTCGGCTTCACCTCGATCATGTACGACGGCGCGCACCTGCCCCTGGACGAGAACATCCGCACCACCAAGCAGGTCGTGCAGGTGGCCCACTCCTTCGGCATCCCCGTCGAGGCCGAGCTCGGCACCATCCCCGACGCCGGCGAGGACGTCGACTGGTCGGCCTACTACACCAAGGTCGACGAGGCCCAGCGCTTCGTGGAGGAGACCGGCGTCGACTGGCTGGCCGTCTCCGCCGGCATCGTGCACGGCGTGGTGCCCGACCTGCCGCCGCAGCCGCTCGACCTCCAGCGCGTGGAGGAGATCCGCGAGGCCACCGGCCTGCCGCTGGTCCTGCACGGCATGTCGGGCGTCGCCCCGGACGACGTGCAGGGCGCCATCAGGGCCGGCGTGCACAAGTTCAACGCCGACACCGACCTGCGCCACGCCTTCCGCGCCGGTGTCGAGGCCGTCTGGTCCCAGGGCGACCGCCAGCTCGAGGACGCCCTCGCCGAGGGCCGTGCCCGCATGATCGACGCCACGGTCGCCAAGATGCGCGAGTACGGCGTGGCCGGCCGCGCCGCCGGCTCGGTGGCGGGGAGCGCCCGGTGACCGCTCAGACCACGGAGGTGGTGGAGGGCCAGACGACGACCAGGCTCAAGGGGATCCGGCGCACCGCCGCCAAGCGCATGGTCGCCGCGTGGGAGGCCCCCGTCTTCCACCTCGGCGTCAGCGCCGACATGACGGCAGCCCTCGACGGTTCGCGGCGCCCGCAGGGCACCACCGTCACCGACGTGCTCCTCGCCGCGTGCGCCGGAGCGCTGGTGGCCCACCCCGGGATGAACGCCCACTTCGGCGTGGTCGACGGTGCGGAGTCGGTGACGACGTTCGACGCCGTCAACCTGGGCCTCGCCGTCGCCACCGACGCCGGGCTCGTCGTCCCCGTCATCCACGGCGCGCAGGACCTCGACCTGGAGGGCGTCGCCGCCGGTCGCAGGGCCGTCGTCGGCAAGGCCCGTGAGGGCAAGCTCGGGATGGCCGACGTCACCGGCGGCACCTTCACCGTCTCCAACCTGGGGATGCTCGGCATCGACTCCTTCGACGCCATCCTGAACGTGCCGCAGGTCGCGATCCTCGCCGTCGGCACCACCAGCCACCGGCAGGTGTGGAACGACGGCGACCCGCAGTGGCGCCCCCTGGCCGACCTCACCCTGACCTGCGACCACCGCGCCATCGACGGCGCGACCGGCGCGCGCTTCCTGTCCGACCTCAAGGCGCGGCTCGAGGCCGGCGGGACGCCCTGATGGTCCTGGCACCTGAGGGACGTCGCATGCTGCGGGTCGAGGCCCGCAACTCCGCCGTCCCCATCGAACGCAAGCCCGAGTGGATCCGCACCACCGCCAAGACCGGCCCGGAGTACACAGCCCTGCACTCCC
>JAKONK010000030.1 GCA_022701985.1 Actinomycetales bacterium
TCGGCGCCCCCGGCTGGATTCGAACCAGCGACCATCGGATTAGAAGTCCGGTGCTCTTCCGCTGAGCTACGAGGGCGGGCGGCGCGACCGCTCCCGCCCAGCCTATGCGCCGGGGCCGGCGGGACCACGGAGACCGTGTCGGCCCCCTGGTGGTGGCGGCTGTCGGCGCCGCCGGGCAGTCTGGCGGTGTGAGCACGTCGGCCACCGCACCCGTGACCGCGGCCCCCGCGGCCTCGGCGCTGCTGGATCCGGTGGAGCACCTGCGCGACCTCGTGGCGCTCCTCGACCTGCCGCTGGAGGCGGCCGGTGTCGAGCGCGCCCGCACGGAGCGCACCCAGCTGCTCGCGCAGCTCGACGACTACCTGCTGCCGCGCCTGCGCCGCCTCGACGCGCCGCTGCTCGCCGTCGTCGGCGGGTCGACGGGGGCGGGCAAGTCGACCCTGGTGAACAGCCTCGTGGGGGAGCAGGTGACCACCGCCGGGGTGCTGCGCCCGACCACCCGGTACCCGGTGCTCGTGCACGCCCCGGCCGACGCCGCGCACTTCGCCTCCGACGCGGTGCTGCCGGGCCTCGCGCGTTCCACCGGGGCGAGCGCGCCGGAGGTGGTCGGTGCCGAGGGGGCGGTGAGGGGCCTGCGCCTGGTGCAGGTGGAGGGGCAGCCAGCGGGCCTGGCCCTGCTCGACGCCCCCGACGTCGACTCCGTCGTCGAGTCCAACCGCGAGCTCGCCGTCCAGCTGCTCGGCGCCGCCGACCTCTGGCTGTTCACCACCACGGCTGCGCGCTACGCCGACGCCGTCCCGTGGCAGGTGCTCGGCGCCGCGACGGAGCGGGGCACCGCCGTCGCCGTCGTCCTCGACCGGGTCCCGCGCGAGGCGGTGCAGGACGTCCGCACCGACCTCGCCCGCATGCTGGTCGAGGCGGGGCTCACCAGCGCGCCCCTGTTCACCGTGGTCGAGTCGCCGCTGCAGGGCGGGATGCTGCCGGTCGAGCAGACCGCGGCGCTGCGCCGCTGGCTGTCGAGCATCAGCGCCGACGCGCGCAGCCGCGACGTCGTGGTCAAGCGCACCCTCACCGGGGCCCTGGCCTCGCTGGCCACCCGGGTGCCGCGCCTGGCCGACGCCGCCGACGCGCAGGACGCCGAGGAGCGCTCCCTGCTCGCCGAGCTGCACGGCGCCTACGCCGACGCCACCGACGGCCTGCAGGAGCAGCTCTCCGACGGCACCCTGCTGCGCGGTGAGGTGCTGGCCCGCTGGCAGGAGTTCGTCGGCACGGGCGAGCTCTTCGCCAGCCTGCAGGCGGGGGTCGGCCGCGTGCGCGACCGGCTCGTCGCCGCCGTCCGCCGCAAGCGGGCCCCGGCCGACCAGCTCGGCGAGGCCCTGGCCACGGGGGTCGCCGCCCTGGTCGTCGACGCCGCCGGCCGCGCCCGCCAGAGCGCGCTGCTGCGCTGGCGGGCGCGGCCCTCGGGCGCCGCCGTCCTCGCCGGTGCCCCCGAGGACGCCCGCGACCCGCGCCTGCCCGACTCCTTCGGCGCCGACGCCGAGCGCCTCGTGCGCGACTGGCAGCAGCACGTGCTCGACCTCGTCCGCGCCGAGGGGGAGGGCAAGCGCAGCCGCGCCCTCGTCTACAGCCTCGGCGTCACCGGGGTCGGCGCCGTGCTGATGCTCGTGGTCTTCGCCGCCAGCGCCGGGCTGACCGGCGCTGAGGCCGGCATCGCCGCGGTCACCGCGGCACTGGCCCAGCGCGTGCTGGAGGCCGCCTTCGGCGACCAGGCCGTGCGGCAGCTGGCGGCCGCCGCCCGGGCCGACCTGATCGACCGCGTGGCCGCGCTGCTGCAGCGCGAGCACGACGCCCAGGCCGACCTGCTGCCCCGGCGCGACGCCGGTGACGCCGGCTCCCCGCTGCGGCAGGCGGCCGCCGCGGTCTCGAGCGCCAGCGCCGCCGCCTCCCCGCGCGGGACGACGACGGCCACGCTCCCGGTGGTCCCGGTCGTCACCGGGACGCTGCCTGTGGTGCCGGCGGGCCGGGTCGAGCCGCACGGGGATCCGCACGTGGATGCGCACGAGGAGCACCGCGCATGAGCGCCAGCACGACGACGGCCGGCGCACCCGGTACGGGAGGCCGCGCCGGGGAGCCCGAGCTGCCCAGCACCCCGCTGGGCACCGCCCTCGCCGAGCTCGAGCACGCCCTCGACGTCGGCGGCGACGCCCTCGACCCCGCCGCCGCGGCATCGGGCCGCCAGGTGCTCGACCGCGCTCGCGGCCGGCTCGCCAGCGACCCGGGCGCCAGCGTCGTCGCGCTCGCCGGGGCCACCGGCAGCGGCAAGTCGAGCCTGTTCAACGCCGTCGCCGGGCTCACCGTGGCGACGGTCGGGGTGCGCCGTCCCACCACCTCCCACCCCACCGCGTGCGTCTGGGGCGACGTGCCCGACGAGCTGCTCGACTGGCTGGAGGTGCCGCGCCGGCACCGCACCGAGCGCGTCAGCGAGCTCGACGCCGACACCGAGGCCGTGCTCGAGGGCCTGGTGCTCCTCGACCTGCCCGACTACGACTCGACCACCGTCAGCAACCGGCTCCAGGTCGACCGCCTCGTGGAGCTGGCCGACCTCGTCATCTGGGTCGCCGACCCGCAGAAGTACGCCGACGCCGCTCTCCACGACGGCTACCTGCGGCACCTCGCCGACCACCAGGACGTGGTCCTCGTGGTGCTCAACCAGGTCGACACCCTCGACGAGGCGTCCGCCGCCGTCTGCGAGGCCGACCTGCGCCGGCTGCTGGCCGCCGACGGCCTCGACCGGGTGCGCCTGCTGACGACGTCGGCGCGGACCGGCCAGGGGGTCGGGGCCCTGCGGCGCGTCCTCACCGACCTCGTGCAGGCCCGGTCCGCGGCTCGGCGGCGCAGCGAGGCCGACGTCGCCGCAGCGCTGCGCGCCCTCGAGGGCTCCGTCGCCGGCGCCGAGCCCGACGTCGAGCAGACCGAGGGCGCCGAACAGCTCGTCGACGCGCTCGCGGTCGCCGCCGGGGTGCCCGCCATCACCGACGCCGTCCGGGGGAGCGAGGTCCGCGCCGGGCGCGCGCGCACCGGGTGGCCGTTCACCCGGTGGCTCTCCAGGCTGAGCCCCGACCCGCTCAAGCGTCTGCACCTGGGACTGGGCTCCGCCCCGCAGGGCGCGGCGGGCGAGGTCGGTGCCGCGCCGTCGACCTCCCTCACCCGGACCTCGGTGCCCGTGCCGACGCCGTCCCAGCGGGCCCAGGTCTCGACGGCCGCCCGCCGGGTCGCCGACGCCGCCGCCGACCAGCTGCCCGCGCGCTGGGGTGACGAGGTCCGCGCCGCGGCAGGTCCCGCCGAGGCCGACCTCGCCGACGCCCTCGACCAGGCCGTCCAGACCGTCCCCCTGGCCGCGCCGTCACCGCGCTGGTGGTCCGCCGCGGCGGCGCTGCAGCTGGTGCTCGCGCTGTGCACGGCCGTCGGCGCGCTGTGGCTGCTGGCGCTCGGGGTGCTCGGCTGGCTGCAGCTGCCGGAGCCGCCGGTGCCCCGCGTGGGTCCGGCCCCCGGCTCGGAGCACGCCGCGCTCGCCGTGCCGCTGCCGACGCTCCTGCTGGTCGGCGGGGTGCTGCTCGGCTGGCTGGTGGCGCTGGCGGCCGGACGGGTCGTGCGCCGGCGGGCCGAGCGGCTGCGCCGCGACCTGCGCGAGCGGCTGCGCGAGGCCGTGGCCGTCGTCGCGCGCGAGCAGCTCCTCGACGCCGTGGCCCACGTGCTCGACCGCCACCGGCAGACCCGGGAGTCGCTCGACGCGGCGCGGTCCCAGCTGGTGGGGGCTCCGCCGGCGCGGCCCGGCTCGCGCCTGGGTCGTCTGGTGCGCCGCGGCCGCTGAGACCCTCAGCCGCGGCGCGCGAGCGAGGCCCGCAGCCCGGCGCGCACCGCGGGCCACTCGTGGGCCAGCACCGAGTAGACGCAGGTGTCGCGCAGCACGCCCCCGGGCCCGACCTGGTGGCTGCGCAGCACGCCGTCGAGCTTCGCGCCGAGCCGCTCGATGGCCGCCCGCGACTGCCGGTTGTGCCAGTGGGTGCGCAGCTCGACAGCGATGGCGTCGCACTCCTCGAAGGCGTGTCCCAGGAGCAGCAGCTTCGCCTCCGAGTTGACCGCCGACCGCTGGACCGACGCGGCGAGCCAGGTGCCGCCCACCTCGGCGCGGCGGTTCGCGGTGTCGACGGCCCAGAAGTGCGTGGCGCCCACCAGCCGGCCGTCGGTGAGGCGGCGCACCACCCACGGGTTCCTCAGGCCCTCGGCGTGCCACGCGAGCCGCTGGGCGACGGCGTCGGCCATGCCCTCCCGCGTGGGCACGGCGGTGTACCAGGCCTGCTCCAGCCCGCCTTCGGCGACGGCGGCGGCGAGCCCGTCGACGTGGTCGGCCGACAGCGGCTCGAGGCGCACGTGCGCGCCCTCGAGCACCACGGGCTCCAGCAGCGAGGTCGGTGCGCTCGTCACGGAGCCGGACCCTAGCGACGCCCCGCCCGCCCGGTCACCGCTGCGCCCACAGAGCGGCGCCCCGGCGGCGCCGTCCACAGGGGCGTCGCACCGGCTGGGGACGGTGACCTCCTGCGGCCAGGGTCGTCAGCAGGTGCCCGCGGCAGGCGGGCCGGTGGGAGGAGAGCTGTCGTGCCGAAGTCGACGTACACGGTCAGGGGCAACCTCGGGGCGGCGCCGGAGCTGCGCCACTCCCCGAGCGGGGTGCCCTGGACCACCTTCAGCGTCTGCGAGACCGACCGCCGCCAGGACCCCCGCACCGGCGAGTGGCACGACGTCAGCTCCACCTGGTGGGACGTCACCTGCTTCCGGGCGCTCGCCGAGAACGCGGCACGGGCGCTGGCCAAGGGCAGCCCCGTGGTGGTCCGGGGGACCCTCGAGCCCTCGGAGTGGACCAGCCGCGACGGCGTGGTGCACAAGAGCTTCCGGCTCGTGGCCGGGTGGGTCGCCTACGACCTCACCCGCCACCCCGTCGACGTCCGGCGCGTCTCCGAGCCCCCGGGCGGTGAGGAGGCCGGCGGTCGGGCCACCCGCTCCGGGGCCCTGCCCGGCGGGCCGGAGCCCACCCGCTGGGACGCCGTCCCGCCGCAGCAGCCGGCGCCCTCGGGGGAGACCTTCGACACCCGCTCCCTGACGCACTTCGACGACGCGGGCGCGCTCGCCGGCGGCGGGGCTGACCTCGACGACCCGCCCGAGGAGGAGCTGGTCGGCGCCGAGGGCGCCCCGGCGGACCGCGGCGCCTGAGCCGGGCCGGTCCAGCGGGCGGGCGGGCGGCGGGGAGCGCCCCCGCCCGCCCCTAGGCTGGAGGTCATGGCGGAGTTCATCTACACCATGTACAAGGCCCGCAAGGCCCTCGGCGACAAGCTGATCCTCGACGACGTGACCATGTCGTTCTACCCCGGCGCGAAGATCGGCGTCGTGGGCCCGAACGGCGCCGGCAAGTCGACGATCCTCAAGATCATGGCCGGCCTGGACCAGCCCTCCAACGGCGAGGCCCGCCTCTCGCCGGGCTACTCGGTGGGCATCCTGCTGCAGGAGCCCCCGCTCGACGAGGACAAGACCGTCCTGGAGAACGTCCAGGAGGGCATGGGCGACCTCAAGCGCAAGGTCGACAGGTACAACGAGATCACCGCCTCCTTCGAGGACCCGGACGCCGACTTCGACGCCCTCATGAAGGAGATGGGAGACCTCCAGGAGGAGCTCGACCACGCCGGCGCGTGGGACATGGACTCCCAGCTGGAGCAGGCCATGGACGCGCTGCGCTGCCCCCCGGGCGACGCCGACGTGAAGGTCCTCTCCGGTGGTGAGCGCCGCCGCGTGGCGCTGTGCCGGCTGCTGCTCAGCCAGCCCGACCTGCTGCTGCTCGACGAGCCCACCAACCACCTCGACGCCGAGTCCGTCACGTGGCTCGAGCAGCACCTCGCGAGCTACCCCGGCGCCGTCCTCGCCGTCACCCACGACAGGTACTTCCTCGACAACGTCGCGCAGTGGATCGCCGAGGTCGACCGCGGCCGCCTGTACCCCTACGAGGGCAACTACTCCACCTACCTGGAGAAGAAGCGCGAGCGCCTGACGGTCCAGGGCAAGAAGGACCAGAAGCTCGCCAAGCGCCTCGCCGACGAGCTCGAGTGGGTCCGCTCCAACGCCAAGGCCCGCCAGACCAAGTCGAAGTCGCGCCTGGCGCGCTACGAGGAGATGGCGGCCGAGGCCGACCGCACCCGCAAGCTCGACTTCGAGTCGATCCAGATCCCGCCGGGCCCGCGCCTGGGTTCCCAGGTCATCGAGGTCTCCGACCTCAAGAAGGGCTTCGGCGAGCGCGTCCTCATCGACGGCCTGAGCTTCACCCTGCCCCGCAACGGCATCGTGGGTGTCATCGGCCCGAACGGCGTCGGCAAGACCACGCTGTTCAAGACGATCGTGGGGCTCGAGGAGCCCGACGGCGGCCAGGTCCGTGTCGGGGAGACCGTCAAGGTCTCCTACGTCGACCAGAACCGCGGCGGCCTGGACCCCAACAAGTCGCTGTGGGAGGTCGTCTCCGACGGTCTCGACTACATGCAGGTCGGCAACGTCGAGGTGCCCTCGCGCGCCTACGTGTCCGCGTTCGGGTTCAAGGGCCCGGACCAGCAGAAGAAGGCCGGGGTGCTCTCCGGTGGTGAGCGCAACCGCCTGAACCTGGCGCTGACCCTCAAGCAGGGCGGCAACCTGCTGCTCCTCGACGAGCCCACCAACGACCTCGACGTCGAGACGCTCTCCTCCCTGGAGGACGCCCTGCTCGAGTTCCCGGGCTGCGCCGTGGTCATCAGCCACGACCGGTGGTTCCTCGACCGCGTCGCCACGCACATCCTCGCCTGGGAGGGCACCGAGGGCGACGAGGCGCAGTGGTACTGGTACGAGGGCAACTTCGAGGGCTACCACGAGAACAAGGTCGAGCGCCTCGGCGAGGACGCGGCGCGTCCCCACCGGGTCACCCACCGCCGCCTGACGCGCGACTGACCAGCCCCGTGGCTGCCGCCCGCACCGGCGCCCAGGCGCGCCTCACCGCCGCCTGGCACCGCGCGAGCGGCAGCTTCTGGGCCGTCCCGGCGGTCATGTGCCTGGGGGCGCTCGTCCTCTCGCAGGCGCTCGTCAGCGTCGACCACGCCCTGGGTCCCGGGTGGACCCAGGGCGTGGGGCCGCTGGGAACCCGCTCCGGGCCCAGCGGCTCGCGCGACGTGCTGGGGGCCATCGCCGGCTCCATGCTCGGAGTCGCCTCCACCACCTTCTCCATCACCATCGCGGTGATGACGCTGACGTCGTCGTCGTACGGGCCGCACCTGGTGCGCAGCTTCATGGCCGACAGGGCCACGCACGTGGTGCTCGGCACGTTCGTCTCCACGAGCCTGTACGCGCTCCTGGTGCTGCGGTCGGTCACCTCCGAGGTCGACGGCACCACGGCGTTCGTGCCGCACCTGGCGGTGCTCTTCGCCGTCCTGGCCGCAGTGGTCTGCATCGCGGTGCTGGTGTTCTTCATCCACCACGTCAGCGAGTCCGTGCAGGTGGTGACGCTCTCGCGCCGCGTCTGCGACCAGCTCCGCGACGCCGTCGGCAGGCTCTACCCCGAGGGCGCCGGTGAGCCGGCCCCGGCCCGCGCCGACCTGCCCGCGGGAGTGCGCCGCAGTGGTGGTGGCCGCTTCACCGGAGAGGGCGGGGCGCCTCCCGCGGTGGTCCGTGCCGGAGGGTGCGGCTACGTGGCCGAGGTGGCGCTCGAGGCCGTCGAGGGCATCGCCCAGCGGCGCGACGTCCTCGTGAGGGTGGCCGCACGACCGGGTCGCTACGCCGTCGACAGGACGGTGCTGCTGGAGGTGCTCCCGGCCGAGCGGGCCGACGAGGGGCTGCTGCGCGAGCTGCGCGCCTGCGTCGACCTGGCGAACAGCCGCTCCGCCGCGCAGGACGTCGAGTTCGTGGTGCAGCAGCTGGTCGAGCTGATGTCCCGGGCGCTGTCGTCCGGTGTGAACGACCCGTACACGGCGATCACGGCGCTGGACGACCTGTCCGGCGGGCTCGTGCTGCTCGTGGGGCGCCGCGTGCCCGCCGCTGAGCGCGCGGACGACGACGGCGTGGTGCGGCTCGTGGGCGACCCGGTGCGCCCCGAGGAGCTCATCGACCAGGTCTTCGACGCGCTGCGCGCCTACGCCACCACGACCCCGCTCGTGGTGCTGCACGCGGTGGCCGTCGCGGAGCGACTCGACGACGCCGCCGTCGACCCCGCGGTGCGCACCCGGCTGCGCGAGCAGCTCGCCCTCCTGGCCGGGGCGTACGAGGCGGCGGGACCGTCCGAGCACGACCTCGCCCGCCTGCACGAGCGCCTCGCGACCGCCGCCGCGCTGACCGCCTGAGCAGCGAGGGGCCCTCCAGCGCAGGGCCCCTCAGCGCGGGGGCAGGCGGACCATGCCCTCCTGGGCCACCGTCGCCACCAGCGCGCCGGCCCGGTCGTAGACCCGCGCCAGGCCCAGGCCCCGCGCGCCGGACGCCGACGGCGTCTCCTGCACGAACAGCAGCCACTCGTCGGCGCGCACGGGGCGGTGCCACCACAGGGCGTGGTCGAGGCTGGCGGCCTTGAGCCCCGGCGTCGCCCACGCCCCGCCGTGACGGCGCAGCACCGGCTCCAGCACGGTCACGTCGCTGGCCCACGCGAGCACCGCGCGGTGCAGCGCCTGGTGGTCGGTGTGGTCGGGCAGGGGAGCGGTCACCCGCAGCCACACCGCCTGGTCTCCGGAGGGGACCGCGTCGTCGGCCCCGCGACGGCGCGGCGGCAGGTACACGGCGTCGCCGACGTGCCGCACGTCGACGGGCCGCTCCTGGCCCCAGAACCTCGCCATCGGGTGGTCGAAGCGGCTCATCACCTCGCCGATGCTCGGCAGCTCCTCCGGGCCGGGGACCTCCGGCGCCGGTGAGGCGTGGTCGACGCCGTCCTGCTGCTCCTGGAACGAGGCGATCATCGACAGGATCGGCGCGCCGTGCTGCAGGGCGTGCACCCGGCGGGCGCTGAACGAGCCGCCGTCGCGCAGCCGCTCGACGGAGAAGGTGATGTCGGTGGTCGGGTCGCCGGGGCGCAGGAAGTAGCCGTGCATCGAGTGGACGGGGCGGGCGGCGTCGACGGTGCGCGCCGCGGCCACCACGGCCTGCCCCAGGACCTGCCCGCCGAAGACCCGGCCCCACGGGGCGTGCTCGTTGCCACCGGTGAAGAGGTCCTGCCCGGAGGCGTCGACGCCGTCGGCGCGCAGGTCGAGCGCCTCCAGCAGCCCGAGCCCGGTGCGGGCCTGGTGGGTGGGGTGCTCCTGCGCATCGCTCACCCGGGCGACCCTAGGGCGCCCTCCCGCCGGCCGGCACCGGGGCGGCATCCGGCCGGGCGCACGGGGTGCGCCACGATGGGCCGGTGGTGAAGCGGAACGTCCCGGTGACCGTGCGGTGGTCCGACATGGACGCGTTCGGGCACGTCAACAACGTGCAGGTGCTCCGGCTGCTCGAGGAGGTGCGCGTCCACGCCTTCGAGGAGCTCCGCGAGGACGGCGGGCCCAGCATGCTGGAGTCGGGCGTCGTCGTCGCCCACCACGAGGTCGAGTACCTCGCACCCCTGGTGTGGCGGCTGGCGCCCGTGCCGGTCGACCTGTGGGTCACCTCCGTCGGCGGCGCGAGCTTCGAGCTCGGCTACGAGGTCTACGACGACGCACCCGACGGGACGCGCACCACCTACGTACGCGCGACGACGACGGCCGTCGCCTACGACGTGACCTCCGGCCGCTCGCGCCGCCTGACGCCGGGCGAGCGGGCCACCCTGGAGGCGTGGCTCGACGAGCCGGTGCCCTTCCGCCGCCGGTCCCGCTGACAGCGCCGTCCGTGCCCGCCACCCGCAGGAGGTGCCCGTGACCGTCCCGCCGCCCCGCCACGGACCCCAGGAGCCGCCCCCGGCGCTGGTGCCCGCCGACCCCCGCGCCCTCGACGACCTCGCCGTGCTCGTCTCCCGCGCCGCACGCGCCGACACCGATGGCGCGGCCCGGCTCGTGGCCACCGACCGCGTCCTGGCCGTGTGGGTGAGCCCGCTGCACGGGGCCGGGCTGCCGACCGTGCTGGGGCTGCGCGCGGTGCCGCTGCGCGACCCGGCGCACGTCGACGTCACCGTCGAGCTGGCCGCCCTCGCCGACCGCCTCGCCCGCCGCACCGCACCCGGCGGGGAGCAGGTCACCGAGCTGGCGGTTCCACCGGTCGGGGTGGGGCACCTCGCGGCGTCGTCCTGGGCCGGGCTGCTGCCCCCGCGCACCGGCTGGTCGCCCACCCCGCCGCAGGAGGTGGCACAGCTGCGGCAGGTCGCCCAGGGCGACCCGCGCGACCTCGCCGCGGCGCTGGCACGAGCCGCGGAGGCGCTCGGGTTCCTCCCCGCACCGGACTCCGCCGACGCCGCCGCCCCGGTGGCCGCGGCCACGGCCGGGGCCTGGCGGCGGCTGTCCAGCGCCCGGGGCCACGTGCTCGGACGCCGCCCCCTGCTCTCCTGAGCCGCCGGCCCGGGGCGGACCGGGCCAGCACGGCGGCGGCGCGGTCCGCGTCCAGGTGCAGACCGGCCGCTCGATCGCCTGCGGGTCAGCGGGGTAGGGGACGGGCATGAGCCGCCCCGAGAACGCCTTCGCCATCGTCACCGCGTCCGACTCCGGCATCGGCAGGGCCACCGCGGTGGCGCTCGCCCGCGACGGGCTCGACGTGGGCATCACCTGGCACTCCGACCGCGAGGGCGCCGAGGGGACCGCCGAGGAGGTGCGCGCTCTGGGACGCCGCGCCGTCGTCCGCCAGCTCGACCTGTCGGTGCTCCCCTCGGGCGCCGACGCTCTCGACGAGCTGGCCGACGAGCTCGGCCGGGACGGCGGGCGCCTGTGGGCCGTGGTCGCCAACGCCGGGGGCGGGTCGGCCTCGGCGTCGATCCTCGACCTGGACTTCGCGGACTGGCGCCAGGACCTCGGCCTGAACCTCGACGGCGCCTTCCTCACCCTCCAGAAGGGCGCCCGCCGCATGGTCGCCGGCGACCGCCGAGGAGACGGCGAGGGCGGCCGCCTGGTCGCCATCACGAGCGTCCACGAGCACACCCCGCGGGTCGGCTCCGGCGCGTACGTCTCGGCCAAGCACGGCCTCGGGGGCCTCGTCAAGAACGCCGCCATCGAGCTGGGCCAGCACGGCATCACCGTCAACGCCGTGGGCCCGGGCGAGATCGCGACGCCGCTGACGGGCCAGCACGACGCCGACGTGGAGCAGCTGCGCCGACCGGGCGTGCCGCTCGGCAGGGTGGGTCACGCCGACGAGGTCGCCGCCGTCGTCGCCCTGCTGTGCCGCGACGAGGCCAGCTACGTCACGGGCCAGTCGTACGTCGTCGACGGTGGCATGACGCAGATGGCGGCGATGGGCGCCTCGACCCTCACCGACGACGAGTGGCGGAAGGGCTGACCCGTTCCGACGGGCGCGCGCCGCCGCTGATCGCTAGCGTTCCAGGCATGCCAGTGCGTGTGGGGAACATCCGTGAGTGGAGCGGTCACGACGTCGTCGACGAGGCCGGTGACAAGATCGGGAAGATGGAGTCGGTGTACGTCGACACCGCGTCCGACCAGCCCGCCTTCGCGACCGTGGTGGTCGGGATGGTGAGCAAGAAGCTGGTCTTCGTGCCCATCGACGACGCCGTCGTCGGCCCGGGCTACGTCAAGGTCTCCTACCCGAAGAACCGGGTGAAGGACGCCCCCTCGATCGAGACCGACGGCGAGCTCCGCGCCGAGGCCGAGGGCGACGTCTTCGCGCACTACGGCATCACCTACACCGCCAGCCCGAGCGAGCGGCGCCTCGGCCGCCGCTGACGCTCCCGGACTGCCCGAGGCCCTCGCCCCCCACAGGGGCGGGGGCCTCGCGGCGTCTGCGGCCTCTCGATCCCGTCGCAGCCGGGCGCCTGGTTGCGGTTCCGGACCCCTGGGGTGGCGCAACCGGGCGCCTGGTTGCGGTTCTGGTCGTGGCCGGGAGCTCGCTGCGTCAGTCGTCGAAGGTGTTGAGCAGGCTGTGCGCCGCCCGCTCCAGGTAGTCCCACAGCAGCTCGTGCTGCAGCGGGGGCAGCGCCAGCGAGTCGACGGCGTCGCGCATGTGCCGCAGCCAGGCGTCGCGCGCCGCGGGCCCGATGCGGAAGCCCGCGTGGCGCATCCGCAGCCGCGGGTGCCCGCGCGTCTCGGAGTAGGTGGTGGGGCCGCCCCAGTACTGCTCGAGGAACAGCGTGAGGCGCTCGCGGGCCCCGTCGAGCTGCTCCTCGGGGTACATCGGGCGCAGCAGCGCGTCGTCGGCGACGCCCTCGTAGAACCTGTCGACCAGGCGCACGAACGTCTCGTGGCCGCCGACGGCGTCGAAGAAGCTCTGCTGCTCGGCAGGGACGGAGCGCCCGACGCGCAGCCCCTCGCGGGGCCCCTGGGCCGGGGTGGGGGAGGGCATCACCCGCCCATCATCCCGCGGCGCGGTGCCCGCCCCGCGTGCAGCGTCACCGGCGCTGGTGGAGGCGCTCCCCGTCGGGCTGGGGGGCCAGCACGTTGCCGGGACCGCTCGGCCGGCGGCCCGGCGCGAACCCCAGCAGCCGCATGGCCGGCCGTGACAGCGCGTCGAAGACCCCGGGAGCCAGCGAGTACGCGGCCTTCATCGCGGGGTTCGCCCACCCGGCGTCGAGCTCGCGGTGCCAGCGCTGGTCGGTGTCGGCGGCGCGGAGGACCTTCGCCGCGACGTCCTCGGGGGAGACGACCGGGTACGGCGGCCGGTTGCGGCGCCCCAGCACCGTGGCGGACTGGTCGTAGATGGGCGTGTCGACGCCGCCCGGTGCCACCAGCGAGATGCGCAGGCCCGGCACGTCGCGGTTCTCCTGCTGCATCGTGCGCACGAGCCCCCGCAGGGCGAACTTCGACGCGTTGTACGCGCCCATCCACGGCACGGTGATGCGGCCGAGCACCGAGCCGACGACGACGAGCGCGCCGCCCCCCTGCTCGCGGAAGGTCCGCACCGCCTCTCCCGCGACGTGCGCCGCGCCCAGCACGTTGGTGCGGAAGAGCGCCTCGAGCACCTCGGCCGGCACCTCGTCGACGCGCCCGTAGGCCGCCACGCCGGCGTTCTGCACCACCACGTCGAGGCGCCCGAAGCGCTGGCGGGCCCGCCGGCCGACGGCGCGGACGGCGTCGTCGTCACCGATGTCGAGGGGTGCCACGAGCACGTCGGGAGACCCCGCGGCGCGGCACCGGCGGGCGGCCTCCTCGAGGGGCCCCGGAGCGCGGCTGGACAGGACCAGCCTGTCACCGCGCGCGGCGCACGCCAGCGCCGTCGCCAGGCCGATGCCGCTGCTGGCGCCGGTGACCCAGACGACCCTCGGGTCAGCTGGCACGGGACGGCCTCCACCGCTCGTCGTTCTCGCTGACGGCTGCCGCCGCGGTGGCGATGTTGCGCTGCATGCCGCCGAAGATGACGCCGTGGAAGGGCTTGATGGCCTGCCAGTAGAGGAACCCGCTCAGGCCCTTCGGGTGGAACACCGCCTTCTGCCGGAAGACGGTGCGGCCGGCGTCGTCGGTCTCCACGCACAGGTCGAGCCACGCCTCACCGGGCAGCCGCATCTCGGCGCGCAGCCGCAGCAGCTGCATGTCGTCGATCTTCTCGACGCGCCACCAGTCGAGCGCGTCACCGACGGTCAGGTCGAAGGGGTTGGCCCGCCCGCGCCGCAGGCCGGGCCCGCCGACGCCGATGTCCATCAGCCCGCGCACCCGCCAGCCCAGCGACCACGAGTACCACCCGTTGACCCCGCCGATGCCCTCGATCACGGACCACAGCTGGCGCGGGGTCGCGTCGACGGTGCTGGCGCGGTCGTCGACGTAGAGGGCCCCGCCCGACCAGTCGGGGTCGGAGGGCAGCGGGTCGCTGGGTGCGCCGGGGGTCGAGGCCGAGCGCCACGAGGTGACGACGTCGAGGTCCTGGATCTTCTTCAGCGCCAGCTCGATGGCGTCGTCGACGCCGAGCAGCCCCTCCGGCGGGTCGGGCACGTACTGCGCGATGTCGCGCTCCTTGACCACCACCTCGTGGACGATCGAGGAGACGAGCGCTCCCGCGATGGTGTGCGGGACCGGCGTCACCAGGTTGATCCAGTGGCTGGACAGGTGCGGCGTCAGCACGGGCACGGGGATCGCGTACCGCTTGGGCAGGCCCGCTGCCTTCGCGTAGCGCTGCATCAGCTCGAGGTAGGTGACGACGTCGGGCCCGCCGATGTCGAACCCGCGGCTCACCTCGGGCGGGACCGAGGCGGCGCCCACGAGGTAGCGCAGCACGTCGCGCACCGCGATCGGCTGGATGCGGTTGGCCAGCCACTTGGGCCGGATCATCACCGGGAGCCGCTCGGTGAGGTAGCGCAGCATCTCGAATGACGCCGAGCCCGATCCGAGGATCACCGCGGCCCGCAGCACCGCCACCGGGACGCCGCTGGCGAGGAGGATGTCCTCGACCTCCTTGCGGCCCAGCAGGTGGGGCGAGAGCTCCTCGCCCGAGGGGTATAGCCCGCCCAGGTAGACGATCCGCCCGGTGCCGGCCTCGCGGGCGGCCTTGCCGAAGGTCAGCGCCATCCTGCGGTCTTGGACCTCGAAGGTCCGGCCGGTGCCGAGGGAGTGCAGCAGGTAGTAGGCGACGTCGACCCCGTCCAGCGCCCGCGCGAGCCCCTCGGGGTCCGAGGCGTCGGTCTCGACGACCTCGATCTCGTCGCGCCAGGGCCTGTCGCGGAGGCGGTCGGCGTTGCGCGCCAGGGCGCGGACCCGGTAGCCCGCAGCCAGCAGCTCGGGGACCAGCCGGCCGCCGATGTAGCCGGTGACCCCGGTGACCAGCGCGAGGCGGCCGTCGCCGGAGCCCGCGAGCACGGGGTCGTCGTCGGAGGCGGTGGCCAGCTCGGGGTCGACCCTGACCTCGGTCCGCGGGTCCGGGTGCTGTTCGGTGGGCCGGTCGGTGGGGGGTGTCGCGCCGGAGCTCGGGGAGGTGGGCACCCCGTGATCCTGCGCCGGGCCACCCCGCCCCGCGACCCGGCACGACCCCGCCGCCGCTGCACGGCAGCGGGTCAGCGCTGGGAGGAGCTGCCGGTGGGCTCGGCGTCGGAGGCGGGGGCGTCCTCGCCGGGCTCGGCCGGGTCGTCGACGGCGTGGCCCACGCCCTCGGCGTCGAAGCGCGCCTTGATGCGGGCGCGGAGCTCGCGCGCCACCGCCCACTGCTGCAGGGGTGCGGTGCGCACCGCGATGCGGACCACCACCTTCTCCAGGGTCAGCGCCTCCACGCCCCAGACCTGGGGCTCCTCCAGCAGGTGCTTGCGCCACTCCCGCTCGGCGTGGAGCCCGCGGCCGACGTCCTCCAGCAGCTCGGCGACCCGGCCGGCGTCGGCGCTGTACGGGACGTCGACGTCGAGCACCGCCCGCGACCAGCCCTGGGAGCGGTTGCCCACCCGCAGCAGGTCGCCGTTGCGGACGTACCAGACGGTCCCGTCGACGCCGCGCAGCCGCGTGACCCGCAGGCTCACCGCCTCGACGGTGCCCTTGGCGTCGGCGGAGAGGTCGACGGAGTCGCCCACGCCGAACTGGTCCTCCGCGATGAGGAAGATCCCCGCGAGGAAGTCCTTCACCAGGGTCTGCGCGCCGAAGCCGACGGCGACGCCCACCACGCTGACGCCCGCGAGGAGGGGCCCCAGCGGGATGCCCACCTGCCCGAGCACCAGCAGGGCCGTCACCGTCATGAGGACGGCGGTCGTGGTGCTCCGCAGCACCGAGCCCAGCGTCCGGGCGCGCTGGGCCCGCCGCTCGAAGGCCATCGTCCCGTCGTGGCGGGCGGTGTCGCCGTGCACCGCGGTGGTCTCCCGGCCCCGGCCGGCGCGCCACCAGCGCGACTGGCCCGGCTGGGTCTCGCCGTTGGCGATCCGCTCGGACAGGGCGCCGATGGCCCGGTGCAGGAAGTTCCGCAGCAGCAGGCCCACCACGAGGATGACCAGGACCTTCAGCAGCGGTGAGCCGTAGTAGGTGAGGAACTTGGCGAAGGTCTCGTCGACCCCCGCCCGCACCATGAGGCTGCACCAGGTGCCGTCGCCGGGGGTGCAGCGCAGCGCCTCCGCAGCATCAGTCGTGCGGGTGATCACCTCGGTGACACCCGTCGCCGAGGCGCTGGGCGACGCGGTGGCCGTGCTGGCCAGGAGGGTGCCGGTCACGCCGTCGTCCCGCCCCCGGTCACGCCCCCGGTCACGCCCCCGGTGAGGTCCAGACCGGTGTGAGCCGCCGCGAAGCCGAGGGTGTCGGCGGCCAGCCGCACCGAGCGCGACACCGCGCGCGCCCCGTGGCCGACCCCCGCCTCGCGACGCAGCAGCACCGGGCGCTGGGCCGGGTCGGAGCGGGTGGCGTGCTGCAGCGCCGCGCACAGCTTGCGGGCGTGCAGCGGATCGACGCGGGAGTCGCCGTCGAACACCGTGAACAGCACCGCGGGGTACTCCACGGACGCCGGGTCGGGTGAGCACGCGTGGTACGGCGAGTAGGCCAGCAGCCATCCCAGCTCGTCGGGGTCCTCCGCGTCGCCGTACTCCGGCGACCACGTGGCCCCCAGCCCGTGCAGCTGGTACCTGACCATGTCGAGCAGCGGCGCCGAGCACAGCACGGCGGCGAACGCGTCGGGCCGCTGGGTGAGCGCGGCGCCGACGAGCAGGCCCCCGTTGGAGCCGCCGCTGATGGTGAGCTGGGCCGCCGTCGTCCACCCGCGCTCGGCGAGGGCGTCGGCGACGGCGAGGAAGTCGTCGAAGACGTTCTGCTTGGCCGCGAGCATGCCGGCGCGGTGCCAGTCCTCGCCCTCCTCGCTGCCGCCGCGCAGCCCCGCGACCACCCACGCGCCCCCGGCCTCCACCCACGCCAGCGCCGTGGCGGAGTAGCCGGGCGTCATCGTGTGGCCGAAGCCGCCGTAGCCGTAGAGCACCGTCGGCAGGGGCGCCCTCGGCGCGCCGTCCTGCGAGCCGGCTGCGTCGTCGAAGGCGTCGGCGCGGGCCACGGCCAGCGCCCGCACGACGGTGCCGTCGGCGCTGGTCACCTCCAGCTGCCGGGTGACGACGGCGGGCAGCTCACCCATCGCGGCCAGCCCCGGCGCGGTCGCCTCGACGGACAGCTCGCCCGTGCGCGCGTCCCAGCGGAGCACGCAGGGCACCTCGGCGGTGGAGGTCCAGGTGAACCACGCCTCGTGGCCGCCCTCGGGGCGACCCCGCAGCCCGCCGAGGCTCCCCGGCCCCGGCAGCGCCACCCGCCCGCGCTCGCCGGGCAGCTGCTCGCCGCTGGCGAGGTCGTGCACGGTCAGCTGCGCGACGGCGTGCTGGGTCCAGCCCACGAGCAGCAGCGGGCGCTCCAGCTCGGGGCCGTCGAGGACGGCGTAGTCCTCCAGCACCGCGTCCTCGCGCTCGCCCACCAGGTCGCGCCACGCCTCGGGCCCGAGGCCGGCGGGACCGGTCGGGTCGGCCACCGCCAGGCGGCCGCGCGGCGCGCCCAGGTCGGTGCCGACGTAGAGCCGCCCGTCACGGCCCACCCCGGCGCTGGTGTGCGCGTCGAGGCCCACGGCCACCGGCGCGAAGCGCGGCGGGCCCGCCACGAGGCCCGCGGCCCCGTCGTCGCCCGAGCCGAGGTCGGCCAGGTGGCAGTCCGAGCGCGGTGACGTGCCCACCGACGTCGTCACGGCCAGCCACCGGCCGTCGAGGGAGGTGCCGACACCGTAGTAGGTGGTCACCGGCTGGTCGGCGCCGAAGACCTCCACGTCGCCGCCGTCGGCCGGCGCGGCGTCGGGGTCGGCGCCGACCCGGTGCAGCCAGACCCGGCGGTGGTACTTCTCCTCGCCCGCGGGCAGGCCCTCCGGCGCCAGGCGGCGGACGTAGAAGAACCGCGCCGCGTCGTCGTCGTCCTGCGGCAGCCACGACACGGGGGAGTACCGCAGCCTGTCGACCGGCCCGTCGACGACCTCCCCGGTCGCGACGTCGAGCACGCGCAGCACGCTCTCCTCACTGCCGCCCTCGGACAGCTGGAAGGCCAGCAGGTGGCCCTCGCGGGAGGGCTGCCACGCGTCGAGGGTGGTCCGCCCGGCCGGGTCCCAGGCCAGCGGGTCGACCAGCACCCGCTCGACGGGCCCGTCGGGTCCCGGCTCGACCACCAGCAGCTGCGGGTGGTCGCGCTCGGGGTCGCGCCGCACGCGGAAGCACCGCTCGCCCCTCCACACCGGCGGGCCCACGCCCCCGGCCGACAGCAGCTGAGCCACCCGCGAGGCCACCCGCTCGCGGCCCGGCCAGGTGGCCTGCGCCGACGCGAACAGCGCGTCCTGCGCCGCCGACCACGCCACCGTGCGCTCGTCGGCGGAGTCCTCCAGCCACCGGTACGGGTCGGCGACGCGGTAGCGCGGGGCGCTCGCGGGCAGCTCCTCGACGAGGTCGAGGCGCTCGGCCGGCGGGTAGGGCGGCAGGGAGGACGACGGGGTGGGCGACGAGGTCGGCGGCACGCCTGGAGACCCTATGCGGCGGAGGGGACGCGCGGGGCGGACTCCCGGCGCGCCCGCTCGCGCCGCCGCGCCGGGGCGGGCAGGCTTGCCGCCGTACTCTTCCCCCCGTCTGACAGCAGCGCGCAGCAGCGCCCGCACCACCCCAGGAGCTCCGCGTGAGTGACAGCCCGCAGTCCACGCTGACCCGGAGCGAGGACGGCGGGCACCGCGACCAGAGCCGCCACGCCGACGGCCTCGAGGTGCGCCACGAGCCGCCGTCGCCGCGCCTGGCCGAGCTGGCCGCCGCGCACGGCGTGGCCACCGAGTACTGGGACTGGAAGGGCGGCCACATCACCGTCGCCCGGTCCACCATCGTCGCGGTGCTGACCGCGATGGGCGTGGCCTGCGACGACGACGGCGCCGTCGAGGCGTCCCTCGCCGACCACGAGCTGGCCCCGTGGCGCCGGTCGCTGCCGCCCGTCGTCGTCGTGCGCTCGGGCCGCGAGGCCGCCGTGGTGGCGCACGTCCCCGAGGACTCCGACGTCTCCCTCTCCGTGCTGCTGGAGGACGGCGGCGAGGTCGCGCTCGAGCCGTCGGCGCGCCAGCAGGCCGACCGCCGCGAGGTCGACGGGCGCCGCCTGGAGCGCATCTCCTTCGACCTGCCGACCGACCTGCCGCTCGGCTGGCACGAGGTCCGCTCGACCGCCGGGGGCGACGGCGGCGGCGGTGCGAGCGCGCCGCTCGTGGTGACCCCCGACGTCCTCGCCTTCCCCGAGGCGCTGGCCGGCGGCCAGCGCTGGGGCTTCATGGCGCAGCTGTACTCGGTGCGGAGCCGCGACTCCTGGGGCCTGGGAGACCTCGCCGACCTGGGCGAGCTGCTCGACTGGTCGGGCCGCGACCTCGGCGCCGACTTCCTGCTCATCAACCCGCTGCTCGCCGCCGAGCCGGTCGGCCACCAGCAGGACAGCCCGTACCTGCCCACCACCCGCCGCTTCACGAACCCGATCTACCTGCGGGTCGAGGACGTGCGGGAGTTCGCCTACCTGCCCGCCACCGACCGCGCGCTCGTCGAGTGGCGCGCCGAGCCGCTGCGCGCCTCCAACACCGACCCGAGCACCCTCGACCGCGACTCCGTGTGGGAGGCCAAGCGCTCGGTGCTGCGCTCGGTCTTCGACGCCGGCCGCAGCCCCGCCCGCCAGGCCGCCTTCGACGCCTTCCGCGAGCGGGAGGGCCGCGGCCTGGCCGACTACGCCCTGTGGGCGGCGATGATCGAGCACTTCGGTCCCGGGCAGCCGTGGCCCGAGGGCGCCGAGCGGGTCGGCTCCGAGCTGGTGGAGGGCCTGCGCGAGCAGCTGCGGCCCCTCATCGAGTTCCACGAGTGGCTCCAGTGGCTCTGCGACACCCAGCTCGCCGCCGCCCAGGCGACGGCCGTCGACGCCGGCATGGCGCTGGGGGTCATGCACGACCTCGCCGTCGGCGTGCACCCCTCCGGCGCCGACGCCTGGGCGCTGCGCGACGTGCTCGCCACCGGCGTCTCCGTCGGTGCCCCGCCGGACGCCTTCAACCAGCAGGGCCAGGACTGGTCGCAGCCGCCCTGGCAGCCGGTGGCCCTCGCCGAGGCCGGGTACGCGCCGTGGCGCGACATGGTCCGCACGATCCTGCGCCACGCCGGCGGCCTGCGCGTCGACCACGTGCTCGGGCTGTTCCGTCTGTGGTGGGTGCCCAACGGCTCCGGCCCGGGCATGGGCACCTACGTCCGCTACGACCACGACGCCCTCGTGGGGATCCTCTGCCTGGAGGCCGCGCGCGCCGGCGCCGTCGTCGTCGGCGAGGACCTCGGCCTGGTGGAGCCGTGGGTCCGCGGCTACCTCGCCGAGCGCGGGGTGCTGGGCACCTCGGTGCTCTGGTTCGAGAAGGACGGCGAGGGCCAGCCCCTCCCGCCGACGTCCTGGCGCGAGCTGTGCCTGGCCACCGTCAACACCCACGACCTGCCGCCGACGGCCGGGTACCTGGCGGGGGAGCACATCGAGCTGCGCGACCGGCTCGGGCTGCTCACCCGCTCCCTCGAGGAGGAGCTGCGCGTCGACGAGGCCGACCGCGCCGCCGTCATCGACCAGCTCCGCGACCTGGGGCTGCTCGGCGAGCGGCCCACCGAGCGCGAGGTGGTGGAGGCGCTGCACGCGTTCCTGCTGGCCACGCCGTCGAAGCTGGTGGGGGTGGCCCTCACCGACGCCGTCGGCGACCGCCGCACGCAGAACCAGCCGGGCACCTCCGACGAGTACCCGAACTGGCGGGTGCCGCTGACCGACGGCGCCGGTGAGGTGGTGCTCCTGGAGGACCTGCGCACCACGCCCCGGGTGCAGTCGCTCGCGGGCGTCGTGGTCGAGGGCACCCGGAGGGGCGAGGGCTGCTCCTCCTAGCCTGGAGCCCGTGAACGGCCCCGTGAGCGCGCAGGTGGAGGTCCGGCCGGTCCAGGAGCACGAGCGCCTCGCGTGGCGGAGGTCGGCGAGCCGCACCTTCCTCTACGGCCGGCGCGTCGACGAGGCCTCGGTGGAGTCGAGGGCGCGCACCTGGGACCGCCAGCGGCTCGTCGGCGCGTACGACGGCGACCGCGTGGTCGGCACCTATCGCTCCTGGGAGGAGCGGGTGCCGGTGCCGGGTGACGCGGCGGGCCTCGAGGCGACGCTCGTCAGCTCGGTGACGGTCGCGCCCACCCACCGG
This sequence comes from Actinomycetales bacterium, assembly GCA_022701985.1. Classification (GTDB taxonomy): domain Bacteria; phylum Actinomycetota; class Actinomycetes; order Actinomycetales; family Quadrisphaeraceae; genus Quadrisphaera. Next base: position 21,280 of record JAKONK010000030.1, read on the forward strand.
CGCCGCGGCCTGCTCACGCGGATGATCACCGCTGACCTCCGCGACGCCCACGAGCGGGGTGTCGCGCTCGCGCTGCTGGTCGCCGGTGAGGCCCCGATCTACGGGCGCTTCGGCTTCGGCCCCGCCGGTTCCACCCAGACCCTGGTGGTGCGGACGCCCGCCGAGCTGGAGCACCGGCCGCCGGGCACCGCAGACGTCACCGTCGAGCTGTGCGAGCACGCCGACCTGCGCGCCGACGCCCCGGCGGTCCACGCCGCGGCCGTCGCGCACCGCCCCGGGCTGGTCAGCCGCGACGACGCCTGGTGGGACGAGGTGCTCGGCATCGACCCCGCCCCCGACGACCCGAAGGCCGCCACCCCCGCCCTGCTGGCCCGCGACGCCGACGGCCGCGCGGTCGGCTTCGCCCGCTACCGCACGCACGACCGGTGGGCCCACATGCGCCACGACAACGAGGTCGAGGTGGACGACCTGTGCGCCTCCACGCCCGCGGCGCACGCCGCGCTGTGGGAGCACCTGCTGTCGGTGGACGTCGTCGACTCGGTGCGCGCGACCAACCGCCCCCTCGACGACCCCCTGCCCGAGATGCTGCGCGACCGCCGCCGCGCCCTCGCTTCCGAGGGCAGCGACGTCACCTGGGCCCGGCTGCTCGACGTGCCCGCGGCGCTCGCCGCCCGCGGCTGGCTCGGTCCGCCCGGGGCGTGCGTGCTGGAGGTGCACGACGCGCTGGGCCTGGCCGGAGGGCGCTGGCACCTCGACGTCGGGGGCCCCGGAGCCGGCGAGGTCTCGGTGACCCCGACGGACGCCGCCGCCGACGTCGTCCTCGACGTGGGCGCCCTCTCGGCGGCGTACCTGGGGGAGACGTCGCTGGTGGCGCTGCACGCCGCGGGCCGCGTGGCGGGTGACCGCTCCGCGGTGGCGCGGCTGGCGGCCCAGCTGGCGTGGACGCCCGGCGCCTGGCCGACCGCCACGATCTTCTGACCGCCCCCTCTCGGAACCGCAGCCGAGCGCCTGGTCGCGGTTCCCGGGGCGTCGGGAACCGCAACCAGGCGCTCGGCTGCGGACGGGGGGCGAGGGGGTCAGCGCGCCAGGTCGCGCTCCTGGGCCCGCAGCGCGCGGGCGACGCCGTCGCGCTGCTCGCTCACCAGGCGCACCAGCGCCGGCAGGTCCTCGGGGGCCTGGGCGAGCCACGCGTCGGTGCGGTCCAGCAGCTCCTGCGAGGCGAGCAGCGTCGGGTACAGCCCGACCGCCACCTGCTGGGCGATCTCGTTGGTGCGGCTGCGCCACACCGGCTCGACGGCCGCGAAGTACGGCTCCACGAACGGCCCCAGCAGCGCCTGCGCGTCGGCGGCCCGCACCCGGGAGAAGCCGGCGGTGACCGCGGCCCGCTCGGCGTTGGCCAGGCCCGGGTCGGCCGTCGAGCTGGTCAGCGCCGAGAACGCCGCCTGCTTGGCCGCGGCGTCGGGCACCGCGGCCCGCGCGCCGGCGGCGGCCAGGCGCCCGGACGCGGTGTCGTCGCGGGCCAGCTCGGCGGCGATCTCCGCCTCACCGGCCCGGCCCCCGACCACGAGCGCGGTGAGCAGCTCCCAGCGCAGGTCGGTGTCGACGGACAGGCCCTCCAGCGGGGCGTCGCCCGAGAGCCACCCGGCCACGGCGTCGAGCTGCGCGGGGGTCTGCGCCCACGCAGCTGCGGCGCCGGCCAGCTGCAGCTGGGCGTCGCTCGCCGGCTCCGCCGCCACCGCGAGCTCCAGGAGCCGCTCGGAGACCTGGGCCGCGACGTCGTCGCGGTGGCCCGGGGCGGTGTACAGCTTCGCCGCCGAGGTGAGCTGCCCGAGCAGGGTGCGCAGCACCGACGACGTCGCGGGCGCGGACTCCACCGCGACGTTGTCGAGCACCAGGTCGACGAAGTCGCGGGCCGCCGTCTCGGCGTCGCGCGCCATGTCCCAGGCGGCCGACCACACCAGGGTGCGGGGCAGCGCGTCGCTGATCGACGACAGGTGCTCGACCGCCGTCTCGAGCGAGGTGTCGTCGAGGCGGACCTTGGCGTAGGCGAGGTCGTCGTCGTTGAGCAGCAGCAGGTCGGGGCGCTCGACGCCCACGAGCTCGGGCAGCTGCGCGGTGACGTCGGTGCGCTCGCCGTCGACGTCGACCTCCACGCGGTGCACCCGCTCCAGGCGGGCCCCCGACCCGCCGGTGGGCACGTGCACGTCGTAGAAGCCGACGGCCAGGCGGTGCGGCCGCTGCACGGGGTGCTCCGCCGGCGTCGTCTGGGTGATGACGAGGGAGGTGATGGCGCCCTCGTCGTCGGTGGTGACCTCGGGGCGCAGCGTGGTGACGCCGGCCCGCTCCAGCCAGACCCCGGACCACGCGCTGAGGTCGCGCCCGGAGGTGGCCTCCAGCTCGCGCAGCAGGTCGGCCAGGGTCGCGTTGCCGAAGGAGTGGGCGCGCAGGTAGCGGCGGACCCCCTCGAAGAACTCCTCCCGGCCCACGTAGGCCACCAGCTGCTTCAGCACGCTGGCGCCTTTGGCGTAGGTGATGCCGTCGAAGTTCACCTCGACCGCCTCGAGGTCGACCATGTCGGCCACGATCGGGTGGGTGCTCGGCAGCTGGTCCTGGCGGTAGGCCCAGGCCTTCTCCATCGAGGCGAAGGTGGTCCAGGCGTCGGTCCAGCGGGTGGCCTCGGCGGTGGCCAGCGTGGAGGCGTACTCCGCGAAGGACTCGTTGAGCCAGAGGTCGTCCCACCAGCGCATGGTCACGAGGTCGCCGAACCACATGTGGGCGAGCTCGTGCAGGATCGTCACCGCGCGGCGCTCCACCACGGCCTCGGTGGGCTTGGACCGGAAGACGTACCGCTCCAGGAACGTCACGGCGCCGGCGTTCTCCATGGCGCCGGCGTTGAACTCCGGCACGAAGAGCTGGTCGTACTTGGGGAACGGGTAGGGGATCTCGAACAGGCCCTCGTAGAAGGCGAACCCGGCCCGGGTGATGTCCATGACCTCGTCGGCGTCGAGGTGCTCGGCGAGGCTCCTGCGGCAGAAGACGCCCAGGGGCACCGTGCGGCCGTCGCTGCTCGTGAGCTCGCCGCGCTCGACGTGGTACGGCCCGGCGACGACCGCCGTGACGTAGCTGGACAGCACCGGCGTGGGCGCGAAGCGCCAGGTGGCGGACCCCTGCCCCGCGGGCTCCGGGTCCGGGGTGGGGGAGACCGACACGACCGTCCAGTGGTCGGGAGCGGTCACGGTGAACGTGAAGACGGCCTTGAGGTCGGGCTGCTCGAAGACCGCGAACACGCGGCGCGAGTCGGCCACCTCGAACTGCGAGTAGAGGTACACCTCGCCGTCGACCGGGTCGACGAAGCGGTGCAGGCCCTCGCCGGTGTTCATGTAGGCGCAGTCGGCGACGACCACGACCTCGTTCTGGGCCGCGAGCCCGTGCAGCTGCACGCGGACGCCGTCGGCCACCTCGCGGGCGTCGAGGGCCGTGCCGTTCAGCACCACCTCGTGGACGTGGGGCGCGACGAGGTCCAGGAACGTCGAGGCGCCCTCGCGCGCGCTGAACCGCACGGTGGTGCGCGACCGGAAGGTCGTGGGCCCGGTGGTCAGGTCCAGCTCGACGTCGTAGGAGCTGACGTCGACGAGCGCGGCGCGCTCGGCGGCCTCCGCCCGGGAGAGGTTCAGGCCCTGCTGGTGGTCCGCCGGCTGCCCGGCGCCGTCTTCGTGGTGGCTGGTCCGCACGCTGGAGATGCTGCCACGCAGCGAGGCCGGGCAGACGAGGCGGGCCGGTGGTGTTATCGGGGGCATGACTGACGCAGCGCAGAGCGCCTCGAAGAGCCCCGTCGACTTCTGGTTCGACCCGATCTGCCCGTGGGCCTGGATGACCTCCCGGTGGGTCCTGGAGGCCGCGAAGGTCCGCGAGATCGACGTCACCTTCAAGGTGATGAGCCTCGCGGTGCTCAACGACGGGCGCGACCTGCCCGAGGAGTACGTCGAGATGATGAAGAAGGCGTGGGGGCCGGTGCGCGTGGTCACCGCCGCGAAGGAGCTGCACGGCCAGGAGGTCGTCGAGCCGCTCTACACCGCGATCGGCACCCGCATCCACCCCGGCGGCGAGAAGGACTTCCACGCCGCGGTGGTCGGTGGCCTGGCCGACGCGGGCCTCCCGGCCGACCTCATCCGCTTCGCGGACAGCACCGAGTACGACGAGGCGCTCAAGGCCTCGCACCACGAGGCGATCAGCCGCGTGGGTGACGACGTCGGCACCCCCGTCATCGGCGTGGCCGGCAAGGACGGCGCGCCGGGCCCGGCGTTCTTCGGCCCCGTCATCACGCCCGCCCCCAAGGGCGAGGAGGCCGGGAGGCTGTGGGACGGCGTCACCGCGGTGGCCGCCTACGAGGGCTTCTACGAGCTGAAGCGCACCCGCACCCAGGGCCCCGTCTTCGACTGATCGTCGTCCCCACCGTGATCATGGACGTTGTGCGCAGTGGTGTGCACGACGCCCATGATCACGGACGGGGGTGGGGTCGCCGGACGCAGCAGTGCCAGGATGAGCGCCGTGCGCGTCCACATCGCCAGCGACCACGCCGCCTTCGAGCTCAAGCAGCACCTGGTGCAGCACCTGGGCGACAGCGGCCACGAGGTGGTCGACCACGGCCCCGCGGCCTACGACGCCCTCGACGACTACCCCGACTTCTGCATCCCCGCCGCCCTCGGCGTGCGCGCCGACGTGCGCGCCGGCGTCGAGGCCCTGGGCATCGTCCTCGGCGGGTCCGGCAACGGCGAGCAGCTCGCCGCCAACCGCGTGCCCGGCGTCCGCGCGGCGCTCGCGTGGAGCCTGGAGACCGCGCAGCTGGCCCGTCAGCACAACGACGCGCACGTCGTCAGCGTGGGCGCCCGCATGCACTCCGTGGAGGACGCGACCGCCATCGTCGACGCCTTCCTCGCCACGCCGTTCAGCGGCGAGGAGCGCCACCAGCGCCGCCTCGACCTCATGACCGCCTGGGAGGCGGAGCACCTCACCGAGCGGTGATCGCCGCGGGGAGGCAGGCTCTCTCCTCGTGCCAGAAGGTCACACCCTCCACCGCCTCGCGCGCTCCGTCCACGACGCCTTCGGCGGTCGCACCGTCGAGGCGGGCAGCCCCCAGGGGCGCTTCACCGACGGCGCCGCGCTGCTCGACGGCCAGCGCGTCGCGCGCTCGGACGCCGTGGGCAAGCACCTGCTCGTCGGCTTCGCGCCGCCGGACGCCCCCGAGCGCCGCGCGCCCGAGCACTGGCTGCACGTGCACCTGGGCCTGTACGGCAAGGTCGCCTTCGGCACCGGCGAGCCGCCCCCGCCCGTCGGGGCGGTGCGCCTGCGGCTGGTGACCCTCGACGCCAGCCCCGACAGCGACGACGAGCCCCGCACCGACCTGCGCTGGGCCGACCTGCGCGGCCCGACGGCCTGCGAGGTGCTGCTGCGCCCGGAGGTCGACGCGCTGCGGGCCCGGCTCGGTCCCGACCCCCTGCGCCGCGACGACGGGCCCGAGCGCTTCCTCGCCCGCGCCGGCGCCAGCCGCGTGACCATCGGGGCCCTGCTCATGCACCAGGACGTGCTCGCCGGTGCCGGCAACATCTACCGCGCCGAGGCCCTGTTCCGCGCCGGCCTCGACCCGGCGGTGCCCGGGCGCGACGTCGACGCCGAGCGCCTTCTCGGCATCTGGGACGACCTCGCCGTGCTCATGCGCGCCGGGGTGCGCTCGGGGCGGATCGTCACCACGCGCCCGGGCGACCGGCGCCGGGGCCTGGTCGAGGCCTCGGGAGACGAGGCCGACGGGAGCCCGGTGCGCCGAGGGCAGTCGGGGGCGCACTACGTCTACCGGCGACAGGGCCTGCCGTGCCGGCTGTGCGGGACGACCGTGGCGACGTCGGTGGTCGAGGGGCGGAACCTGTTCTGGTGCCCGCGGTGCCAGGCGCCCGGGGTGACCACCTCGCCCTTCGCCGCCTGACCACGGGCCGGGGGACGGACGGGGGTGACGGGAGTGGCCGAAGCCCGGATGGGCCCGGGGGCCCCCGGCTAGGGTCGGCGGGTGCGCGTGCGCCTCGAGAGCGCCTCGCGCTGGCTCCACCGGCGCCGGCGGAGGCTGACCCGCCGCCTGGTGAGCAGGTTCCGCCCCCGCACCATGCCGCGGCAGGCGCTGCTGCTCCTGTGGCTGACGGCGCTCGCCGTCGTCGTCGCCCTCACGGGGGCGATCGCCCCGCGGTGGGCGCCCACCGGAGCGATGGTGTTCGTGCTGCTCCTGGGCGGGTTCTTCCTGCGGATGCGCACGATGGTGCTGCTGTACCTCGTGGCCGCGGCGGGCGCCGCCCTGACGGTCGCGGCCGACGGCCCCGGCGGGTCCACCCGCCCCGGTGACCTGCTGCTGCTGGGGGCGACCGCCGTCCTCGTGGCCCTCTTCGTGCGCAGCCGGGAGCGCCTCGGCGTCCAGGGCACCCTCGGCGACGCGATGCTCGTCGACCTGCGCGACAGGCTCCGCAGCCAGGGCGCGGTACCGCCGCTGCCGGACGACTGGCACGTGGAGACCGAGCTGCGCCCGGCGTTCGGGGACTCCTTCAGCGGCGACTTCGTGGTGGCGACGCGCTCGCGGCGCGGCGACGGGGCCGACGTGCTGGAGGTGGCCCTGGTGGACGTCTCCGGCAAGGGCCAGCAGGCGGGCACCCGGGCCCTGCTGCTCTCGGGGGCCCTCAGCGGCCTCCTGGGGGCGATGCCCGCGGAGGGCTTCCTGCCCGCCGCCAACGCCTACCTGCTCCGCCAGGACTGGCCCGAGGGCTTCGCGACCGCCGTCCACCTGGCCGTCGACCTCGCCACCGGTGACTACCGCGTCAGCCTCGCGGGCCACCCGCCACCGGGGACCGGGGGCGCCGGCAGCACCTGGCGGCTCCTCGACGACGACTCCGGCCCGGCGCTGGGCCTGGTGCCCGACGTCGACTTCCCGGTGCTGCGTGGCGCGCTGCTGCCCGGGCAGGGGCTCTACCTGTGCACCGACGGGATGGTCGAGGTGCCGGGGGAGGACCTGTCCGTGGGCACGGAGGTGCTGCTGTCGCTGGCCGCGGAGGCGTCGGCGCGGGGCTGGCGGCCGGGGGAGGCGGAGCGGCTCGTCGACGCCGCTGCGGTGGCGGAGTCCGACGACCGCGCGCTCATCCTCGTGTGGCGCCGGGGCTGAGGTCCTCGACGGCGCCGTGGGCGTCAGCGCCCCCGACCCACCGGGCGAGGGCCAGCTCGGGCGTGACCGGTCGGCCCACCCAGTAGCCCTGCAGCTCGTCGCAGCCCAGCTCGCGCAGGCGCTCGGCGACGCCGGCGTCCTCGACGCCCTCCGCGACGACCTGCAGGCCCAGGCGGTGCCCGAGGTCGATGATGCTGGCGGCGATGGCCTCGTCCTCGGGGACGCCGACCAGGTCGGTGACGAACTGCCGGTCGACCTTCAGCTGGCGCACCTCGAGGCCTCGCAGCTGGCCGAGGCTGGTGTACCCCGCGCCGAAGTCGTCGACGGACACGCGCACGCCGCGGTCGGCGAGGCCGCGGACCACCTCGAGCGCCTCGCCGACGTCGTTGGACACCGCGGTCTCGGTGATCTCCACCACCAGCTGCTCGGCGGGCCAGGCGCTGCGCGCCAGGGCCTCGTCGACGATGCCGAGCAGGCCCGGCTCGAGCACGGAGGCGCTGACGTTGACGGCGACCGAGGTGTCCAGCCCGGCGCGGCGCCACGCGGCGCCCTGGCGCAGCGCGGTCAGCAGCACCCAGCGCGTCAGGGGGCGGACCAGGGTGGTCCGCTCGGCCAGGGGCAGGAACTCCGCGGGGAGCAGCAGGCCGCGCGTGGGGTGCTGCCAGCGCAGCAGGGCCTCGAAGCCGCGCAGCTCCAGCGACGCGGCGTCGACCACGGGCTGGTACCGCAGGGTCAGCTGGCCCTCCTCCATCGCCTGCCGCAGCAGCGCGAGGGTGGTGAGGCCGTCGGAGCTGTCGGGGGCGAGGTCGGGGGTGTACGGCAGCACGCCGGCGCGGGAGCGCTTGGCCTCGTACATGGCGAGGTCGGCGTGCCTCAGCAGCTCCCCGACGGTGCGTCCGGCGGCGGGAGCCACGGCGGCACCGACGCTGCTGGTGATGTCGAGGTCGACGCCGTCGGCGCTGAAGCCACCGGCGCCGAGCGCGGCCAGCAGCCGCTTGCCGTGCAGCACGGCCTGCGCGGAGGTGACGGGCGCGGTGAGCAGGACGGCGAACTCGTCACCCCCCAGGCGCGTGACGACCGCCCCGGCCGGAGCGCCCTCCGCCAGGCGCGCGGCCACCTGGGCCAGCAGCACGTCCCCGGCGGCGTGGCCGAGGGTGTCGTTGACGTCCTTGAAGCCGTCGAGGTCGAGCAGGAGCAGGCCCGGGCCGTGGGTGCCGTCGCCGTCGAGCTCCGAGACCCCGGCGAGCACGCGCTCGCCGACCTCGGTCAGGCGCACCCGGTTGCCCAGGCCCGTCAGCGGGTCGGTGCGCACGGCGGTGCTGTGCCGGCGGTGCTGGCGCCGCAGCAGCACCAGCAGCACCCCGAGGGCGGCGACGAGCAGCAGCCCTCCCCACACCGGGACGACGCCGGACGCCGTGAGCCCCCTGGCGACCTCGAGCACGCCGTCCCTCGCTTCCCGGCACCCGCATCGGGTCCCCGGTGTCCTGTCGTCCCGGCGACCCGCGCGCTGGAGGCCACGGGCTCCCCCTCACCCGGACGGACCCGCCCCGCGCTCAGGAGGCGCCGGCGGCGGGGTCGGGGCGGCCCGGGGGACCGGCGGGGCCGGCGGGGCCGGGCAGCAGCGACCGGGTCCGCGCCAGCAGCGCGCTGAGCAGCAGCGCCACCAGCACGCAGGCGCCGGCCACGGCCACCACCGCTCCCCACCCGCCGCCGGCCCACGCGGCACCGCCCGCCGTGCCGCCCAGCGACGAGCCGACGTAGTACGCGAAGAGGTACGTCGAGGCGGCCTGCGCGGTGGCGCGCCCGCCCAGGCCGGCGCGGGCGGCCACCCAGCCGCTCGCCACCCCGTGCGCCGCGAAGAACCCGGTGGTGAGCACCGCCATCCCCACCACGACCGCCCACAGCGGCGCCGCCAGCGTCACCAGCAGACCCACCCCCATGACGGCCACGGCCACCGGGACGACGGCGCGCCGCCCCACCCGGTCGGCCAGGCGCCCGCCGCGCGCGGAGCTCACCGACCCCAGCGCGTAGACGGTGAAGACCAGGCCGGCCACCGCCGGGCCCAGGGAGTACGGCGGCGCCTCCAGGCGGAAGCCGATGGCGTTCCAGGCCGCGAGGAAGGCGCCCATCAGCGTCAGCGACACCCCGTACAGCGCCAGCAGCGCCGGGTCGGTGAGCACCCCGGCGGTGCGCCGGACCAGGGGGCGCAGGCCCGCGTCGGCGGGCGTGAAGCGCCGCGACCGGGGCAGCAGCCGCCACACCGCCACCGCGCACACCAGCCCCACGACGGCGACGCCGACCTGCGCGGCCCGCCAGCCGCCGAGCTCCGCGAGGCCGGACGAGAGGAGCCGCCCGAGCATCCCGCCGAGGGCGTTGCCCCCGATGTACAGACCGGTGGCCGCCCCCGCGGCCGAGGGGTGGACCTCCTCGCGCAGGTAGGCCACGGCCACCGCCGGCAGCCCCGCCAGCACCAGGCCCTGCGCCGCCCGCAGCGCGATGAGCAGGGCCCAGCCCGGGTGCCCCGACGGGGCCAGCGCCACCAGCAGGCCGAGCGCGCTCGCGGCCACCAGCGAGGCGTGGACGAGCGCGGTGCGCCCCAGCCTCTCGGAGACCGGCCCGGCGACCAGCAGCCCGACGGCGAGCGCCGCCGTGGCCGCCGACACCGCGAGGGTGGCGCGCGCCGGGCTGACGGCGTAGTCGGTGGCCAGCTGGGGGAGCAGGGGCTGCGGGGCGTAGAGGAGCGCGAAGACGGCGACGCCGGCGAGGAACAGCGCCCAGGAGGCGCGGCGCAGGGCCGGGTCGCCCGCGCGGTACCCGTCCGGGGCCGCGCCACCCGGCCCGTCGAGAGGGGCGGCGGTCACGGGCACCACGCTAGGCAGCGCCGCGCCGGCCCGGGCACCGGCCGGACCCGTCGTGCGCGATCACACCTCCCGGCGCAGGATGGACGAGACCCCCGACGAACCACAGGCCCACCACCACCTGATCACCTGGAGGACTCCCCGTGCCCACCACCGTGCACGCCCGCAGCACCTCAGGCCCCGGCGAGCCGTTCGAGGCGACGACCATCGAGCGCCGCGACCTCGGCCCGAAGGACGTCCTGATCGACATCGCCTACGCGGGCATCTGCCACTCCGACATCCACACCGGCCGCGGGGAGTGGGGCGAGACGCTCTTCCCGCTGACCCCCGGCCACGAGATCGCCGGCACGGTCGCCGAGGTCGGCTCCGAGGTGACCAAGCACTCCGTGGGCGACCGCGTGGGCGTCGGCTGCATGGTCGACTCCTGCCGCGAGTGCTCCGAGTGCACCGCCGGCCGTGAGCAGAACTGCCAGAAGGGCAACGTCGGCACGTACAACGCCATCGGCAAGGACGGCCGGCCCACCGAGGGCGGCTACAGCGAGAAGATCGTCGTCGACGAGGACTTCGTGCTGCGCATCCCCGAGGGCATCGACCTGGACGTCGCCGCCCCGCTGCTGTGCGCCGGGATCACCCTGTACTCCCCGCTGCGCTTCTGGGGCGCCGGCGAGGGCAAGCAGGTCGCGGTCGTCGGCATGGGCGGCCTGGGCCACATGGGCGTGAAGATCGCCCACGCCATGGGCGCCGAGGTCACCGTGCTGTCGCAGTCGCTCAAGAAGCAGGAGGACGGTCTGCGCCTGGGCGCCGACCACTACGTCGCCACCGGCGACGACGGCGCGCTCGAGTCGCTGAAGAGCACGTTCGACCTGATCGTCACGACGATCTCCGCGGACGTCGACATCAAGCCCTACCTCGCGGCGCTCAAGCCCGAGGGCGTGCTGTGCACGGTCGGGCTGCCCAGCAAGCCCTTCGAGGTGCCGGCTGGCGCGCTGATCATGGGCCGCAAGAGCCTGGCGGGCTCCAACATCGGCTCCATCGCCGAGACCCAGGAGATGCTGGACTTCTGCGCCGAGCACCACATCGGCGCCGAGGTCGAGGTCATCAGCGGTGACCAGATCGACGAGGCCTGGGAGCGCGTCGTGAACTCCGACGTGCGCTACCGCTTCGTCATCGACACGAAGACGCTGGCGCCCTCCGCCTGACCTCCCTGCGTCCTCGAGGACGAGCACGGGCGTCCGCCACCTCCGGGTGGCGGACGCCCGTGCTCGTGAGGGGGTCAGGGGCGGAGCAGCTCCTCTTCGAGGCGCAGCACCTCCAGGTCGCGTCCCACACCGGCCACCGCGGTGACTCGCCCGTCGGCGTCGCGGTAGCGGACCACGGCGTCGCCGTCGGACAGCGAGCCGTCGACCTCGGTGGTGCCGCCGCCCTCGGGGCTGAGGTCGGGCACCTCCCCGGCGAGGCGGTACTGGCGGCTGAACTGCTTGGTCCAGAAGAAGGCGGGCTCGGCCAGCTCCGCCTGCGGACGGCCCAGCAGGTCCAGGGCCGCCGCGGCCCCCTGCCGCTGCGCCTGCGCCCAGTGCTCCACCCGGCGCCGGTGCCCCGTCGTCGCGTCGGGCCAGGCGGCGACGTCTCCTGCGGCCCACACACCGTCGGCGGAGGTCCGCCCGCGGGCGTCGACCACCACGCCGCCGCCCTCGTCCTCCGGCGCCAGGGCGAGGTCGGCGCTGCGCGCCAGGTCGAGGCGCGGGGTCACCCCGGTGCCCACGACGAGCAGGTCCGCCCGGCCGTCGGCGGGGGCGCGGCCGCCGTCCTCCAGCTCGAGGACCCCGTCGCTCCAGCGCGCGGCGCGCCCGGTGACGAAGGCGACGCCCTCGGACTCGTGGGCCGTGCGGACGGCGCGGCCCACCTCCTCGCCGACCTGGCGGCGCAGCGGCACCTCCGAGGTCGCCACGACGGTGACCTCGACGCCCTTCTCCCGCAGCACGGCAGCGGCCTCCAGGCCGATGAACCCCGCGCCCAGCACGACGGCGCGGCGGCCCTCGGGTGAGTCGCCCACGGCGGCGACCAGGGCGTCGGCGTCGGCGAGGGTGCGCAGCAGGTGCACGTCGTCGCGCTGCAGCCCGGGCAGCTCGGGGCGCACCGGCTCCGAGCCGGGGGCCAGCACCAGGGCGTCGTAGCCGAGGACGGTGACCGCGCCGTCGCTCCCGCGGACGCTCAGGCGGCGCTGCGCCGCGTCGAGCACCGTGGCCTCGCTGTCGAGGCGGAGCTCGACGTCGTGCTCCGCGTACCAGTCGCGGTCCAGCAGCGGCAGCGCGTCCTCCGGCTTGTCGCCCGAGAGGTAGAACTTGCTCAGCTGCGTCCTGTCGATGGGCGGGTGCGGCTCGGAGGACACCAGCACCAGCTCACCCCCGTACCCCTCGCGGCGCAGCCGCTCGACCGCGGCGAAGCCCGCGGCCCCGCCGCCGACCACGACCACCTTGTCGAGCGCGCCGGACGCAGCGCCGCCCGCGGCCTCGGGTCCGGGCGCCGGCTCGTCCGCCGGCCCGGTGACGCGCACCACGGCGTCGTCGCCCTCGCCGCTGACCTCCACGGCGTAGCGGGTCAGCGGCTCGTAGGCCGGGGCCAGCAGCGCCTCGCCCGAGCGCAGGTCGAAGCACGCGTGGTGGAACGGGCAGCGCACGAGGTTCCCGGTGCGCAGCCCCTTCGCCAGGGGCGCTCCCACGTGCGTGCAGGTCGCCGAGACCGCCGAGACCCGCTGCTCGCCGTCGTCGTCGGTGTACCGCGTCAGGAGCACCTGCTCGGCGTCCTCGCCCGTGCCGAGCGCGCCTGCGAGCACGCCGTCGAGGGGGAGGTCGCCCAGGCGCACGCCGCGGGTGAGGTCGGGGGTCGTGTCGTCGTCAGCCACGGGCGGTCCCTACCCGGTGATCGTCACCCCAAGCGCCGGGTCGCCCGTCAGAGCGGGTCGAGCAGGCGCTTGAGGAAGCGGCGGGTGCGCTCCTCGCGCGGGTCGGCGATCACCTGCGCCGCAGGGCCCCGCTCCACGACGACGCCGCCGTCGAGGAACAGCACCTGGTCGGCCACCTGCTGGGCGAACCGGATCTCGTGCGTGACCACCACCATCGTGGAGCCCTGCTCGGCGAGGTCCTTCATCACCGCGAGCACCTCCCCGACCAGCTCGGGGTCCAGCGCGGACGTCGGCTCGTCGAAGAGCACCACCTGCGGGTGGATCGCCAGCGCCCGCGCGATGCCGACCCGCTGCTGCTGCCCGCCGGACAGCTGCGACGGCAGGGCGTCGGCGCGGCCCGCCAGCCCCACGCGCTCCAGCAGCTCCAGCCCCTCGGCGCGGGCCTGCTCCTTCGGGCGGCCCTGCACCACGACGGGTCCCTCGGTGACGTTCTCCAGCGCGGTGCGGTGGGGGAAGAGGAAGTGGCTCTGGAAGACCATCCCGCTCTGCGCCCGCAGCCGGACCTCGGCCTGCTGCGCCGCCCGTCGGCCCAGCGACGGCAGCTCGGAGAAGTCGACCGCCACCTCCCCGACCCGCACCGCGCCGGCCTCCGGACGCTCCAGGGCGTTGAGGCAGCGCAGCACGGTGGTCTTCCCCGAGCCCGAGGGCCCGATGAGCACCGTGACCGAGCCGGTGGGGACCGCGGCGTCGACCCCGCGCAGCACGTGGTTCTCGCCGAAGGACTTGCGCAGCCCGCTGACCTCGACCAGGGGCCTCGTCGGCTCCAGCGGTGCGGTCATGCGGTCACGTACCTGTTCAGACGGACCTCCAGGCGGTCCTGCAGCGTCGAGAGCACGAGGCAGACCACCCAGTAGTAGAGCGCGGCCAGCCCGTAGAGGGTGAAGAACTGGTACGTGGGCGCGGCGATCTGCTGGGCCACGCGGAACATGTCGGTCACCAGCACCGTGGACGCCAGCGACGTGTCCTTCACCAGCGAGATCAGCGTGTTCGACAGCGGGGGCACCGCGATGCGCGACGCCTGGGGGAGCACCACGCGGCGCAGCGCCGTCGGGTAGTCCATCCCCACCGTCGCCGCGGCCTCCCACTGCCCGCGCGGCACGGACAGGATCGAGCTGCGCACCACCTCGGCCGCGTACCCGCCGACGTTGATGCTGAACGCGATGGTCGCAGCGGGCCACGGGTCCAGCGTCACCCCCAGCGACGGCAGGCCGTAGAAGATGATGAACAGCTGCACCAGCAGCGGGGTGCCGCGGACGGCCGAGACGTAGACGCGGGCCGCCCCCGAGACGACCCCGACCGGCGAGAGCCGCATCAGGGCGACCACGACGGCGATCACCATCCCGACCACGAACGAGACCGCCGTCAGCGGGATGGTCCCGAGCACGAGGCCCTGCAGCAGCGGCCACGCCGAGGAGCGCAGGAGCTCCCAGTCCACCCCCACGGAGCCTCAGCCCCTCGGGGCGGCGTCGGTCACTTGCTGACGTCCTGGCCGAAGTACTTCTGGGAGATCGCGGCCAGCTCGCCGTCGTCGGCCAGGGTCTGCAGCGCGGCGTCGATCTTCGGCGTCAGGTCGGAGCCCTTCTGCAGCGCGAACGCCTGCTCGCTGGTGTCGTCGGTCTTCGCGGCGATCTTCACGTCGGTGTCGCCCGTGGTCTTGAGGTAGTCGAGCGCGGCGAGGTCGTCGTTGACGGTGGCGTCGACACGGCCCTGCTTGAGCAGCGTCACCGCCTGGGTGAAGCCCTCCACACCCTCCACCTGGGCACCCGCGTCCGTCGCGACCTGCGCCCAGTTGCTGGTCAGCGACTGGGCCGTCGTCTTCCCGGCGAGGCCCGCGAGGGAGGTGATCGAGGTGTCGTCGGCGCGCGTGATGATCGCGCCGGTGGAGACCGTGTACGGGGTGGAGAAGTCGTACAGCGCCTGCCGCTCGGGGTTGACGGTGACCTGGTTGGCGACGACGTCGTAGCGCCCCGCCTCCAGGCCCGCGAAGATCGCGTCGAAGGTGACGTCGGTGAACTCGACCTGCATGCCCATCTGCTCGGCGACGGCGGTGATGACGTCGACGTCGTAGCCGGTGAGCTGCCCGCCGTTGGCGGCGTCGTGGTAGGTGAACGGCGAGTACGTGCCCTCGGAGGCCACGCGGAGCACGCCTCCCGAGGCGGTCGCGGAGCCCGACGCCGACGGGCTGGAGCTGCCGCCCACGATCCCGTCGGCGGGACCCCCTCCGCTGCAGGCGGACAGGGCTGCGACAGCGGCGGCGGCGAACAGGGTGAGAGCGGAGCGGCGGAGCACAGGTGACCTCCGGGGTCGTGGGGGTGCGAGGGCCCGGTGGTTCCGGGTGGGGGCGGCGCTGCGCACTCGAGCGCCGCCCCCGACTGCAACGCCGGATCAGGCGCGGATCTGCCGCCGGCTGGAGATGACGCCGGTGTCGAAGCCCGCGAGGTGCAGGCCGCCGTGGAAGCGGGCGTGCTCGATCTTCACGCAGCGGTCCATGACCACCGAGATCCCGGCCTCCTCGGCGCGGCGCGCGACCTCCTCGTGCCACGAGCCGAGCTGGAGCCACAGCACGGACGGGGCCTTCCCCCCGCCCTTCGACTCCCGCAGGGCGACGACCTCGTCGAGCACGCTCGGCAGGTCGTCGTGCCTGCGGAAGACGTCGACGACGTCGGGCACCACGGGCAGGTCGGCGAGGCTCGGGTAGACCGGGTGGCCCAGGATCTCCTTCGCCCGCGGGTTGATGAAGTAGACGTCGTACGGCGAGCTCGACAGCAGGTACGTCGAGACGAAGAAGCTCGCCCGCGCCTGGTTCTCGGAGGCGCCCACGATGGCGATGCTCTTGGCCTCGCGCAGCAGCGCGAGGCGCTCCGGGGCGGTCGGCCCCACCCAGGTGCGGGTGGTGTCCACGGTCAGCGTCACGCCTCAGCCCTCCTTCACGGCGGCGGTCAGGGCCTGGTCGAGGTCCCAGAGGATGTCGTCGAGGTCTTCCAGCCCGACGGAGATGCGGACCAGCTCCGGCTTCACGCCGCCCGCCTCGAGCTGCTCGGCGCTCAGCTGCTGGTGCGTGGTCGACGCCGGGTGGATGACCAGCGTTCGGGTGTCGCCCACGTTCGCCAGGTGGCTCGCGAGCTGCACGGCCTCGATGAAGCGGCGCCCGGCCTCGCGGTCTCCGGCGACGCCGAAGGAGAACACCGAGCTCGGTCCCAGCGGCAGGTACTTCTTGGCGCGCTCGTGGTGGACGTGCGAGGGCAGCCCGGCCCAGTTGACCCAGGCCACGCGGCTGTCGCGGTCGAGCCACTCGGCCACGCCGCGGGCGTTGCGCAGGTGCTCCTCCATGCGCGGGGCGAGGGTCTCCACGCCCTGCAGCAGCTGGAACGCCGACTGCGCGGACAGCGACGGCCCGGTGTCGCGCAGCTGCTCCGAGCGCAGCTTGGTGAGGAAGCCGTACTCGCCGAAGTTCTGCCACCACCGGATGCCGTTGTAGCTGGGCACCGGCTCGGTCATCTGCGGGAAGCGCCCGCTGCCCCAGTCGAACCTGCCGCTCTCCACGACGACGCCGCCCAGCGTCGTCCCGTGACCGCCGAGGAACTTGGTGGCCGAGTGGATGACGATGTCGGCGCCGTGCTCGATCGGGCGGACCAGGTACGGCGGGGT
>JAKONK010000213.1 GCA_022701985.1 Actinomycetales bacterium
GCCCGCGGACTCCCGCACCAGTCCCGCGAGGTGGTCCGCGGCCTCGAGGACCTCCCGCTCCGGGAGGGCCAGGACGACGGCGAACTCGTCGCCCCCGAGGCGCGCCACGACCGCGTCGGGGTGGCCGCGCCGCAGCGCGCGCGCCACCGCGACGACCAGGCGGTCGCCGGTGGCGTGGCCGAGGGTGTCGTTGACGCGCTTGAAGCCGTCGAGGTCGAGGACGACGACGCCGACCGGTCCCGTCGTGGTGCTGAGCCCGGCGAGGGCCGCCGCCAGGGCCCGCCGGTTCGCGAGGCCGGTGAGCGGGTCGTGGTGGGCGGCCTCGCTGAGGGCGGCCACCTGGCGGACGCGCTGGCGCTGCAGCACCAGCTCGCGGACCGTGCACGCCAGCAGGAGCAGCACCAGGAGGATGCCGCTGACGGCGTCGAAGGGGCGCTGGAACACCACGACGTCGGCGACCGCGACGGCGCCGCACGCCGCGAGCAGGCCGACGGTGACCACGGACGCCCGCGCCTCCACGGCCACCTCGGAGCGTGGGCGGGGGGTGCGGACGGTGAGCAGCGCGACGGCCATCAGCGGGAAGGACGCCGCGAGCAGGGCGGCCTGCTGCCACTGCGGTGGCTCGGCACCCACCAGGAGGGCGGCCGAGAAGAGCAGGTCGCCGGCGACGATGAGGCTGGACGCCAGCGCCAGCAGCACGGTGCCGCGCTGCGCGGTGACGACCGCGAGCTGCACCACGAACGCCCACAGGAGCAGCTCGACGAGCTGCGTGGCCACCGCGGCGGCCACCGCCGCGGGAGCCGCGCTGCGCCCGGCGAAGGCCAGCAGCCAGAACAGCAGCGCCAGCGCCGAGGCGACGGCGGCGGCGTCGGCCAGGACCCTGGGGAGGCGTCCGGCGGGCCCCAGCGGCCGCGGGACGAGCAGGAGGAGCGCCACCCAGCCGGGAGCGGCCAGGAAGGACAGGAGGTCCCCGGCGACCGGGTAGGGCAGGGGGTCGGGCTGCGAGGCCTTCTGCACGGCGAGCACGAGCTGGCCGACGCCGTACGGCAGGGTCATCGCCGCGCCGGCGACCCGCCAGCGGCGGGGCGCCCGGACCACCCGGTCGGGCACGGCCAGGACGACCACCGCCGCGAGGCTCGCCCAGACGCCCACCAGGGCGGTCCCGACGACGTCGGCCCTGCCGGTGCCGGTGATGCCCAGGGCCGCCACGAGCACGACCGTGGCGGCGCTGACGGCCGCAGCGGCGGTCATGACGGTCCTCACGCGGCTCGCTCCAGCCGTCGCGGCGGTGCCGCGAGGTGGGAGGCGACCTCGTCGGGTGCCAGCGCCCGCGACCAGTACCAGCCCTGGCCGTGCTCGATGCCCAGGTCGGCCACCACGCGCGCCTGGTGGGCGTCCTCGACGCCCTCCGCCACGAGCCCGAGGCCCAGGGCTCGGCACACGGCCACGACAGCCGCGAGCAGCGCCCGCGAGCGCTCGCTGGAGGCGGCGCCCACCACCAGCGACCTGTCGACCTTGACGCAGGTCACCGGCAGCCGCTCCAGGTAGCCGAGCGAGGAGTAGCCGGTGCCGAAGTCGTCGATGGCGAGCTGCACCCCGGCGGCGTGCAGCTCGTCGAGGGTGCGCGCGGCGGGGTCGTCGCGGGAGAGGAACA
Source organism: Actinomycetales bacterium (assembly GCA_022701985.1). Lineage (GTDB taxonomy): Bacteria > Actinomycetota > Actinomycetes > Actinomycetales > Quadrisphaeraceae > Quadrisphaera. The sequence continues at coordinate 1,655 of JAKONK010000213.1, forward strand.
GCGACTCGGTGACCTCGACGGTGACCAGGTCGAGCGGGACGCCCCGCTCGGCGGCGCAGGCCCGCAGCGCCTCGGTGTAGGCGGGGCGGCGCAGCTCGTGCACCGACGCGTTGACGCCGACGCGCAGCCGGCGCTCCACCCCGCCGGCGGCCACGAACGCGTCGAGGCCGTGGGCGAGGACCGTCGCCCCGACCAGGTGCACCAGGCCGGCCGCCTCCGCCAGGGGGACGTACTCGTCGGGCGCCACGGCTCCCAGCAGGGGGTCCTGCCAGCGGGAGAGCAGCTCGAACCCCGTCGTGGTGCCGGTGGCGACCTCGACCACCGGCTGCAGGTGCACGGTCAGCCCGTCCCGCGCCAGCGCCTCGCGCAGCGCCGCGACGACGACCTGCTCGCGGCGGCTGCGCTCCACGAGGGCCGCGTCGTGGACGCGGGTGACCCCGTCGCCCTGGGCCTTGGCCAGGCGCAGCGCGGCCGCGGCGTCGGACAGGACCGCGGTGGGGTCGTCGCCGCCGTCGACCTGCTCCGCGACGCCGGCGCAGGCGCTCAGCGGCTGGTCACCGGCCACGCCGAGCGAGGTCACGGCGGCGCGGGCCAGGCGGGCGACCTCGCGCCCGCGCGCCGCTCCGCCGGCCCCCCGCAGCACGAACTGGTCCCCGGCGGTCCGGTGGACGGTCCACCCCGGCGGCACCGCGTCCACCAGGGCGCGAGCGACCCCCCGGAGCGCCGCGTCGCCCAGCGCGACGCCGAACTGCGCGTTGAGCTCGTAGAAGGAGTCCAGGCCCACCTCGACCACCACCGTGCCGCGGCGGCCGCCGCGGTGCTCGCGCTGCAGCAGCTCCACCAGGTCGCGGCGGTTGGGCAGGCCCGTCAGGTCGTCGGTGCGGACCTGCAGCGCGAGGCCGGCGAGCAGCGCGGAGCGCTGGCGCCGCAGCTGGAGGGCGCGCAGACCCCCCAGGGCGACGACCAGGCACAGGAAGGTCCCGCTGACGGCGTCGAGGTACCTGCCTCCGGGGCCCGCGGTCAGCGCGACGGTCAGGACCGTCGTGGCGAGCACGGCGAGCGCCGTGGCGGAGCTCGACCCGTCGAGCCGGTCACGGCGCGCGTCCGCGCCGCACCGCCCCGCGCGCGCGGCCCGGCGGGTGGCGACGAGCAGGGCCGGGAGCAGCGCGAGGGCCGCAGCGGTCCACCACCGCCCGGGGTGCGCGGCGTCCAGCAGGCCGGTGCTCCCGACGACGACGGCGGTGGCCGCCGCGCAGCACCCGAGGGCTGCGAGCGCGACCGGCCGCCCCCGCGCCGTGACCGCCAGGAGGCCGGCGGTCGAGGCCCCGACCGCCGAGACCAGCAGCGCCGACGCGCACAGCACCACCTCACCGGTGGTCACCGGCCCCTGCGCGAGGAGGGCCTGGAGGTGCAGCAGCCAGAACACCTGGGCGGCCCCGGCGCCCAGCACGAGGCCGTGGCCGGTGGAGCCCGCCCAGGCCGCCGCGTCCGGGCCCGTGCGGATGCGCCCCACCACCGGGACGGCGACGACCGCCCCCACCACCAGCACCAGGACCTCGCGGACCGGGAAGGCCCACAGGGCCCCCAGGAGCTCGAGCGGCGGCGCGGGTGTCACCCGCTCGTCCTCGACGCCGGTGAGGACCGACTTGACCACCGGCGCCCGGACGGACCCCACCACGTCGCGGCCGTCCCCCGGACGGGTGCGGTCAGGCGCCCGGGGCGACCCGCTGCAGGACCAGCTCGCGCACGCGCGCCGCGTCGGCGGAGCCGCGGGTGGCCTTCATGACCGCACCCACGATCGCTCCCGCCGCCGCCACCTTGCCGTCGCGGATCTTGCCCGCGACGTCGGGGTTGGCGGCCAGGGCCTCGTCGACCGCGGCCAGCAGCGCGCCGTCGTCGGAGACGACCGCCAGGCCGCGGGCGTCGACGACCTGCTGGGGGTCGCCCTCGCCGTCGAGCACGTGCTCGAGCACCTGGCGGGCCAGCTTGTCGTTGAGCTTGCCGCCGTCGACCAGCGCCTGCAGCTGCGCCACGTGCGCCGGGGTGACGGGGAGCTCCTCCAGGGAGGTGCCGCGGGTGTTGGCCGCGCGGCCGAGCTCGCCGGTCCACCACTTGCGGGCCGCCGCGGGCGGGGCTCCCAGGAGCACGGTCGCCTCGACGAGGTCGAGCGCCCCGGCGTTGAGCAGGTCCCGCATGTCGAGGTCGGTCAGGCCCCACTCCCCCTGCAGGCGGCGGCGGCGCGCGGCCGGCGGCTCGGGCAGCGCGGCGCGCAGCTCCTCCACCCAGGCCGGGTCCGGGGCGACGGGCACGAGGTCGGGCTCGGGGAAGTAGCGGTAGTCGTCGGCGTCGGACTTGATCCGCCCCGACGTCGTCAGGCCCGTGTCCTCGTGCCAGTGGCGCGTCTCCTGCAGCACGCTGCCGCCGTCGAGCAGCACGGCCGCCTGGCGGCTCACCTCGTAGCGCACGGCGCGCTCGACCGACCGCAGGGAGTTCACGTTCTTGGTCTCGGTGCGGGTGCCGAGGCGGCTCTCGGGGGTGTCGCGCAGCGAGAGGTTGACGTCGCAGCGCATCGAGCCCTGCTCCATCTTCACGTCGGAGACGTCGAGGCCCTTGAGCAGGTCGCGCAGGGTGGCCACGTACGCGCGCGCCACCTCACCGACCCGCGCGCCCGCGCCGGTGATGGGCCGGGTGACGATCTCGATCAGCGGGATCCCGGCGCGGTTGTAGTCGACCAGGGAGTACTCGGCGCCGTGGATGCGGCCGGTGGCCCCGCCCACGTGCGAGGACTTGCCCGTGTCCTCCTCCATGTGTGCGCGCTCGATCTGGACGCGGTGCGTGAAGGCCGGCTCGCCCGCCTCGTTGGCGGGGACGTCGACGTCGAGCCAGCCGTCGAAGGCGATGGGCTCGTCGTACTGGCTGGTCTGGAAGTTCTTCGGCATGTCCGGGTAGAAGTAGTTCTTCCGGGCGAACCGGCACTCCGCGGCGATGGAGCAGTTGAGGGCCAGGCCCATGCGGATGGCGGACTCGACGGCCTTGGCGTTGAGCACCGGCATGCTCCCCGGCAGGCCGAGGCTCGTCGGGTCGACCTGGGTGTTCGGCTCGGCGCCGAACTCCGTCGGGGCGGGGCTGAACATCTTGGTGGCGGTGTTCAGCTCGACGTGCACCTCGAGGCCCACCACGGGGTCGAAGCGGGCGACCGCGTCGTCGTAGGCGACCAGGTCGGGGGTGCTGGAGGTGCTCATGCGGGGGCTCCGGTCGTGCTGGCGGGGGTCCAGTCGGGCACGCGGTCGAGGAGCTTGCCGCCCCACTGGGCGTGCAGGCGCGCCTCGAGGGCGGCACCGACGCGGTAGAGGCGGGCGTCCTCGCGGGCGGGCGCGAGCAGCTGCAGGCCCACGGGCAGGCCGTCCTCGGGGGCCAGGCCCACCGGCAGGCTCATGCCGGGGATGCCGGCCAGGTTCGCGGGGATGGTGGCGACGTCGCCGCGGTACATGGCGAGCGGGTCGTCGAGCTTCTCGCCCAGGCGGAACGCCGTGGTCGGCGCGGTGGGGCTGACCAGGACGTCGACCTGCTCGAAGGCGGCGTCGAAGTCGCGCTGCACCAGCGTGCGGATCTTCTGCGCGCTGCCGTAGTAGGCGTCGTAGTAGCCGCTCGAGAGGGCGTAGGTGCCCAGGATGATGCGGCGCTTGGCCTCGGGGCCGAAGCCCTTCGCCCGCGTCGCGGCCATGACCTGCTCGGCGGTGACCTCGGCGGGGTCGACGTCGGCCGGGAGGACCCGCAGGCCGTACCGCATGCCGTCGTAGCGGGCGAGGTTGCTGCTCGCCTCGCTCGGGAGGATCAGGTAGTAGGCGCCCAGGGCGTGCTCGACGTTGGGGCACCCGACCTCGACGACCTCGGCGCCCGCGGAGCGCAGGTGGTCCAGCGCCTCCTCGAAGCGCGCCAGGACGCCGGCCTGGTAGCCCTCGTCGTGCCCGGCGCGGCCCATCTCGCGGACCACGCCGACGCGCACACCGGTCAGGTCGCCGCGGGCGCCCTCGCGGGCCGCGGCGACGACGGCGGGGACCGGGTCGGTCAGGGAGGTGGAGTCGCGGGGGTCGTGACCGCCCATGACCTCGTGCAGCAGCGCCGTGTCGAGCACGGTGCGGGCGCAGGGCCCGCCCTGGTCGAGGCTGCTGGCCAGCGCGATCAGGCCGTAGCGCGAGACGCCGCCGTAGGTGGGCTTCACGCCGACCGTGCCGGTGACGGCCGCGGGCTGGCGGATGGAGCCGCCGGTGTCGGTGCCGGTGGCCAGCGGGGCCTCGAAGGCGGCCAGCGCCGCGGCGGACCCGCCGCCGGAGCCGCCGGGGATCCTGTCCGCGGCCCACGGGTTGCGCGTGGGGCCGAAGGCCGAGTGCTCGGTGCTGGACCCCATGGCGAACTCGTCCATGTTGGTCTTGCCGAGCGTGACGAGACCCGCGGCGCGCATCTGCTCCACGACCGTCGCGTCGTACGGGGGCACCCAGCCCTCGAGCATCCGCGAGCCCGCGGTGCTGGGCATGCCGCGGGTGACCATCACGTCCTTGACGGCCACCGGCACGCCGGCCAGCTCGTGGAGCTCCTCACCGCGCGAGCGGGCGGCGTCGAGCTCGCGGGCGCGGGCCAGGGCCCCCTCCGCGTCGACGTGGAGGAACGCGTGGACGCCGGACTCGACGGGTCCGTCGACCTCGGCGATCCGGTCGAGGTGGGCCTGCGTGAGCTCCACGGAGCTCACGTCGCCGGCGCGCAGCGCCGCGGCCATCGCCGAGGCGTCCAGGCGGACGAGCTCGCCGCTGCTGGTGGCGCTGTTCGAGGTCATGCGTCCTCCCCCAGGATCCGCGGCACGCGGAACTTGTCGTCCTCGGACTCCGGCGCGGCAGCCAGTGCGTCGGCGGCGGTCAGGGTGCGCACGACGACGTCGGGGCGGGTGACGTTCCGCAGCGGCACGGGGTGGCTCGTGGCG
>JAKONK010000232.1 GCA_022701985.1 Actinomycetales bacterium
CCGCCGCGGAGCCGACCTCGACCCCCGAACCGGCTGTCGCGCAGATCGTCTGGGCCGGCGACGCGGACCTGCTCGCCGACCTGGGCTGCTCGGCGCAGACCCTCGTCCAGCTGGCCGTCTCCGGCACCGACCCGTCGGCGGCCACCGTCCGGATCGGCGAACTCACCGGGTTCGCCGACGCGCTCGACGCGCTGCGCTGAACCGGCCCCCCGCCGGGCGCGGGCTCCACGTCCCCCCGCTGTGGGAGACGTGGATGCGCACCGCGCTGACCGCGGCCCGCGAGTGCGAGCGCTCGGGTGACGTCCCCGTGGGCGCCCTCGTGCTGGACCCCGAGGGGACCGTCGTCGGCCTGGGCCGCAACGAGCGCGAGGCCGCGGGCGACCCCACGGCCCACGCCGAGGTGCTGGCCCTGCGCGCCGCGGCCCGCGCCCGCGGGCAGTGGCGGCTGACCGGCTGCACGCTCGTCGTGACCCTCGAACCGTGCACCATGTGCGCGGGTGCGACGGTGCTGTCCCGCGTGGACCGCCTGGTGTTCGGGGCCTGGGACCCGCGGTTCGGGGCCGCCGGGTCGATGCGGGACGTCGTCCGCGACAACCGGCTGAACCACGTCGTGGAGGTCGTGGGCGGGGTCCTGGAGCGCGAGTGCGCCGCCGTGCTGGACGACTTCTTCGCCGCCCGGAGGGGCTGACCGGGGCACCCCCCGTGGCGTGTATCGTGGTCCGGCGAGGTGGCGTGTCCGAGCGGCCTAAGGAGCACGCCTCGAAAGCGTGTGAGGGTGAGAGCTCTCCGTGGGTTCAAATCCCACCGCCACCGCCCACGAAGGGGGCCCGGTCAGCGCAGCAGCGCTGACCGGGCCCCCTTCGCCGTCCCGGCGATCTTGACGGTCTGGATAGGTTAGCCTCACCTGGCCTGTGGGCCGTCTGCTGGCCCGACCCACCTCCGCTCTGGACCCCCAGGAGCCCCCGTGCGCACCACCCTCCGCCGTGCCCTGCCCGGCGCCACCTCCGCCGCGGTCGCCGCGCTCCTCGCCGCCGTCCTGACGGGCTGCGGGGCCTCGGAGCCCGTCGACGCCGCGCCCACCGCGGTCGCCGGCACGGAGGGACGCACCCAGTACCCCCTCGTGCTGGAGAACTGCGGGCAGCAGGTCACCGTCGAGGCGCCTCCCCGGCGCGCGGTCTCCCTCGACCAGGGGTCCACCGAGATCCTGCTGTCCCTGGGCCTGGCGGACCGGATGGTCGGCACCGCGTCGTGGACGGACCCCGTGCTCGAGCCCCTTGCCGCCGACAACGAGCGGGTGCCGCGGCTGGCCGACAACGCCCCCAGCTACGAGGTGCTCGTCGGGGCCGAGCCCGACTTCGTCAGCGCCAGCTTCGGCCGGCACTTCGCCCAGGGCGGCGTGGCGACCCGCGAGCGGCTGGCCGAGACCGGCGCGCTCTCCTACCTGTCGCCCACCGACTGCGAGGGCGGCACGAGCATCAACGCCGGCGGTGTGCGCACCACCCCGCTGACCGTGGAGCCCCTCTACCGCGAGATCCGCGAGCTGGCGGAGGTCTTCGACGTCTCCGACCGCGGCGAGGCGCTGGTGGCGCAGCTGCAGCAGCGCGCCGCGGCCGCCACCGACGGCGTCGACCTGGGAGGGCGCACCGTCGCGTTCTGGTTCGCCGACACCACCGCCCCGTACGTGGCCGGCGGCCCCGGGGCGGCGTCGCTGCTCGCGGAGGAGACCGGCATGGTCAACGCCTTCGCCGACCTCCCGCAGGACTTCCCCGCCGTCGGCTGGGAGAGCGTGGTCGCGGCCGACCCGGACGTCATGGTGCTGGCGGACCTGCAGCGCGACAGGTTCCCCGGTGACCGCCTCGACGACAAGGAGGCCTTCCTCGCCGGCGACCCGCTGACGCAGGGGATGGACGTCGTCCAGCAGCGGCGGTACGTCGTGCTCCACGGGGCCGAGATGAACCCCTCGATCCGGTTCGTCGACGGCCTGGAGAAGATCCGGGCCTGGTACGAGGCGAACCGGGACCGGCTCTGAGCTCGGCCCTGCGGGCGCCGCGGTCCGACGGCGCAGCGGCGCCCGCCGGGAGGCGCCGCGCGCCCCGGGCGCTCGCGGGCGCCGGCCTCGCCCTCGGGGCCCTGGCGCTGCTGGTGTGGTCGGTCGGCGCCGCCACCACGCTGGGGCCCGCCGACGTCTCCCTGGTGAACGTCCGCGACGTCCTCCTCAACCACCTGACGGGGGCCGGCATCCCCGTGCGGGTCTCCGACGACGCCATCGTGTGGCAGGAGCGGCTGCCGCGGGCCCTGGTCGCCGCCGCCTGCGGCGCGGGGCTGGGGCTGTGCGGCGTCGTCCTGCAGTCGCTGCTGCGCAACCCCCTCGCCGACCCGTTCGTGCTCGGGGTCTCCTCGGGGGCCTCCACCGGCGCCGTGGTCGTCGGCGTCCTCGGGGTGGGGGGCGGGGCGCTCGGCCTGTCCGGGGGCGCCTTCGTCGGGGCGCTGGCGGCCTTCGGCGTCGTCCTGCTGCTGTCGAGGCTCGCTCACGGCGGGACGGCCGTGGTGGTGCTCGCCGGGGTCGCGAGCACCCAGCTCTTCTCCGCGGCGACGTCCCTGGTGGTGTTCGCCGCGGCCGACTCCGACGAGGCGCGGGGGGTCATGTTCTGGCTGCTCGGGTCGCTCGAGGGGATGCGCTGGGACGACGTCGTGCTCACCGGGACCGTCGTCGCCGTCGGAACGGCGGCGTGCCTGGTCGCCGCGCGCTCCCTCGACGCGCTGGCCTTCGGCGACGACCTCGCCGCCTCCCTCGGGGTGCGGGTGGCCCGGGTGCGGGGCTCGCTGATGGTGATGACGGCGCTGCTGACGGCCGCGCTCGTCAGCGTCGCCGGCGCCGTCGGCTTCGTGGGACTGGTGCTGCCGCACGCCGCGCGCATGCTCGTGGGTCGCTCCCACCTCAGGGTGGTCCCGGTGACCGCGGTGCTCGGGGCGGTCTTCCTCGTCTGGGTCGACGCGGTCTCGCGGGTGGCCTTCGCCCCCACGCCGCTGCCCGTCGGGGTGGGCACGGCCCTGGTCGGCGTCCCGGTGTTCATGGTGCTGCTCGTGCGGCGCCGCCGGCTCGCCTGAGCCCGCCGGCCGGCCGGGCTGCTCGGTCCGGCCGGTCAGTCGGGGAGCACGAGCACCCGGGCGTGCAGCACGTTGCGCTGCTGCAGCGCCGTGCGCAGCGCGCGGTGCAGGCCGTCCTCGAGGTACAGCGCGCCCCGCCACTGCACCACGTGCGCGAACAGGTCGCCGTAGAAGGTCGAGTCCTCCGACAGGAGGCTGCCGAGGTCGAGCGTGCGCTTGGTGGTGACGAGCTCGTCGAGGCGCACCTGCCGCGGGGCCACCGCCGCCCACTGCCGCGGGGTGGTGAGGCCGTGGTCCGGGTAGGGCCTGGAGCCACCCACGCGAGCGAAGATCATCGGCCCCATCCTACGTCGGGGGGTGCGCCCGCGAGGGCTCCGCGAGGTGCCCCGCGGGGGAGCGCGGAACGCCGGAGGGCCCGGACGACGGTGGTCGTCCGGGCCCTCGAGGGCGGAGGATGCGGGATTTGAACCCGCGAGGGCGTTAACCCAACCCGCGTTCCAGGCGAGCGCCATAGGCCACTAGGCGAATCCTCCGTGGGAGACCCTACCGGACGCCCGGCGCCGCTCGCGGGCGCTCCGCCCCTCCGCCCCGTCCGGCGGGCGCTACAGTGGATGCCGGCCCCTCGTGCGGCGCCACCCTGCTGAACTCCCCCAGGGCCGGAAGGCAGCAAGGGCAGGTGGGCTCTGGCGGGTGCGCGAGGGGTCCTTCCCTTCCCGATCGCGCTCGCGCGGCAGCCCGTCCACAGGCGCGGCCGGCGCGGGCCCGGACCGTCGGACCCAGCCGGGAGGATGCAGGCGTGGCCACCGCCCTCTACCGCCGCTACCGGCCGGAGACCTTCGCCGAGGTCATCGGGCAGGAGCACGTCACCGACCCGCTGCGCGCGGCGCTGCGCTCCGGCAGGGTCGGGCAGGCCTACCTCTTCTCCGGCCCACGCGGCTGCGGCAAGACCACGTCGGCGCGCATCCTCGCCCGCTGCCTGAACTGCGCCCAGGGCCCCACCGACACCCCCTGCGGCACCTGCGACAGCTGCGTCGAGCTGGCGCGCGGGGGCCCGGGCAGCCTCGACGTCGTCGAGATCGACGCCGCCAGCCACGGCGGCGTCGACGACGCCCGCGAGCTGCGCGAGCGCGCGACCTTCGCGCCGGCGCGCGACCGGCTCAAGATCTTCATCATCGACGAGGCCCACATGGTCAGCTCGCAGGGCTTCAACGCCCTGCTGAAGATCGTGGAGGAGCCGCCGCCCCACATCGTCTTCCTCTTCGCCACCACCGAGCCCGACAAGGTGCTCGGCACGATCCGCTCGCGCACCCACCACTACCCGTTCCGGCTCGTGCCGCCGCAGGTGCTGCAGACCCACCTCCAGCAGGTCTGCGACGCCGAGGGCGTCGCCGTGGGCACCGGCGTCCTGCCGCTCGTGGTGCGCGCCGGCGCCGGGTCGGTGCGCGACTCGCTGTCCGTGCTCGACCAGCTCGCCGCCGGTGCCGGTGACGGCGGCATCGACTACGAGGGCGCCGTCGCCCTGCTGGGCTACACCCACGCGACCCTCCTGGACGACGTCACCGCCGCCTTCGCCGCGGGCGACGGCGCCACCGTCTTCCACGTGGTCGACCGCGTCATCTCCTCCGGCCAGGACCCGCGCCGCTTCGTCGACGACCTCCTCCAGCGCCTGCGCGACCTGGTCGTGGTGCTCGCGCTCGGAGACCGCGCCGGCGAGGTCTTCCCTGGCCTGCCTGCCGACCAGCTGGAGCGCATGGCGCTGCAGGCGGCGGGCTTCGGCGCCGCCCAGCTCTCGCGCGCCGCCGACCTCGCCAACGCCGCTGCCACGGAGATGACCGGCGCCACCTCGCCGCGGCTGCACCTCGAGCTGCTGTGCGCCCGCATGCTCCTGCCGGCCGCCGATGACGCCGAGCGCGGCCTCGCCGCCCGCCTCGACCGGGTCGAGCGCCGCCTGTCGGTGCCCGGCCAGGTGCCGGCCTCGGGCGAGGAGCCCCTCGCGCGGCGTCCTGAGCGGCCCGCACCGCTGCCCGGAGCCGCCGCCGCGGGGGTCGGCCAGGGCGGCGCGGGTGCTGCCGCGGAGGGCGACCAGCGCGGCGCCCAGCACGTCCGCGAGGCCATGGCCCGCCGCCGCGACCCGTCCGCGCCCGCCGAGGCCTCCGCCGAGCTCCGCTCCGATGCCGTCCACGAGCGGCCGGCCGCGGCCGCGTCCCCGCCCCCGTGGGACACGGCCCCGCAGGCGGACACCCCCCCGGAGCAGGAGGGGCGTGACGAGCCGAGCACCGAGGCGCCCCGCCGCGAGGCGCGCGCTGACGGGTCCCGCGCCGACGGGTCCCGCGCCGACGAGCCCCGCGCTGGGGCGTCGCGCGCCGAGAGCGCCCCGGAGGCGCCGAGCACAGCGCCGCAGCCCGCGGCGGCCCCCGGTGACGCGGACGAGTGGGGTGACCGTCCCAGCGCCCCGCCCCAGGACGCCCCCGACGACACCCCGCCGGTCACGGTGCCCGTCTCTCCCGACCCGGTCGGCGGTCCGCCCGCCCAGGAGCCGGGCGGCCTGGAGACCACCGAGGCCGTCCGCCGGATGTGGCCCGACGTCCTCGAGCACCTGGCCACGGTCAAGCGCCGCACCTGGACGCGCGTCAGCCAGGACGCCCAGGTCGCGCACGTCGACGACCAGCGGCTCGTCCTGCAGTTCGCGCGGCCGAACACCCTCCAGGCCTTCAGCATCGGGCCCCACGCCGACTTCGTCCGCGAGTCGCTGATCGCCGTCCTCGGCCTCGACCGCGTGGTCGTGGCCGTCAACGCGGGTGCCCCGCTGCCCCAGGGCGCCGGCGGTGCACCCTCCCGCCCCCCGGCGCAGCCAGCGCCGCCGTCGCCCCAGCCGGCACCGTCACGACCGGACCAGGCCCCCCGTGACCAGGGGGACGCCCGCAGCGCTCCCCGCGAGCAGCCCGTCCGCGACCAGCCCGGACCCGGACGGTCCGACGACGTCGCTGCCAGCCGTCCCGCGGCGCCCCCGGCCGAGGCGGTGGAGCTGCCCGGGCGACCCGAGCCCCGGCAGGAGCCGGAGCCGCGCCCGGCGAGCGGTGCTGCCCCTCGTGGCCGCGACGACGCCGGCTCGGGTGCGCTCGCCCGCCAGCGCACCCGACAGCGGGGTGCGACCCCGCCCCCGTGGGACGACGTTCCCCCACCGGAGCCCCCGGACGACGGCGAGCCCCCGCCGCCGGAGTTCGACGACCCCTGGACCGCGGAGGGCCCCTCGCGGTCCGCCCGCTCCGCGCCGCAGGCCCCGTCAGCCGGTGACCGGTCCTCCGGGGCGTCCGGTGCCTCTTCTCCGGCGGTGCCGGTCGCGGCCCCCGCCACCCAGACCCCGCCACCCGTGCAGCGCTCGACCGCCCCTGCGGCGCCTGCGCCGTCGGTGCCGGCCTCCCCGGACGCCCCGGTGGACCCGCCGCGCCCGGCGCCGCAGGGCGGGCCCCTGCGCGGGGCCGACCTCGCGCGGTCGGCGATGCGGGCCCGCTCGGCCCCGGTCGCGGGTGCCGGTGGTTCGGCTCCGAGCGCCCAGCGCCCCGACGACGAGATCAGCCGCGACGACCCCGACGCCGAGGGCTCCGGCCAGGTCGGCCTCGCCGTCGTCGAGCGGGTCCTGGGGGGGCGCGTCCTGTCGGTCGACGAGCGGAGCTGACCGCTGCCGTCGGAGCTGGCACGTAGGCTCGACGCGTGTACGAAGGCGCGGTCCAGGACCTCATCGACGAGCTCGGACGGCTGCCCGGCGTGGGGCCCAAGAGCGCCCAGCGGCTGGCCTTCCACCTGCTCGCGGCCGACGAGGACGAGGTCGGTCGCCTGGTGACGGCGCTCACCGAGGTCAAGCGCCGCGTCCGCTTCTGCACCGTCTGCGGCAACGTCGCCCAGGAGGAGCAGTGCCGCATCTGCCGCGACCCGCGCCGCGACGCGACCGCGCTGTGCGTCGTCGAGGAGCCGAAGGACGTCGTCGCCATCGAGCGCACCCGCGAGTACCGCGGCCGGTACCACGTGCTGGGCGGGGCCATCAGCCCCATCGAGGGCGTCGGCCCTGATGACCTGCGCGTCCGCGAGCTGCTGACGCGCCTGGCGTCGGGCGAGGTCACCGAGGTCATCATCGCGACCGACCCGAACCTCGAGGGCGAGGCCACGGCCACCTACCTGGCCCGCATGCTGCGCCCCATGGGCCTGCGCGTGACCCGCCTGGCCTCCGGTCTGCCCGTCGGCGGTGACCTGGAGTACGCCGACGAGGTCACCCTCGGGCGCGCCTTCGAGGGGCGCCGCCTGCTCGACGTCTGAGCAGCGCCCACGCCCCGGTCGCACTGCTGGGCGGATCTGCGCCATCCCCTGACTGGCACGGGGTGGCCCTGTGCCACTCCTACTGGCACGGGGCCACCCCGTGCCATCGAGGGGCGGGAGCCGGGCCCCCCCGGGGGGCGAGACGACCCCGGACGCGCCGGAGGGCGCCCCGCCGCAGCGGGACGCCCTCCGGTGTGGAGCTGGTGGTGCTGAGCTGGTGGGCTCAGTCGCCGATGCGCTGCCCGTCCTTCGAGGAGAACAGGTGGATGTGGTTCGCCTTGGGAACCACGCGCACCGTCGAGCCGGCCGTCGGGGGGCGGCGGCCGTCGACGCGGGCGATGATCTGCTGCTCGGTCGAGCCCATCTTGGCGCGGCCGTACAGGTAGGCGTCGGCGCCGAGCTCCTCGACGACGTCGACCTCGACGGGCAGGCCGTCGTCGGAGAGGTCGAGGTCCTCGGGGCGGACACCCAGGGTCACGGTCGAGCCGGTCTCCTGGAGGGTGTCGCGGGGCACCGGCACCGTGGTGGAGCCGAACTTCACGCCGTTGTCGACGACGTCCAGGGTCAGCAGGTTCATCGCGGGGGAGCCGATGAAGCCGGCGACGAAGACGTTGTTCGGGTGGTCGTACATGCGGCGGGGGCTGTCGACCTGCATCAGCAGGCCGTCCTTGAGGACCGCCACGCGGTCACCCATCGTCATGGCCTCGACCTGGTCGTGGGTCACGTAGACGGTGGTGACGCCGAGGCGGCGCTGCAGCTGGGCGATCTGCGTGCGGGTCTGCACGCGGAGCTTCGCGTCCAGGTTCGACAGCGGCTCGTCCATGAGGAAGACCTGCGGCTGGCGCACGATGGCGCGGCCCATGGCGACGCGCTGGCGCTGGCCACCGGAGAGGGCCTTCGGCTTGCGCTCGAGGTACTGGGTCAGGTCGAGGATCTTCGCGGCCTCGGCGACGCGGGTCTTGATCTCGTCCTTCTTGACGCCGGCGATCTTCAGGGCGAAGCCCATGTTGTCGGCGACGGTCATGTGCGGGTACAGCGCGTAGTTCTGGAACACCATCGCGATGTCGCGGTCCTTGGGCTGCACGTCGGTGACGTCGCGGTCACCGATGAGGATGCGGCCGGAGTTCACGTCCTCCAGGCCGGCGAGCATGCGCAGCGAGGTCGACTTGCCGCAGCCCGAGGGGCCGACGAGGACGAGGAACTCACCGTCCGCGACCTCGAGGTTCAGCTTGTCGACCGCGGGGCGCTCGCCACCGGGGTACAGACGGGTCGCGTTGTCGTAGACCACAGATGCCATGAGAAGGCGTCCTCCCACCGGCAGGAACGTGCCGGACGATCCGAGTGAGGGACTCCCCGCGGCCAACGACGGCCACGTGGAGGGCTACCGGCGACCAGCTGCGGACGCCGGTGTCCGAGCGCCATCCTGCACCACGGGAAGCGTTCTCGGAAGCCCCCGTCAGCGACGAGTTGTCAGGACATCTCTCAGGAGGCGCTCCAGGAGGGCCGTCACGTCCTCGGGAGCGCCCACCCGGAAGGCAGCCGCCGTCGTGCCGTCGCCGACCTTGACGCCGACGTCCCCGGCGCCCGGCTCCAGCGCCCTGAAGCCGTTCTCGTCGGTCACGTCGTCGCCCGCGAAGAGCACCGCGGGGCGGGTCCCGGTCTCGTCGGCGAGCCGGTCGCGCAGGGCCACCAGGGCCCGGCCCTTGTCGGCGTCGACGACGCTGAGCTCGACGACCTCCTTGCCCTCGAGCGCCTTCACGCCGTCCCACCGGGCCGCGCCCTCGAGCACCGCCCGGGCGGAGGCCGCCGCGGCGTCGCGGGGGGCGCGGCGGGTGTGCAGCACCACGCCGGCCGGCTTGTGCTCCACCTCGGTGCCCGGGTGGGCCTCGACGACGGCGCTCACCTCCGCCACCAGGCGCTCCAGCAGCGACGACTGCGCGGGTGTCAGGTCGGTGGGCACGCCGTCGCCCTCGGCGCCGTGGCTGGCCACCAGCAGGGCGCCGACGGGGGGCCCGCTCACCTGGCGCAGCGAGGCCATGGACCGTCCGCTGACCAGCGCGACCGCGACCCGGTCGGCGCGGGCCAGCGCCTCGACGGCCGCCGCCGAGGCCGGCAGCGCGCGTGCTGCCCCGGCCCTGTCCACGATGGGTGCCACGACCCCGTCGAAGTCGAGCGCCACCAGCAGCGACGGCGCCGCCGCCAGGCGCAGCAGGGCCTCGGCCAGGTCCTCCGGGAGACCGGTCGCGGCGCTGCCCGCCGCGGCGCCGCTCACGACCGCCCCGCCGTCGCCTGCGCGTGCTCGGAGACGGTGGTGCCCGACCCGTGCCCGCTCTCCAGCGCCGCCAGGAACTGCTCCGCCCAGCGGGTGACGTCGTGGCTGCGCACCCGTCGGCGCAGCTGGCGCATCCGCCGGGTCTGCTCCTTCTCGTCCATCTGCAGCGCCTGGGCGATGGTGCGCTTCAGGTCGGAGATGTCGTGGGGGTTCACCAGCAGGGAGCCGTTCAGCTCGTCGGCGGCCCCGGTGAACTCGCTCAGCACCAGCACGCCCCGCTCGTCGAGCCGGGAGGCCGCGTACTCCTTGGCCACCAGGTTCATGCCGTCGCGCAGCGCCGTCACGAGCATGACGTCGGCGGCCTGGTAGAGCGACGACATCTCCTCGCGGGGCTGGTTGTGGTGCAGGTAGTGCACGGCGGCGCGCCCGATGGTGCCGTGCTCGCCGTTGATGCGGCCGACGGCCAGCTCGATCTCGTCGCGCAGCTGGCGGTAGCTGTCGACCCGCTCGCGGCTCGGGGTGGCCACCTGGACGAAGACGGTGTCCTCCGGGTCGACGACGCCGTCGTCCAGCAGCTCCCCGTACGCCTTGAGGCGGTGCATGATCCCCTTGGTGTAGTCGAGCCTGTCGACCCCGAGGAGCAGCTTGCGGGGGGCGCCGAGCTCGAAGCGCACCTCGGTCACGCGCGACTGCACCGAGTCGCGCCCGGCGAGCTCCTCGAAGGCGGGGGTGTCGATCGAGATCGGGAACGCCGCGGCGTGCACCTCGCGCTGCGCACCGCCGGAGTCGGTGACGACGATCCGGTGGCGGCGGCTGTCGATGCCGAGCAGGCGGCGGCACACCCGCAGGAAGTTGTTGGCGTCGGACTGGCGCTGGAAGCCCAGCAGGTCGGCGCCGAGCAGGCCCTCGACCACCTGGCGGCGCCACGGCATCTGCGCGAACAGCTCGTAGGGCGGGAACGGGATGTGGTTGAAGAACCCGATCTTCAGGTCGGGGCGCAGCTCGCGCAGCGCGGCCGGGACCAGCTGCAGCTGGTAGTCCTGCACCCACACCGTCGCCCCCGGGGCGGCCTGCGCGGCCGCGGCCTCGGCGAAGCGCCGGTTGACGCGCACGTAGGCGTCCCACCAGGTGCGGTGGTAGGTCGGGACGGCGATCACGTCGTGGTAGAGCGGCCACAGGGTGTCGTTGGAGAAGCCCTCGTAGTAGGTGGCGACCTCCTCCTCCGACAGCGGCACCGGGACCAGGCGCATCTCGTCCGTGTCGAAGGGCGCCGGTGCCTCGCCGGCGTCGCCGCTCCACCCGACCCAGGCGCCGTCGGCCTGCCGCATCACGGGCTCCAGCGCCGTCACCAGGCCGCCGGGGGAGGTGCGCCAGGTCACCTCGCCGTCGTCGGCGACCACGCGGTCGACGGGGAGCCGGTTGGCCACCACCACGAAGTCGTACTCGCCAGCGCCCTCGGTCACGCGCCGCCATCTCCTCGTGCTCCGGCGGTCGACCCGACCTGACCTGGGCCCACCGTCCGGGTCGACCCTAGGCGGGGCCCCGCCGGCCCGCGATCTCGCGCCGTCCCCCGCGCCCGTCCACCGCGCCCGTCCACCGCCCTGCCGGCTCTCCCCGGCGGCGGCTCGACCGCCGCGGCGCGCGCGGAGCGACGCGGGGGCCCCCGCCGCGTACCGTGGTCGGGTGGACGCCACGACCTCTGCGGGGACCCCTCCGCAGGCAGCGCCCGCGACCCCCTCCGTCGTCGGCCGCCTGGGCCCCTACCGCCTGCTCCAGGTCATCGGCGGTGGCGGCATGGGCGTCGTGCACCTCGGCCTGGACCCCGCCGGCCGCGCCGTGGCCATCAAGGTGCTGCGGCCGCACGTCGCCGCCGACCCGTCCGCGCGCAGCCGCCTGGCCCGCGAGGTGGACGCCCTGCAGCGGGTCCGCTCGCCCCGCGTGGCCGAGGTGCTCGACGCCGACCCGAGCGCCGAGCAGCCCTACGTCGTCACCGAGTTCGTGCCCGCGCCCCCGCTCGACGTCCTGGTCGAGCGGGAGGGCCCGCTGACCGGGCGTGCGCTGGGCCGGATCGGCCTGGGCCTCGGCGACGCGCTCGCGGCGATCCACGCCGCCGGCGTCGTCCACCGCGACCTCAAGCCCGGCAACGTGCTCGTCTCCGACGGCGAGCCCGTCGTCATCGACTTCGGGATCGCGCAGGTCGCCGACGACGTCCGCCTCACCAGCGCGGGCCTGGTCATGGGGACGCCCGGCTACCTCTCCCCGGAGGTGCTCGACGGCGCCTCGGTGGCCACCTCGGGCGACTGGTGGGGCTGGGCCGCCACGCTGGCCTTCGCCGCCACGGGACGCCCGCCCTTCGGCCGCGGGCCCACCGAGGCCGTGCTCTCCCGCGTCCGGCGCGGCGCCGCCGACCTGGCAGGCGCTCCCGAGCCCCTGGTCGAGCTGCTCGCCGCGGCGCTGTCCGCCGACCCGGCCCTGCGTCCGCCGCCGCGCCGGCTGCGCCAGGCGGTCCAGGCCCTCGCCGACGGGGGGGCCGACGGCGCCTGGCCGGTGCCGGGGGCGCCGTCGTCCAGCGAGCGGACCACCGCGCTCCCCGCGCGCGCTCCGCTCCCCGTCGCCGCGCCTCCGTCCGCCGCACCGACCGGTCTGCACCACCGGCCCGCTGCCGGCGCGGCCGCCACCCCCGTCGAGAGCGCCGTGCAGCTCCCCGAGGCCGCCGCCCCGCTGGCAGGGGCCCCGCCCGAGGCCGCGCCCGTGCCGTGGCCGGAACCCGCCCGGGCGACGACGGCGGACACCGCCCCCACCGCAGCGCAGCCCGTCGGCGGGGAGCGCACCCGCGCCCTCCCCGCCGAGGGGCTGCGCGACCGCGCGCACGACCGGACCCAGGCGCTGCCCCCGTCCGCCGGGTCCGCCGCGCCGACCGAGGCCCACGCCCCCCACCCCCCGCACGAGCAGCACCACCCGGCGCCCCGGCGCCCCGAGCCCGCCACCGAGCAGCTGCGCCCCACCGGCCGCGAGCTGCACCTGGACCCGCTCGAGGACCAGCGCCGCGGGGCCGAGCGCCCGTCGCCCTACGCCCCGATCGGCGACCCCGACGCGGCCCGGGCCGGCCGGGGGCGGCCCGCCACCGGCGCCGTCCTGCTGCTCCTGCTGCTGGTGGCGGGGGCCCTGGGCGCCGTCGCACCGCTGGTCGCGGCGATCGGGGTCGCGGTGACCGCGGTGCTCGGACGCACCGTCGACCGCGCCGTCGCCGCCTCGGTGCGCCGCCGGTACGAGCGGGGTCCGCGCCGCTCCGACGGGGCCGTCGTCGCCCTCGCCCTGCCCGGTCAGCTGCTGCTGGCCGCCCTCAGCTCGGTGCCCGCGCTGCTCCTGCCCGCGGCGATGGCGCTGAGCACGGCCTTCCTCGTCGGCTGGGCCATCGCCCCGCAGAGCACGCCGGTCCCAGGCCAGGCCCTGCCGCTGGCCGCCGCCGTGCTCGTGGGCACGGTCACCGCCTGGTGGGGACCGGGCAGCCGGTCGCTGCGCCGCGGCACCCGCACGGCGGCGCGCGGTGCGCTCCCGGGGCGCACGTCGAGCCTGGTCGCGGTGGCGGTGCTCGCCCTGCTCCTCGTCGCCTGCGCGCTCGTGGTGGTCTCGGCCGGCGGGCAGCCCGACTGGGCCCCCCTGGTGCAGCCGCCCCTCGGCCTGGGCTGAGCCCCGGCCGGCCGCGGGGCCGGCCGCGCGGCTGGGAGCGCCCTGCGAAGCCGGTCACACACCGGTCACGGCGGCCGGGGGTCGCCCCGGGGGGCGCTTACCCTGGTGGTCGCCCTGATCCCTGGAGGACCCCCCGTGCCCGACCGGCCCAGCACCAAGGACGCCCGCCGCGAGGCGGCCCGTGAGAAGTCGCGCCAGATGCGCGAGCTCGAGGCCCGCAAGAAGCGCCGCAACCGCGTGCTCGCCATCAGCGCCGGCGTCGTCGCCGTCGTGCTCGTCATCGGGGTCGTGGCGCTCGCGGTCACCCGCAGCGGCGGCAGCTCCGACGCCAGCGCCACCCCACCGGGCGTCACCGCCGACGGCGGTGTCGAGGTGGGCCAGGCGAACGCGCCCCACACCGTGACGATCTTCCAGGACTACCAGTGCCCCGTCTGCAAGCAGTACGAGGCGGCCGTCGGCCCGTGGCTCGACGAGCAGGTCCAGGCCGGCACGGTGAAGCTCGACTACCGGCCGCTGAACTTCCTCGACGAGAGGCTCCGCCAGGACTACTCCACGCGCGCTGCGAACGCCGCGTACTGCGTGGCCGGGGCGGTGCCGGACGGCGCTGACTTCTACGCGTTCAACACCGCGATGTACCTGGAGCAGCCGGAGGAGGGGGCCGGCGGCCTCACCGACAGCAGGCTCATCTCCATCGCGCAGTCGGCGGGCGCCGACGTCGGCCCCTGCATCGCCGACCGGCCGTACGAGGACTACGTGCAGCAGAAGAACGACGCCGCGTTCGACCTCACCGACGCCTCCGGCACCCGGACCGTCGGCGGCACGCCCACCGTCCTCGTCGACGGGCAGCTCCTCACCGGCGCCGACGGCGCGACCGTCAACGCCCCCTCGCAGGACCAGCTGGCCACCGCGCTCGGTGTGAGCGCCTGATGGCCACGGGCAGCCTGAGGCAGCCGGCGCCCCCCGCGCCGGACGGCGACGCCGGCGTCGAGCGGACGATCTCCGCCGACCCGGTGCCGCAGCGCCGCCTCGGGCTGCTCCTGGTGGTCGGCGGGGTGGTCGGCTTCATCGCCGCCTTCACCCTCACCGTCGAGCGGATCGCGCTGGCCGGGGACCCGAACGCCGCCCTCTCCTGCGACATCAACCCGTTCATCTCCTGCGGGTCGGTGATGACCACCTGGCAGGCGCGCCTGTTCGGCTTCCCGAACCCGCTGCTCGGCATCGCAGCGTTCACGGTCGCCACCACGCTCGGCGTGCTGCTCCTGTCGCGCACGCCGCTGCCGCGCTGGGTGCGGCTGGGCTGGCAGGTGGGCATCACGCTCGGCTTCGTCTTCGTCTGCTGGCTGATCAGCCAGAGCCTGTACGTCATCGGCGCGCTGTGCCCGTACTGCATGGTGGCCTGGGCCGTGGTCATCCCGATGTTCTGGACGACGACGGTCGACAGCCTCGACCGCGGCGTGGTCCCGGTGCCCGAGGGCGCCCGCCGCCTGGTGGCGGGCCTCGTCGAGTACCGCCTGCTGCTGACGGTGGTCTCGTACGCCGTCGTCGTCCTGCTGATCGGGCAGGCGTTCTGGAGCCAGTGGGTCGCGCTGGTCTGAGCGGTCCGGCCCGCCGGGCGGGCTAGGCGCCGAGCGTCGAGGCGCGCAGCACCAGGCGCGACGGCACGACGGTCCGCTCGGGCACGGGCCGCCCCTCCACGGCGTCCAGGAGCAGCCGCGCGGCCGTGCGGCCGACCTCCTGCAGGCGCAGGTCGACGGTGGTCAGCGGGGGCCGGCTGGCCAGGGCCATGACCTCCCAGTCGTCGACGCCGGTGACGGCCACGTCGCCGGGCACCGAGCGCCCCAGCTCGCGCAGGCGGTCGCAGACCCCCCGCGCCACCTGGTCGCTGCCGCAGGTGACGCCGTCGAGGTCGGGGTGGCGGGCGAGCAGCACGTCGACCGCCTGGCGCCCCCACTGCTCGGTCCACTCGCCGAAGAGGGGCTCCCCGGCGAGCACCCCGCCGGCCGGACCGCCGAGCGCTGCGACCACCGCAGCGGCCCGCGCGCTGGCGCTGTGGTGCTCGCGCCACCCGGTGACGTGGGCGATGCGGCGCCGGCCGAGGTCGAGGAGGTGCCGCGCGGCGTCGGCGGCACCGCCCGCGTCGTCGACGACGACGCTGGTGTCGCCCGGCCGCGCCGACGGCTGGAAGGCGTGGACCACCGGCACTCCGGGAGCCAGCGGCCCCAGCGGCGGGCGGGGGTCGGTGCGACGCCCCGTCACGAGGATCCCGTCGACCCTGCGGGCCGCGAGCTTGCGCAGGTGGTGCTGCTCGCGCACCGGGTCGTCGCGGGTGTCGCACAGGAGCAGCGCCATGTCACCGGCGCCGAGCGCGTCCTCCGCGCCGAGCAGCACGGGGAGGGTGAACCTGCCGACGCTGTCGGTGGTGATGACGCCGACGATGAAGCTGCGCCCCGAGCGCAGGGTCCGGCCCGCGCCGTCGGGGGTGAACCCGAGCTGCTCGGCGGCGGCCCGCACGCGGTCGACCGTCTGCTGGCGCAGCTGGCCGGTGCCGTTGAGGGCCTTCGAGGCGGTGCCGGGGGAGACGCCCGCGAGGGCGGCGACGTCGACGATGCGCGGTGCGCTGCGGAGTTGGCTGCGGAGGGTTCCGCGGGGGGTCTCGCCGACCGGCCCTGCTGCCACCGCACCCACCTCCGCACCCCACCAGTGACGTTCCGAGTTTTCCGGAACCTACCAGGTGTGGCGTGGCCGGACCGGTTGTGACCACGCGCTTCATGGGTCTACGGTTGAGGAAATCGTGTTCCTCCCGCACTGCCGCGACCGATGGAGCCCCCCATGACGAGCACCACCTCCACCCCCGCCGCGTCGGCCGGACCCGCCGCTCCGACGCCCGGGACCACACCGCTGCGCCCCCTCGCCCCGGGGGCCGCCCGCATCACCGGCGGCTGGTGGGCCGACCGCCAGCGCGCCAACCGCGAGAACGCCATCCCCACCGGCCGCGAGCGCCTCGAGAGCGCCGGCAACCTCACCAACCTGCGCATCGCCGCGGGCACCGCCCCCGAGGGCGCGACGGTCACCGGGCCGATCTTCATGGACTCCGACGTCTACAAGTGGCTGGAGGCCGCCGCCTGGGAGTTCGGCCGCGAGCCCAGCGAGCAGCTGCGCGGCTGGATCCGCGAGCTCACCGCCGAGGTCGCCGCCGCCCAGGCCGAGGACGGCTACCTGGACTCGGTGGTGCAGGAGCAGGACGGCTCCCTCGGCCGCCCCGGCCGGTACTCCGACCTGCCGTGGAGCCACGAGATGTACTGCGCCGGCCACCTCTTCCAGGCCGCCGTCGCCGTGTCGCGCGCAACCGGGGAGAAGGGGCTGCTCGACGTCGCGGTGAGGCTGGCCGACCACCTCGACACCACCTTCGGCGACGGTGACGGCCAGCGCCGCGACGTCGACGGGCACCCGGTGGTCGAGATGGGCCTGGTCGAGCTGTTCCGCGAGACCGGCGAGCGCCGCTACCTCGAGCTGGCCAGCTGGATGGTCGAGGCCCGCGGCACCGGGATCATCGAGGGCCACGGCAAGGAGCCGACGTACTTCTCCGACCGGGTGCGCGTCCGCGAGGCCACCACGGTCGAGGGCCACGCCGTGCGCGCGGTCTACCTCACGGCGGGTGCGGCCGACGTCGCCACCGAGACCGGTGACACCGAGCTGCTCGCCGCCCTCGGCCGGCAGTTCGACCACATGCTGGCGACCAAGACCTACGTCACGGGCGGCCTCGGCTCGCGCTGGGACATGGAGGCGTTCGGCGACCCCTACGAGCTGCCCAGCGACCGCGCCTACGCCGAGACCTGCGCCGCCATCGGCGGGATCCAGTGGGCGTGGCGGATGCTGCTCGCCACCGGCGAGGCGAAGTACGCCGACGTCGCCGAGCGGATGCTGCACAACGGCTTCCCCGCGGGGGTCTCGCTGAGCGGCGACGAGTACTTCTACGTCAACCCGCTGCAGTTCCGCGACGGGTCGCACGCCAACGAGAACCGCAGCCCCGCCCACGGGCGGCGCGGCTGGTTCGACTGCGCCTGCTGCCCGCCCAACATCATGCGCACCTGGTCGAGCCTGGACGGCTACCTGGCCACCTCTGGCTCCCTCGACGGTGCAGACGGCGTCCAGCTGCACCTGTACGCCCCGAGCACCGTCAGCGCCGAGGTGGGTGGCGCGCGGGTGCGCCTCGAGGTCGAGACCGACTACCCCCGCGAGGGCTCGGTGCGCGTGCGCGTGGCCGAGGTCGAGGGCGAGGTGGGGGAGTGGACCCTCTCCCTGCGCGTCCCCGGGTGGGCCCGCGGTGCGTCCCTGACCGTCGCCGGCGATCGGCACGAGGTCCCCGCCGGCGCGTACGCCAGCGCCACCCGCACCTGGGCGGCCGGCGACGCGGTCGAGCTCGACCTGCCGATGGAGGTGCGCCTGTCGCGCGCCGACCGGCGCGTCGACGACGCCCGCGGCAGCGTGGCCCTCGAGCGCGGCCCGCTCGTCTACGCCCTCGAGCAGGTGGACCAGCCCGCGGGGGTCGTGGTCGACGACGTCGTCGTCGACACGGCTGCGCCCGTCACCGAGGAGCGCACCGACGCCCTCGGCGGTGTGGTGCTGCTGCACCTGCGCGGGCGCTCCGGCGGCCACGAGGCCGGCAGCGCGACCTGGCTGCCCGCCGACGGGGCCCGGCCCGGTGCCGGGCAGGACGTCGAGCTCACGGCGGTGCCCTACGCGGTCTGGGCGAACCGCGGCGTCGGCCCGATGCGGGTCTGGCTGCCCACCAGCTGACCAGCTCCACGGCCGGCTCCGCGGGGGCGGAGCCGGCCCGACCGACCCGAGGGGGGCGCACCGGTGCGCACGAGACGAGAGTTCCTGGCCCTGGCGGGCCTGGCGGGGGTCGCCCCGCTGCTGGCGAGCTGCGGGAGCGGGGTGCTGCCGGCACCTGACACCGCCGCGCCCGGCTTCGGCGAGGGGGCCACGGGCGTGCTGCGCCTGTGGGCGCGCTCCGACACCCAGACCGGCACGCAGGCGGTGGTCGACGCCTTCCACGCCAGCCAGGACCGGATCCGGGTCGAGCTGACGCCGGTGCTCGGCACGCAGTACGTCACCAAGCTGGCGACGGCGATCCGCGCCCGCGCGGTGCCCGACCTGCTGGCGATGAACGACATCGACACGATCCTGTTCATCGTCCGCGACGTCTTCACGGACCTGACGGACCTCGTGGCCCAGCTGCCCGGGCGGGAGCGGCTCAGCCCCGGCCAGCTGGACCTGTCCACCCTCGACGACCGCGTCTACGGGCTGCCGTTCCTCGCCGACAACTCCGTGCTCTGGCACAACGCGGAGCTCCTGGACCGCGCCGGCGTCGACCCGGCGACCGCGCTGACCACCCTCGACGGGTGCCTCGACGCGGCACGCGCCGTCCGGGAGCTGGGCGCGGACACCTACGGCTGGTCCCTGGCGGCCAACGCCTCCGGGATCATCGGCTTCGTCACCCAGCCGCACACCTGGGCCGCGGGCACCGACACGATCACCGGCGAGGTCGGGTCGCAGCGCGGCGCCGTCGAGGGCAACCGGGCCCTGCGCGCCGTCCTCGAGCACCACCGCACGATGTGGTCGGAGGGCCTCATGCCGCAGGCCAACTTCTCGGACGCGGGCACCAGCTGGGGGTCCGACTTCACCGCCGGCACCGTCGGGCTGCTGCCCGGCAACTACTTCGCCGCCGTGATGGGCCAGGACGAGGCGGTCACCGCCCGCACGGGGGTCTCCCTGCTGCCCGGCCCCACCGGCGGCTCGGCCTTCTTCACCGGCGGCGACAACCTCTGCATCCCCCGCGGCGCGCAGAACGCCTCCGCCGCGTGGGAGTTCACCCGGTTCGCCCTCGAGGTGGAGCAGCAGTCCAAGCTCCCGGCCGGCGGGTACTTCCCCGTGAGGTCCGACGCCGCCACCGACGAGTACCGCGCCACCTACCCGCTGGCGGTGGCCCCGCTGGAGCAGATCGAGACCGGCTACGCCCCGCGGACCCTGTCGTACAACCTGCTCTACAACCAGCCGGACAGCCCGTACTTCGAGATGTTCCGCCGGGCGGTCTTCGACGGCGACGTCGACGGGGCGATGGCCTCGGCGCAGGCCCGCTACGACCGCGTCCTCGAGCAGGCCCAGCGATGAGCGCCACGACGCCGCGGACCGGCACCAGGTCGACGACCGGCACCCGGGGCGGCAGCCGCCGCGGGACGATCACGCACCGCTCGTCGACGGGCCTGCTGCTGGTGCTCCCGGCGCTCGCCTTCATCGTCGTCTTCGTGATGGTGCCGTTCGTCTTCGCGATCGGCATCTCCTTCACCAACTGGCCCCTGGTCGGCGCCTTCCGGTTCGTCGGGCTGGAGAACTTCGCAGCCATCCCCGGCGACACCGCCTTCTGGAAGGCCGTCGGGTACACGCTCCTCTACACCGCGGTCGTGACCGGACCGATCCTCGTGGTCGGCTACCTGATGGCGGTGGTGGTGCGGGCGAACCGCCGCGGCTCGACCGTGCTGCGCACCCTGTTCTTCCTCCCCTACGTCATCGGGCTGTCGACCCTGAGCTTCCTGCTCGTGCTCGAGGCGCAGCCCGGCAGCGGGGCGGTGAACCTGCTGCTCCAGGGGCTGGGGATCACCGACGGCCAGACCGCGTGGACCACCTCCGGGCCGCTGGCCACCGCGCTCATCAGCCTGCTGGTGGTGTGGGGCGTCTCGGGCCTGACCATGGTGCTGCTGCTGGCCGGCATGCAGGCCGTGCCGCGCGAGGTCCACGAGTCGGCCGAGGTCGACGGCGCCACGTGGTGGCAGCGGGAGCGCAGCATCACCCTGCCCATGCTGCGGCGGCCGATCGCGATGAGCCTGATCCTCTCGGTCATCGGCTCGTTCCTGGCCTTCTCGCAGTTCTTCATCCTCACCCAGGGCGGGCCCGGGACCGACACCACGCCGGTCGTGCTCGCCATCTACAACCGCGCGTTCGTGCAGCTCCAGGTCGGGTCGGCGACGGCGCTGTCCCTGGTGCTGGTGCTGGTGGTCGCCCTCGTGACCGCCGCCCAGTTCTGGCTGCTCCGCGAGAAGGACTGAGGCCCCGATGGCGACCACCACCCCCGCACCCGCCCGCCCCGCCGGCACCGACCCGGACGGCCGCCGCACGACGACGGCCACGGCCGCCGGCCACGCCGAGCCGCGCACCAAGCTGCTGCTGTACGCGCTGGCCGGCGTCCTGTCGGTGCTGGTCTTCGCCGCACCGCTGCTCTGGGCCCTGCTGCGGGCGTTCCAGACCAACGACGTCATCACCGCCGCGCCCTCGGCGTCGACCTTCCTCGACCTGACGGCGGCCAACTTCGCGGCCGTGGGCGGCACCGCCGGCCTCGGGCGGGCGACGCTCAACAGCCTGCTGGTCGCCGGGGCCACCGCGGTGCTGACGGCCGTGGTCGCCACGATGGCGGGCTACGGCTTCGGGCGCTTCGGGTTCCGCTTCTCGGGCGTGGCGTTCGGCGCCGTCGTGCTGACGCTGATGATCCCGTTCCAGGCCATCATCACGCCGCTGTTCATGCAGCTCAACGCCATGCGGCTCACCGACAGCCTGCTCGGGCTCGTCCTCTTCTACACGACGGTCAACCTGCCCTTCGGCGTCTTCGTGATGCGCAACTCCTTCGCCGGGGTCCCGGCGGAGCTGGAGGAGGCGGCCTTCGTCGACGGCGCCGGCACCGGGCGCACCTTCTTCTCGGTGCTGCGCCCCCTGGTGACGCCCGGCATCGCGACGACGGCGCTGTACGCGTTCCTCGCCTCGTGGACGGAGTTCCTCGGCGCGCTGACCTTCCTCACCCAGCAGCAGCTGTACACGCTGCCGGTGGCGCTGCTGAACCTGCAGCAGGGCGCGTACGGAGCGGTCGACTACGGCCTGCTGGCAGCGGGCGCGGTGATCGCGATGGTCCCGTGCGTCGTGCTCTACGTGGCGCTGCAGCGCTACTACGTGGCGGGCCTGGCCAGCGGGTCCCTGAAGGGCTGACCCTCCCCGGGCCCCGCTGGCACTGCGGCCAGGGGTCTCAGGAACCGCAACCAGACGCTCGGCTGCGGTTCGGGGGTGCCCGGGAACCGCAACGAGGCGCTCGGATGCGGTTCGGGGAGCTCTGGGTGGGGTCAGGGGCTGGCGGCGCCGGAACCGGCTCCGCGGGTGTGCTCGAAGATCACGCTGGTCTGCGTGGAGGCCACCTCGGCGTGCGAGGAGAGCTGGTCGACCACGAAGTCGCGCAGCGCGCTCGCGTCGGCGACCGCCACGTGCACGAGGAAGTCCTCCGCGCCGCCGACGAAGAAGACGCTCACCACCTCGGGCCGGCGGCGCATGCGGGCGGTGAAGTCGGGCAGCTGGTGGCGCGCCCCGGCCCTCAGGCGCACCGCGACCATCGCCTGGAGCGCGGCGCCGAGCGCCTCGAGGTCGACGTCGGCGTGGTAGCCCGTGATGACGCCGTCGCGCTCCAGCGCCCGCATCCGCACCGAGCAGGTCGACGGCGCGATCCCGGCCCGCCGCGCCACCTCCTGGTTCGGCGTGCGGGCGTCGCGGCGCAGCACCTCCACGATCGCGAGGTCGACCTCGGACAGCTCCCTGGCTCGCCGCGGTCCGCGAAGGTCGTTCACCTCAGGGCCCTCCCACCACGTCTGCGCGCAGGAACTGCGGCCTTCGCGCACCTTCTCGTCGTTCCTTCGGCACTTGCTGCGCCGCACCGAAGGTGCTCCTAGCCTCGGGCCCCACCAGCCGCTGCGTCCAGAGGAGAGAGTGAGATGCCGCTCGTCGTCGGAGTCCCGTCGGAGATCAAGGACAACGAGAACCGCGTGGCGCTGCAGCCCGACGGCGCTGCCGAGCTCGTGCACCACGGCCACCGGGTGCTCGTGCAGGCCGGCGCGGGTGCGGGCTCGCGGTTCAGCGACGCCGAGTTCGCCGCGGCGGGCGCCGAGGTGGTGGACGGCGCGGACGCCGTCTTCGCCGCCGCCGACCTCATCGTCAAGGTCAAGGAGCCCGTCGCGGAGGAGTACCACCGCTTCCGCCCCGGCCAGCAGCTGTTCACGTACCTGCACGCCGCCGCCGACAGGTCGCTCACTGACTTCCTGCTCGAGCGGCGCATCGACTCCATCGCCTACGAGACCGTCCAGACCCCCGACGGCCGCCTGCCGCTGCTCACCCCCATGAGCGAGGTCGCCGGCCGCATGGCCGTGCAGGCCGCCGCCCACCACCTGGAGAGTCCTGCCGGCGGGTCCGGGGTGCTGCTGGGAGGCGTCCCCGGCACCCCCGCCGCCAAGGTCACCATCATCGGCGGCGGCATCTCCGGCACCGAGGCCGCCAAGATCGCCGTCGGCATGCGCGCCATCGTGCGGGTCTTCGACACCAACCCCTCGCGGCTGGCCTACCTGTCCGACGTCTTCGAGGGCCGCCTCGACCTGGTCACCCCCAACCGCACGCGGCTGGCGCAGTACGTGGCCGAGTCCGACGTGCTGATCGGCGCCGTGCTGGTGCCGGGCGCCAAGGCCCCGAAGCTGGTCAGCCGGGAGATGATCGCGTCGATGCGGCCCGGCAGCGTCGCTGTCGACATCGCCATCGACCAGGGCGGGTGCTTCGAGACCAGCCGCCCCACCACGCACGCGCACCCGACGTACGTGGAGGAGGGCGTCGTGCACTACTGCGTCGCCAACATCCCCGGTGCGGTGGCGCGCACCTCGACGCTGGCGCTGACGTCGGCCACGCTGCCGCACCTGGTGCGCGTGGCCGACCTCGGCGTGCGCGGGGCGGCGAGGGCGTCCGAGCCGCTGGCGAAGGGCCTCACCACGCTCGGCGGCCAGCTGGTCAGCGCCCCCGTGGCCGCGGCGCACGACCTGCCGTTCACGGACCCCGCCGCCCTCATCGCCTGACGCCCTCCGCGACGGTCGAGGGGGTCCGGCACCGGGTGCGTGCCGGACCCCCTCGATCGCCACCGGGGCCACCCCGCGGCGTCAGGCGTCGGCGAGCGCCTTCGCGTAGACGGCGTCGATCTGGGCCGTGTCCTCCGCGCGCAGGTTGAACATCGTGAAGTGGCCCCACACCGAGCCGATCTCCTCGTAGGTCGCGCCGGGGATGAGCGCGGCGTCGTTCCTGATGTCCTCGGGCGGGAAGAAGAGGTCTCCGGTGAACGCCACGTCGGTGACCTTCGCGGTGACGCGGGCGACTGCGGCGGCCAGGTCGCCGCCGTGCTCGAGGGCGACGTCGCTGGAGCGCCACTTGCGCGCCTGGCAGAGGAGGTCGTTGGGGTCCATCGGCAGGAAGTACGCCTGCAGGAACCCCTGCACGAAGCCGTCGCGGGAGGTGAAGCCCAGCTCGCGCCACGCCTCGGCCCGGTACATGTGCGACGAGGCGCCCATCAGCGCGAACGCCTGTGCGTGCCGGCGCAGCCCCACGTGCACGTCGGAGGAGCGTTCGTAGGACCCGCCGTTCCAGGCCGGGTCGCTGCGGAGGGCGTCGGTGTGGAGGTCGCAGAACACGGTGCAGTGGTCGGGGTTGCGCAGCGTCGCGGCGAAGGGCACGGCGCGCTCGACGACCTCCGGGTACCTCACCGCCCACTCCAGCGTCTGCTGCCCGCCCATCGACCACCCGCTGACCATCACGAGCCGTTCGATGCCGAGGTGCTCGGTGACCAGGCGGTGCTGGGCGCGCACGTCGTCGCTGGTGGCGACCGCCGGGAAGGAGCCGCGGTCGTACGGCGGCGGGGTGTTGCTGGGCGACGACGACGTGCCGCTCCCCAGCTGCGCGGGCAGCACGAAGAAGTAGCGCGACGGGTCGAGGGGGCGCCCCTCGCCGATGAAGGCGTGCATGAAGTCGGCGGTGCCGCTGTACATGTGGGGGAGCAGCACGGCGTTGTCCTTCGCCGCGTTCAGGGTGCCAGCGGTCTGGTAGGCCAGCCGTGCCTCGGGCAGGACGTGTCCGCTGGCCAGGGGGAAGGGGCCGAGGTCCAGGTACAGGTTCGGATCTGCTGCGCTCACCGGTGCCTCCTCGTCGAGGTGCGTGTCGCGCACGATCCAACCCCGCACCGGTGGCGGCCCGCAAGAGCCACCGCCGGTGCGGGGCGCGTCAGAAGCGGCGGGCGGGGTTGGTGCAGCCGAGGGCGTCGCCGGTGAGACGCTCCAGGCCCGGCTGGTGGGCCCACACCACCCCGTTGGCCAGCACCTTCCGCACCTCGGGGTGGTGGTAGACGGGGTACTCCTGGTCGCCGGGGGAGAAGTAGAAGACCCGCCCCTGCCCGCGCCGGTAGGTGACCCCGGAGCGGAACACCTCGCCGCCGGCGAAGGTCGACAGGAAGACCACCTCGTCGGGGTTCGGGATGCCGAACGGCTCCCCGTACATCTCCTGCTTGTCGATGACGACCGGGTTGGCCACCCCGCGCGCGATCGGGTGCGACGGGTCGGTGGCCCACACCAGCTCGCGCTCGCCCTCGTTGCGCCACGCCAGCGAGCACGTGGTGCCGAGGAGCCGGGTGAAGATCTTCGAGTAGTGCGCCGAGTGCAGCCCGATGAACCCCATGCCGCCGAGCACGTGGCGGTGGACGCGCTCCACCACGGCGTCGTCGACCTGCTCGTGGGCGGCGTGACCCCACCACAGCAGCACGTCGGTGTCGGCGAGCACCTCCTCGGTCAGCCCGTGGTCGGGCGTCGAGGCGAGCGTGGCCGTGCGCACGCGGGCCTGCGGCAGGTGCTCGGCCAGGCCCTCGGCGATCGCGCCGTGCATGCCTCGCGGGTAGATCTCTCGGATCCACTCCGGGTGGTTGCGCTCCTCGTGCACGCCCTCGTTCCAGACCGTCACGCGCACCTGGCTGTCCGAGCTCACAGCACGACCTCCCGTCCCTCGCGCGCCGAGAGGTAGCACGCGTCGATGATCCGGGCGCGCTCGAGGGCGAGCGCGCCGTCGTGGTCCTTCCACACCTGCGGTCCGCCGCGGACGACGTCGACGAACTGCTCGACCACCGCGCGGTGGCCGCGCCCGGGCTCGGCGACGACGTCGCGGTCGCCGGCCTCGGTGAAGACCCGCAGGTCTCCGACCGGGTCGGGGTTGCCGGTGGCGACCAGCTCGGCGCCGCCGTCCGTGCCGCGGACGGTCATGCCGATCTCGTCGGCCGGGTCGCGGTACACGGCCCAGGAGGTCTCCAGCTGCAGCAGCCCGCCGCCCTCCAGGCGCAGGAAGGCGCTGGCCAGGTCCTCCACCTCGTACGCCGACGCCTCGCCCGCGAGCGTCTTGCGCGCCCCGACGGCTCCGCCGCGGCCCTGCGGGCCCAGCTCGGAGGCGGTGACGGCGCTGACGGCGACGACGCGCGGCTCGCCCAGCACGTGCAGGGCCCAGTCGAGGGCGTGCACGCCGATGTCGACCAGCGGGCCGCCGCCGGAGGCCGCGGCGTTGGTGAACCAGCTGCCGAGCGTGGGGATGCCCTGACGGCGCAGCCACCAGGTGCGCGCCGAGTACGGCCGGCCCAGCTCGCCGCTGGAGACCAGCTGCCGCAGCGCCTGCACGTCACCGCGCTGGCGGTGGTTGAAGACCACCTCGAGCACCCGCCCGGCGGCCCGCGCCGCGTCGACCATCGTCGAGGCCTCCGCGCCGTCGCGGGCCACCGGCTTCTCGGACAGCACGTGCAGGCCGCGGCCCAGGGCCGCCACCGCGATCGGGGCGTGCAGGAACGTCGGGACGGCGATGCTCACGGCGTCGAGCCCCTCGACGTCGAGCAGGTCCTCCCACCGCGCGCACGTGCGGGGGACGCCGTGGGCGTCGGCCAGCGCCTCCAGCTGCTCGGCCTCCATGCCCGCGAGAGCCACCACCTCGACCCCGTCGAGGGCGGCGAAGGCGTCCAGGTGCTGCTGGCCCGCCCACCCCAGACCGACCACGCCGACCTCCAGGACGTCACTGTCTGACACGCACTCCGGTCTACCAGGGCGCAGGAGGGCTCGGCGAGGCGGCGCCTGCGCGGCCGGCGAGCCCTAGGGTGGGCGCACGCACCGGCGCTCCCGCGGCGGCGCGGGCCAGCATGGCGCAACTGGTAGCGCACCCGACTTGTAATCGGGCGGTTGCGGGTTCGAGTCCCGCTGCTGGCTCCGTATCTGAACAGGTAAAACGTTGCGGTCCAGCCGCGGCCGCTGTAGCCCACACTTCAGCCAATGATGCAGGTGTAGCCATCGGGATGGATGGGGTGACTCAGCTTGCCCCCCTCCTTGACACGGAAGAGGTCACAGGTTCGAACCCTGTATCGTCCACCGCAGGTCAGGCCCCGGTTTCCCCCCTTGGGGGCCGGGGCCTTCTGCATGCCGGGCACCATCAGGGCACCCTGCCGTTCGGCGGGGCACCGCGGGGCACCCGAGCGGCTCCGTGAGCAGGCGCGCACCGACGCCGCGGGGGGCGACACTCTGCGCGTGCGCACACGCCTGAGCCTGCTTGCCCTGCCCACAGCCACGCTGCTGTTGACCGCTTGCGGCGGCCCCGCCGCGGCCCCTGCACCCGAGCCCGCGACGACCCTCACCACCGGCCCCAGCGCCACCGACCCTGCCGTCGGCGAGGCCGAGGTGGACCCCTGCGGGCCGGGATCCACCCTCAGCGACGAGGAGATCGCCCAGGCCTGCCCGGAGGGGGGCGAGGCTGTCGCCGCCGAGGGCAGCGTCACCGTGCCCGACGAGGCCTTCGTGGTCTACCCCGACGGCATGCGCTCCGAGATTGTCAGCGTCAGCACCCAGGCGCCGAGCATGGGCAACAACGACCCGGCCGAGGACACCGAGGTGCTCGTCACCGTGCGCCTGTCGAACATCGGCTCGCAGACCCTGCCGCTGTGGCCGGACGGCAGCATCGACTACGGCGAGACCCTGCTCTACGGAGCCAACCGGTACACCGCCACGCGCTGGTTCTCTGACCAGGGCGGAACCGAGGATGCCCCCCAGCAGCTCGTCCCGGGCACCGACGTCGACATCGTCTCGACCTTCACCTTGCCGGGCTCGGAGCTGGGCACTCTGGCCTTCACCACGAACCCCAACTCCCAGGTCTACACCGCGTACACCTTCACGGACGTGCAGACGCTGCTGGGCTGAGCCCGGCCGCGGCTGCGACGGGCAGCCCGCTTTACCCCACGGCTTGCGCTAGCGCAAACGGTGGGGTATGCTTCTCTTACAACAAAAGAAAGGAGGTGCGAGATGGACAAGGACACCCGCAAGGTCCTCGCAGCCGCCGAAGCCCAGGGCTTCACCTGGCGGACCAACCGCGACGGCCACCCGATGGTCTACAAGGGCGCCCAGTACGTCACCCAGTTCTCCGGGACCCCCGGCGACGTGCGCGGCATCCGCAACGGCATCGCAGCGATGCGTCGCCATGGGTTCCTCTGGCCGCCTGGGCGCAAGCCCAAGAAGCCGGACGCCTGACAGGTGGGGGACCGGACCGGCCCAAGCGGTCCGGTCCCCCACTCGGGGCCCATTCCATCTCGCACCAGCGTCATCAGCAACCACCATCGCCACCGCCCACCCAGGCACCACCTATGCAGAGGAGTGATCGTCATGACGCCCCATGACGAGCAGCGCTGGTTCAGCGCCCACATTGAGCTGGAATATCGCCCGCGACCCCAGGAGGTCGAGCATTTGGCAGCCGCCATGCACGATCTCCTTCAGAACGTCCACGCCGCCGTCGGTGTGAGCCCCCGAGGATGGCTTGACGCCCAGCTCAGCTTGACGTCCGACAGCGTGCTGTCCGCCACGCGCGAGGCCATCACCCTCGCGATCGGTGCCGCCGCGCAGGTCAACGTCCGAGCCGACGTTGTGGCCGTCGAGGTGATGTCCGAGTCCGAGTTCAACGTCCGCGAGGCGTGGGAGAAGGACGACCGGGGAGACCCTGACGAGTTGCTGTCCACTGAGGAGGCCGCCCGCCGCCTTGGCGTCAGCGGCGCCCGAGTCCGACAGCTCACCGCTGAGGGCGCGCTGAAGGTGACCTCTCTCGGCGCCCGCGCTAGGGCCTACTCGGCGCGTGACGTCGATGCGTTGCTCCTGGCGCGAGCGCAGGCGGCACCGGTTCCCTCGCGCTGACCCATGGGATACGACGAAGCGCCCCGCCCTCCGAGTGGAGGGCGGGGCGTTTCTCTATCCCAGCTACCGCAGGCCGCTACTGGCGCCCAGGCTCAGGTCACCGACATCCCAGCGGAGTGACAGCGACCCCACCCAGACATCGACGTCGCCGGCACGCCGGTAGCTCAGCCGGCCGAAGCCGGTCGCGCTGAGCACCGACTCGAGCGCGGCCCTCCGCGAGCCAGCCACACCCTTGACGGGGCCGATGGCTGCCGTGCTCGCCAGTCCGGGCGCCGTGCACACCACTGGCCCGGGAGACATCTGCACGATGCCGAAGGCTGCGCCCAAGCCGACGGACACAGGGCGCACGGTGCTGCGCGTGGTGGCCTGCGCAGTCCCGAACTCGACCGACGTCAGGCGGGTCGCGGGTAGCGCCCTGACCGACGCCGTTGCCGAGATCCCGCCCGCCGTGGAGCCCTCAGGCACCGAGGGCGGCGAAGCGGTGACCGACGTCGAGGTCAGCGGCTGGCCCACCGCCGCGGTCGACACCAGCGACGTGGGCGCCACCGCGGTCTCGCCTGTCGCCGACGGCACGCTCGACACGGACGTCGAGGCGCGGCTGCCGACGGGCGCCGTGATCGTGGCCGTCGCGACGGGTGCCCCGAAC
>JAKONK010000235.1 GCA_022701985.1 Actinomycetales bacterium
GTGCCGTCGGGGAAGTCCGCCGCGTCGAGCACCGTCAGGGTGCCCACCGCCAGGACGCCGACCAGCTCGACCAGCACCGCGGCCAGGGCCACCCGCCAGGAGGCGGGGGTGGAGCGGACCAGCGCGACGGTCGCCACGACGTAGACCAGGCCCGCGAACAGGCTCAGCAGGTAGGCCAGCGGGGCCTCGTCGAAGCGGGCCAGCACCTGGTAGGCACCGCGCACCGTCGCCGACAGGCCCAGGACGGCGTAGACCGCCACCAGCACCCGACCCGGACCGTGGCGCATCCGCGTCCCCATCGAACCCTCGGACCCCTCGGACCCCGTCGACCTCACGCGCTCAGCCACCGGTCCTCCAGACCTGCTCCAGGCGCACCACGAGGATCGCCGTCGTCGCCGCCGCCACCAGGAGCACGCCCGTGCCCCAGCGCGACTTCTCCCCCACCGCCCAGAACGCCCCCAGCGGGATCACCAGGACGCTGGTGAGCAGGTAGCCGCTGAAGACGACGCCGTCGACGTCGCGGTCGGTCACCGCCAGCGCCACGAACCCGATGACGGCCTGCACCAGCAGGCCCAGCTCCAGCACGGCGGCCCCGATGAGCAGGGGGTCGTCGATGCGCCGGCCGCGGGCGGTGGCCAGGCCGGCGAGCACGGTCACCACCAGGGCCAGCACCCCGGTGGCCCAGGCGAGCACCGGGGTCACGCGCGTCCTCCTGCTCGGGCTGGGTCTCGGCCCACCGGTCGGTGGTGGGGGTCGGCGCGCAGCGCGCCGAGCGCATCGTAGGCGGGCCTGGCAGGGTCCCCTGTCGTGAGCCCTGTGAGCACCCCCTCCACCCCGCACCCGGGCCGGCTCCTGCTGCTGCGCCACGGCACCACCGAGTGGTCGGCGACGGGCCGGCACACCGGCAGCACCGACGTGCCCCTGACCGGCGCCGGCGAGGAGCAGGCCAGGGCCGCGGGCCCGCTGCTGCGCCACCTGCTGGGCGGGAGCGCCCCCGTCGCGGTGCTGTCCAGCCCCCGACAGCGGGCGCTGCGGACCGCCGAGCTGGCCGGGCTGGAGGTCACCTCGGTCGACGGCGACCTCGCCGAGTGGGACTACGGCGCCTACGAGGGGCTCACCACGCCGCAGATCCGCGAGCAGCGCGGTGACGACTGGCGGGTCTTCCGCGACGGGGTGGCGCCCGGTGGCCCGGGCCAGCCGCCCGGGGAGCAGCTGGCCGACGTCGCCGCCCGCGCGGGCCGCGCCCTGGGGCGGGTGCGCCCCCTGCTGCAGGAGGGGGACGTCGTCGTCGTCGCCCACGGCCACCTGCTGCGCGTGCTGGCGGCGGTGTGGCTGGAGGCGGACCCCGCGGCCGGTGCGCAGCTGCTGCTGGACACCGCGGCCGCGTGCGTGCTGGACGTCGAGCACGGCGTGCCCGGGGTGAGGCGCTGGAACCTCACCCCGGACCTGCTCCGCGGGTGAGCGCTCAGGTGACCTTGTTCGCCGACTCCAGGTCGTCGGCCAGGGCGTTGAGCACACGGGCCTGCTGGACGTAGTCCTGGGAGCCGAAGTACCACGGGTACAGCTGGGAGGCCTGGGCAGCCGGGGTGGGCGCGAACGTCGGCTGGGCCTTGAGCCCGTCGGCGTCCAGGGCGTCGATGGGGCTGTAGAGGACGACGTCGGGGGTGTACTGCGCCGCGTTCTCCCAGGAGGCCGTCTCCCAGTAGTACTCGCTGGTGGTCAGCGGGAGGAACTGCACCCCGAGGGACTCGTAGAAGGCCAGCCCCGGGTCGTCGGAGGCCTTGGCCCAGTACATGCCGTCGCTGGGGGTGGCGTAGAGCGCCCCGACGACCAGGCCCTTGGAGGCGGTGGCGCGCACGCGCTCGCACGCGGCCTCCCAGTCGGCCTGCGCCTGGACGAGGTCGGCCGAGGACGGGTCGGCGCCGAGGGACTCGGCGAGCTCGGCGTTGCGGGCGATGACCCCCTCGGAGGTGCCCTTCTGGGCGATGGCGACGATGGGGGCGATCTTCGCGGCGCTGTCCTGCTGGGCCTGGTCGGCGAAGGAGAACAGCTGCTCACCGAGCACCCCGGAGGAGTCGGCGGGGTACCCGGGCACCACGAGCAGGTCGGGCGCCAGGCCCGCCAGCGCCTCGAGGTCGATCTCGCCGTAGGTGGTGCCCAGGACGGTGACGCCGGAGGTGTCGCGGTCGGCGAAGTTGAGGTCCTGGTCGAGCTGGTAGCGGTGCCAGACGCCGGTGGGCGCGATGCCGAAGCCCCACAGGGCGCTGACCTGGTCGGCGTACCCGACGATGCGCTGCGGCACCGCGTCCAGGGTGACGGTCTGGCCGCGGTCGTCCGTGAAGCTCCACGGTCCCGCCGGCGCCGAGGACGCCCCCTCGGCGGCGGCCTCGCCGGCACCACCGCCCGAGCCACCAGAGCCGCAGGCGGCGAGCAGGCCGGCGAGGCCCCCGGCACCGGCCAGGAGCACCGCGCGGCGCGAGGCGCCCGCGGTCGGCAGGTGGGGTCCCAGCAGCGAGGCGAGGTGGGGGGTGGGGCGGGTCATCGGGTGGCTCCAGCGGTCAGGGGGCGGTCGGTCGTCTGGTCGGTCTGGTCGTCGGTCTGGTCAGGGGTCCGGGTGGGGGTCCGGGTGGGGGTCCGGGCGGGCACCGCGCAGGCGGGCAGGA
Organism: Actinomycetales bacterium; assembly: GCA_022701985.1. Classification (GTDB taxonomy): domain Bacteria; phylum Actinomycetota; class Actinomycetes; order Actinomycetales; family Quadrisphaeraceae; genus Quadrisphaera. The sequence continues at coordinate 2,664 of JAKONK010000235.1, forward strand.
CGACGGCGTGCCGGGCGGGCAGCGGGACGATGAGCGGGCCCCCGGCCACCGGGTCCTCCAGCACGCGGGCGCGCACGGAGAAGACCTGCTCGAGCAGCTCCTCGGTGAACACCTCGGCCGGGGAGCCGGAGGCCACCACCGCGCCGTCCTGCACGGCGACGACGTGGTCGGCGTAGCGGGCGGTGAGGTTGAGGTCGTGCAGGACGACGACGGCGGTGCGCCCCGGACGCGGCGGGGGTGCGCCCGCCGGGTCGTCAGCCGGGTCGTCAGCGGGGTGCACCAGCGAGTGCACGAGGTCGAGCACCTCCAGCTGGTGGCACAGGTCCAGGAACGTGGTGGGCTCGTCCAGGAGCAGCAGGTCGGTCTCCTGGGCGAGGGCGAGGGCGATCCAGGCGCGCTGGCGCTGCCCGCCGGAGAGCTCGTCGACGACCCGGTCGGCCAGGTCGGTGAGCCCGACCTGCGCGAGGGCGCGGCCCACCGCGTCGTCGTCGGCGGCCGAGGCCGTCGAGAACCACCGCTGGTGGGGGTGGCGCCCGCGCCCGACGAGGTCGCGCACCGTCAGCCCCTCCGGGGCCGTGGGGCTCTGCGGCAGCAGGGCCAGGTGCTGGGCGACGACGCGGGTGGGCATCGACTCGATGGCGCGGCCGTCCAGCAGCACCTGGCCGGCGCTGGGGCGCAGCAGGCGGCCCAGGGAGCGCAGCACCGTGGACTTGCCGCAGCCGTTGGGCCCGACCACCACGGTCAGGGCGCCGTCGGGGACGGCCAGGTCGAGGCCGCCCTCGCGGCCCACCACGACCCGGTCGCCGTAGGCCAGCCGGATCCTCCGGGCGCTGAGCCGGGTGCTGGGGGGCGTCGTCGTGCCGGTCACAGCCATCACACGGTCCTCTCTCGGGCTCGTCGCACGAGCAGCCACATCAGGTAGGGGGCTCCGACGATCGAGGTGACCACCCCGACCGGAACCTCGTTGGGCAGGGTGAAGAGCACGTCGAGGCCGAGGCTGGTGCGGCCCACGCAGTCGGCCAGGACCACCAGCACGGCGCCCAGCGCGGCGCTGGCCAGCACCGGGGGGCGCCCCCGGGCCGCGCGGCCGGCCAGCCGCAGGGCGACCTGCGGCACGAGCAGCGCCACGAAGCCGACCGGGCCGGAGGCGACCACCGCGGCGGCCGCAGCGGCCACCGAGACCACCAGGACCGCGAGCTGGCTGCGCTGCAGCGGCACCCCCAGGGCGCGGGCGGTGTCGTCGCCCAGCACGAGGGCGTCCAGGCGGTGGCCCAGCACCACGGCGAGCGGCAGCAGCACCGCCAGCGCGACGCCGGCCTGGGCGACCTGCTCCCAGCCCCGGCCCGACAGCGAGCCCGACAGGAACCGGACGGCCTGGGCGGCCCACTCCAGCCGCGCACCGATGAGCATCCAGGAGATCAGGCCCTGCAGCGCCGCGGCGATGCCGATGCCGACCAGCACCAGGCGGGTGCCGTGGACCCCGTGGCGCCAGGCCAGCACGTAGATGAGGACGGCGGTGCCCATCGCCCCCAGCCCCGCGGCCAGCGGCACGCCCACCGCGGCGAGCGGACCGGCCAGGGAGGGCGCGGCCGTCGCGGCCAGGATGACGACGACGGCGCCGGCCGCGGCCCCCCGGTCGACCCCGAGGACGTCGGGGCTGGCCAGCGGGTTGCGCGCGAAGGCCTGCAGCAGGGCCCCGGACAGGCCCAGCAGGGCTCCCACGGCCACGGCGGTGCTGGTGCGGGGCAGGCGGAGCTCGGTCACCACGAAGCGGGCGCCCCGGTCTCCCCCGCCGGCCAGCACCGAGAACACCTCCCCCAGGCCCAGCTGGGCGGAGCCGCGGGACAGGTCGACCGCGACCACCAGGACCAGCAGCCCCAGGGCGGCGAGCACGAGGCCGACCGAGCGCCCGCCGACCCGCAGCGAGACCCTCCCGGCGCGCACGGCCCGCCCGCCGCGCGGCGGCGCCAGCACCGGGCTGCTCGCCGGGCTGCTCGCCGGGCTGCTCACAGGGCTGCTCACCGGGCTGCTCACCGGGCTGCTCACAGGGTCACCAGCCGGAGGCGGCGCACCAGGACCACGAAGGCGGGCCCGCCGAGGACGGCCAGCACCACCCCGACGGGCACCTCGCCGGCCCCGGCGACCAGGCGCCCCAGGACGTCCGCGACGAGCACCAGCGCGGCGCCGACCAGGCCCGCCACCGGCAGCAGCCAGCGGTGCACGGGCCCCACGAGGGCGCGGGCCACGTGCGGGACGACCAGGCCGACGAACGCGACCGGGCCGCAGGCGGCCGTGGCCGCTCCCACCAGGGCGACGATGCCGGCCACGCCGAGCACCCGGGCCGGGCCGACCCGCAGGCCCGCCCCGCGGGCGACGTCGTCCCCCAGTGCCAGCAGGTCCAGGGCCCGCGCGCCGGCGAGGCCGAGCACCAGGCCGACGGCGGCCACCGGGGCCGCCAGGGCGACGACGCCGGGGGGCCCGGTCAGCGCCCCGACGGCCCAGTACCGGTAGGCCTGCAGCGCGGTGGCGTCGGCGAGGACCACGGCCTGCGACAGCGACCCCAGCAGGGCGGTCACGGCAGCGCCCGCCAGGACCAGGGTGAGCGGGTCGGTGAGGCCGCGGGAGCGGGCGCCGCCCAGGGCGATCCCGACGACGACGAGGGCCCCGACGGCCGCGCCGAGCAGCGCTGCGCCGACGGTGACCTGCGGCGGCAGGACGCCGTCGGCGCCGATCGCGGTGGCGGCCAGCACCACCGCGAGGGCGGCGCCCTGGGTGACTCCGAGCAGGCCCGGGTCTGCCAGCGGGTTGCGGGTGTGGCCCTGCATGAGGCCGCCGGCGACGCCGAGCGCGGCACCGGCGAGCAGCCCGAGCAGGGTGCGGGGCACCCGCAGCTGCCAGACGATGACGGCGCTCTCCGGGGCCCCGGGGGCTGCAGCGGGTGCGGGCCCGGCGGCGAGCGCCCCGACGACCTGGTCCAGCGGCAGGGACCTGGACCCCAGGGCCAGGCTGGCGACCACCGCGGCCACCACCAGCACCAGGAGGCCTGCGAGGACCGCCCGGCGCGAGGCTGCGCGGGACGCGGGGCTCGAGGCGCTGCCCGCGCTGCCCGCGCTGCCCGCGCTGCCCGCGCTGCCCGCGCTGCCCGCGCTGCCCGCGCTGCCCGCACGGGGCGCGCTCGGGTCCGCCGTCGTGGTCACGGCGGTGAGGTTAGCCTGCCCTCACCCAGCGGACGACACCGGGGTGAGGGCAGCCTCACCTCACGCGCCTCGGGCGGGGGTGACCTCGACGACGAGGTCGCCGCCCTCCACCTGCTGCACCGCCCCCAGGGCCAGGCGGGCGACCCGGCCGGCGACCGGGGTGGTGATGGACGCCTCCATCTTCATGGCCTCGATGGTCGCGACGGTGGCACCGGCCTCGACGTCGTCGCCCTCGGCGACGACGAGGGTGACGACCCCGGCGAAGGGGGCGGCCACGTGGCCGGGGCGGGCGGGGTCGGCCTTCTCTGCGCTCTTGACGTCCACGGCGAGGGTGCGGTCGCGGACGGCGACGGGGCGCAGCTGCCCGTTGAGCACCGTCATGACGGTGCGCACGCCCTTCTCGTCGGGCTCCCCCACCGCCTCGAGCTCGGCGATGAGGGCGACGCCGCGACCGAGGTGGATCGTGGACTCCACCCCCCGCCGCAGGCCGTAGAGGTAGTCGCGGGTGTCGAGGACGGAGACGTCGCCGTGGGCCTCCCGGGTGCTGGCGAGCTCGGCGGACGGGCCGGGGAAGAGCAGGCGGTTCAGCAGGTCCTGGCGGTTCCTGCTGGAGGCGGCACCGGGTGCCGCGAGCGCGGCGGCGTCGGCCTCGGACAGGGGGGTCTCGCGGGGGCGGGCGGCGGGGCGCCCGGCGAGGGCCTTGGTGCGGAAGGGCTCGGGCCAACCGCCGGGCGGGTCGCCGAGCTCTCCGGAGAGGAAGGCGATGACGGAGTCGGGGACGTCGTAGCGCTGGGGGTCGGCGGCGAAGTCCTCCGGGTCGGCTCCGACGGCGACGAGGTGGAGGGCGAGGTCTCCGACGACCTTGGAGGAGGGGGTGACCTTGACGAGGTGCCCCAGGGTGCGGTCGGCGGCGTGGTACATCGCCTCGACCTGCTCGAAGCGCTCCCCCAGGCCGAGGGCGATGGCCTGCTGGCGCAGGTTGGAGAGCTGGCCACCGGGAATCTCGTGGTCGTACACGCGTCCGGTGGGGGCGCTGAGGCCGGACTCGAAGGGGGCGTAGAGGCGGCGGACGGCCTCCCAGTAGGGCTCGAGGTCCATGACGGCGCGCAGGTCGAGGCCGGTGTCGCGAGGGGTGTGGCGCAGGGCGGCGACCAGGGCGGAGGCGGCGGGCTGGCTGGTGGTGCCGGCCATGGGGGCGCTGGCGGTGTCGACGGCGTCGACGCCGGCGGCCACGGCGGACCACAGGGTGGCGAGCTGGCCGCCGGCGGTGTCGTGGGTGTGGAGGTGGACGGGGAGGTCGAACCGCTCCCGCAGCGCCGTGACCAGGGTGGCGGCGGCGGGGGCGCGCAGGAGGCCGGCCATGTCCTTGATGGCCAGGACGTGGGCGCCGGCGTCGACGACCTGCTCGGCCAGGCGGAGGTAGTAGTCGAGCGTGTACAGGTGTTCGGAGGGGTCGGACAGGTCGGAGGTGTAGCACAGGGCGACCTCGGCCACGGTCGTGCCGGTCTCCAGGACGGCGTCGACCGCCGGGCGCATCTGGGAGACGTCGTTGAGGGCGTCGAAGACGCGGAAGACGTCGACGCCGGTGGCGGCGGCCTCGGTGACGAAGGCGCGGGTGACGGCCTCGGGGTAGGGGGTGTAGCCGACGGTGTTGCGCCCGCGCAGGAGCATCTGGAGGGCCTGGTTGGGCATGGCCTCGCGCAGGGCGGCGAGGCGGTCCCAGGGGTCCTCTCCCAGGAAGCGCAGGGCGACGTCGTAGGTGGCGCCTCCCCAGCACTCCACCGAGAGCAGGCCGGGGGTGGCGCGGGCGACGTGGGGGGCCACGGCGACCAGGTCGCGGGTGCGCACCCTGGTGGCCAGCAGGCTCTGGTGGGCGTCGCGGAAGGTGGTGTCGGTGACGGCGACCGCGGTCTGCTCGCGCAGGGCGCGGGCCCAGCCGGCCGGGCCGAGCTCGGCCAGGCGCTGGCGGGAGCCGGGCGGGGGCGGGGCGGACAGGTCGGTGGCGGGCAGCTTCTCCGCCGGGGAGAGCGAGGCCCGGGCCTCCCCGTGGGGGCGGTGCACGGTGACGTCGGCCAGGTAGGTCATCAGCTTGGTGCCGCGGTCGGCCGGGGTGCGGGCGGTGAGCAGCTCCGGGCGCTCCTCGATGAAGGAGGTCGCGACGTCGCCGGCGGTGAAGGCCGGGTCGTCCAGGACCGCCTGCAGGAAGGGGATGTTGGTGCTGACCCCCCGGATGCGGAACTCCGCGAGCGCCCGGCGCTGGCGGCGGACGGCGGTGGCGAGGTCGCGGCCGCGGCAGGTGACCTTGACGAGCATGGAGTCGAAGTGGGCGCTGATCTCGACGCCGGTGTCGATGGTGCCGCCGTCCAGGCGGACGCCGGCGCCGGCGGCGGAGCGGTAGGCGGTGATGGTGCCGGTGTCGGGGCGGAAGCCGTTGGCGGGGTCCTCGGTGGTGACGCGGCACTGCAGGGCGGCGCCGCGCAGCACGATCGCGTCCTGGGTGAGGCCGAGGTCGACGAGGGTCTCCCCGGAGGCGATGCGCATCTGCGCCTGGACGAGGTCGACGTCGGTGACCTCCTCGGTGACGGTGTGCTCGACCTGGATGCGGGGGTTCATCTCGATGAAGACGTGCTGGCCGGCGCGCTCCCCGGCGGTCTCGACGAGGAACTCCACGGTGCCGGCGTTGACGTAGCCGATGGAGCGGGCGAAGGCGAGGGCGTCGCGGGTCATGGCGGCGCGCAGGTCGGGGTCGAGGTTGGGCGCGGGGGCGATCTCGATGACCTTCTGGTGGCGCCGCTGCACGGAGCAGTCGCGCTCGAACAGGTGGACGAGGCCGTCGGGACCGCCGGTGCCGTCGGCGAGGACCTGCACCTCGATGTGGCGGGGCCGCAGCACGGCCTGCTCGAGGAAGACGGTGGGGTCGCCGAAGGCGCCCTCGGCCTCGCGCATGGCGGTGGCCAGGGCCTCGGGCAGGGCCGCGGGGGTGTCGACGCGGCGCATGCCGCGCCCCCCGCCGCCGGCGACGGCCTTGACGAAGACGGGGAAGCCGACGTCCTCGGCGGCGGCGACCAGCTCGGCGACGTCGGCCGAGGGCGCCGACGAGCGCAGCACGGGAATGCCGGCCTCCCGGGCCGCCGCGAGCGCCCGGACCTTGTTGCCCGCGAGCTCCAGCACCCCCGGCGGGGGGCCGACGAAGGCGATGCCGGCGTCGGCGCACGCCTGGGCCAGGCGCGGGTTCTCCGAGAGGAACCCGTAGCCGGGGTAGACCGCGTCGGCCCCGGACTCCCTGGCGACCCGGACGACCTCCTCGACGTCGAGGTAGGCGCGCACGGGGTGGCCGCGCTCCCCGATGCGGTAGGCCTCGTCGGCCTTGATGCGGTGGACGGCGCCGCGGTCCTCGTGGGGGAAGACCGCGACGGTGCGGGCTCCCAGCTCCACGGCGGCGCGGAAGGCGCGGACCGCGATCTCCCCGCGGTTGGCGACCAGGACCTTGCGGAACACGGGACCTCCAGGAGGACGGCGCGGCTCACGACGGGTGTCCAGGGACCGTAGCGGGGGCCGATCACGACGCGCACCCCGCCGGAGGCCCCCCTAGGTTGCTGGCCATGGCACGCACCATCGCGACCTCCACCCGCACCGACCTGGCCGGCCTGCTGGCCTTCGCCCGCGAGCGCCACGATGGGGTGCTCACGACCTTCCGCCGCGACGGGTCCCTGCAGTCCTCCCCCGTGACGTGCGGGGTGGCGATGTCGCTGCCCGGTGCCGACGGGTCTGTCGAGCAGGCGCGGTTCGTGGTGTCGACCTACCCCGACCGCGCCAAGGCGGTGAACCTGCGCCGCGACCCGCGGGCCTCGCTGGTGGTGCTGTCCCCGGGCTTCGGCAACGAGTGGGTGCAGGTCGACGGGACCGCTGAGGTCGTCGACGGGGAGGACGCGGTGGAGCCGCTGGTGGAGTACTTCCGCTGCATCTCCGGGGAGCACCCGGACTGGGAGGAGTACCGCCGGGCGATGCGCGACCAGGGCAAGTCGCTGATCAGCATCGCGCCCACGCGCTGGGGCCCGATCGCCACCGGCGGCTTCCCCGCGCGCCTGGCCTAGGTCTCCAGCGGCCAGGTGTGCACCGGTGCGCCGGCCTCCATGTGGTCGGCGTAGCGCTCCACCAGGCCCGCGAGCGCCGCGGGGCGGTCGGCGCCGCGCGCCTCGAGCGCGGCGGCGGTGCGGACCTGCCAGGTGGCGCCGTTGCGTCCGGAGGCGGCGCGCGCCCGTGCCACCTCGAGGTAGCGGTCGGCGACGGCGCCCTCGACCCCGGCGGCGGCGAGCCCGTCGGCGGCCAGGGGCAGGACGACGTCGAGCAGCAGCCGGCGCGCGTCCACCCGTCCCAGGCCGGGCCAGGGCAGGTGGGCACCCAGGCCGTGGCGGGCGGCGTCGAACAGGCCGTCGACGGCGGCGGCGTGGGGCAGGAGCGCGGTGGGGTCGGGGCCGGCCTCGCGCAGACCGCGGACGGCCCCCAGCCACACCGCGGCGTCGGTGAAGGCGTCCAGCACCGTGGGGGCGGCGGGGAGCACCCGGTTCTCCACGCGCAGGTGCGGGCGCGCGGGCAGCCCGCCGCGGGCGGGGGTCACGTCGTAGACGGGGCGGTTCCAGCGCCACACCGTGCCGCCGTGCAGGCACAGCTCCGGCAGGGCGGGGACCCTCCCGGCGGCCAGCTCGGCGAGGGGGTCCTCCTCGGAGCTCTGGGGCAGCAGCGGCGGGAAGCACCGGACGTTCTGGGCGAACAGCTCCCGCGCGCCGTGGGGGTCGGCGCCCGGGCCCGAGCGGGATCCGGGACGCAGCCACTCGTCACCGGGGAAGACGCGGGGGGCGACACCGGTGCGGGCGTGCTCGCGGGAGCGGACGTCGACGGACTGGGTGAACAGGGGGATGCGGGTCTCGGCCCACACCCGGCGTCCCAGGGCGAAGGGGCTGTTGGCCCCCAGGGCCACCTGCGGGCCCATGAGCAGCTGGGCGGCGTTCCAGGTGTCGGCGAAGTCCTCCGGGGCCACCTTGAGGTGCACCTGGGTGCTGGTGCAGGCGCCCTCGGCGGCCAACGACCCCAGCTGGTGGCGCAGACCCTCGGCCCCTCCGTCACGACGGCCACCGGGCGGACGGATGTCGAGCTCGAGGTCCTCCCCCCGGGCGGCGAGCACCGCCTCCTGCAGCGCCCGGTAGCGCGGGGAGCGGGTCATCCACCCCGGCGCGAGGTGCTCCGGCGCCAGGGTGGGCAGGATCCCCGTCATCAGCAGCCGCGCACCGGCCTCGCGGGCCCGGGCGCCGACCGCGTCCAGCCGCGAGCGCAGGCCCCGTTCCAGCTCGGCGAGCCCTGCGCCGGCGAGGGTGGTGGGCGGGGCGTTCAGCTCCAGGGTGTGGGCGCTGATCTCCGGGCCCCACAGCGCGGCGTCGGGGGTGCCGGCGATGCGGGCCAGCACGTCCTCGTTGCAGCGGGCCGGGGCGCCGGTGGCGGGGTCGGTGAGCACCAGCTCGAGCTCGAGCCCGACCTCGGGGGCCCCCGCGTCGAACACCCGTCCGAGGGGGCTCCGGTCACCCGCGAGCATTCCCGCGAGCGCGGTGAGGTCCTGCTGCAGCTTGGCGCGGTGCTCGCGCAGCCGGTCCGGTCCCAGCGCGTCGGGGTCGACCTCCTGGCCCACGGCCACCTCCTCAGCACCCACCCCGGCGCGACGGGCTGTCGGTGGGGCGGCCTAGCGTCGCAGGGGTGCGGATCCTCCACACCTCCGACTGGCACCTGGGCCGCTCCTTCCACCGCGTGGGCATGCTCGAGCACCAGGCCGCCGCCCTCGACGCCCTCGTCGAGGTGGTGCGCGCCGAGCGCGTCGACGCCGTCGTCGTCGCCGGTGACGTCTACGACAGGGCCCTGCCCGCCGTCGACGCGGTCGCCGTCCTGGACGACGCGCTGCACCGCCTCCTCGGCACCGGCGCGCAGGTGCTCCTGACCAGCGGCAACCACGACTCCGCCACCCGCCTGGGCTTCGGCGGGCGCGCCACCGAGGGCGCGGGGCTGCACCTGCGCACCCGCGTGGCCGACGCCGCCCGCCCCGTCGAGCTCGCCGACGCCCACGGCCCGGTGGCGCTGTACGGCGTCCCGTACCTGGAGCCGGGCCTGGTGGCCGGCCAGCTCGGCACCGCCCGCAGCCACGCGGCGGTCCTGGGCGAGGTGGGGTCCAGGGTGCGCGCCGACCTGGCCTCGCGCCGCGCCGGCGACGGCGCCCGGGGCCGCACCCGCGCACTGGTCGCCGCCCACGCGTTCGTCGTCGGCGGCGAGGCCAGCGGCGACGAGCGCGACATCACCGTCGGGGGCGTCGGGTCGGTGCCCGCCGGCGTGCTCCTGGGCCACCCCGACGACGGACCCGCTGGCCGCCCCGACTACCTGGCCCTGGGGCACCTCCACGGCCGCCAGGCGGTCACCGAGACCGCCCGCTACTCCGGGTCCCCGCTGGCGTACTCCTTCGGCGAGGCCGGGCGCTCCAAGGGCCACTGGCTGGTCGAGCTCGGCGCGAGCGGGGTGGAGCGGGTCGACGCCGTCGACGTGACCCCGCCCCGGGCCCTGGCGCTGCTGCGGGGCCGCCTGGAGCACCTGCTGAGCGCCTCCGAGCACGCCGGGGCCGAGGGCGCGTGGTGCCAGGTGGTGCTCACCGACCCCGAGCGCCCCCGCGAGCCGATGGCCGCGCTGCGCACCCGCTTCCCCCACGTGCTGGTGCTCTCCTGGGAGCCCGACCCGGTCCCCGGCGCCCGGCGCCCGGCGGGCTACGCCGAGCGCGTCGCCGGCCTGGACGACGAGGCCCTGTGCTGCTCCTTCGTCGAGCACGCCCGCGGCCGCGCCGCCGACGACGGCGAGCGCTCCCTGCTGCGGGCCGCGCTGGAGGCCACCCGCACCGAGCACGTCGACGCCGACCCCGCTCCGAGGCCGGAGCTGGCCGCCGTCGACCTGCGCGACGGCGAGCGCCCGCTCACCGGCACGTCCAGCAGCTCCGCCAGCTCTGGTGGCGCTGCCGCAGGGGTGGTGGCGTGAGGCTCCACCGCCTGTCGGTGCAGGCCTTCGGGCCCTTCGCCGGCAGCGAGCAGGTCGACCTCGACGCCCTGGCCGCGGACGGCCTGTTCCTGCTGCACGGGCGGACCGGGGCGGGCAAGACCAGCGTGCTGGACGCGGTCTGCTTCGCCCTCTACGGCGCCGTCCCGGGCGCCCGCGCCGCCGCGGCCCCCGACCTGCGCTCCCACCACGCCGCCCCCGACCTGCCGCCGGTGGTCGAGCTGGAGCTGACCGTCGGCGGGCGTCGGCTGCGGGTGGAGCGCTCCCCGGCCTGGCAGCGGCCCAAGCGCCGCGGCGAGGGCACCACCACCGAGCAGGCGCGCACCCTGCTCAGCGAGCACGCCCCCGATCACCCCGAGGCCGGGGACGACGGGTGGCGGCCGCTGTCGTCGCGCAACGACGAGGCCGCGCAGCTCGTCACGGACCTGCTGGGCATGGGCCTGGCGCAGTTCGCCACCGTGGTGCTGCTGCCCCAGGGCCAGTTCGCCGCCTTCCTGCGCTCCGGGGTCGCCGAGCGCCGGGCGCTGCTGCAGCACCTGTTCGCCACCGACCGCTTCGAGCGCGCCGAGCGGTGGCTGGTGGCCGAGCGCACCCGGAGCGCCGCGGCGCTGGAGCGGGCCACCGCAGCGCTGGTCTCGACCGCCGAGCGCGCCGAGCACACCGCCGCCGAGTGGGCTCCGGCACCTCCCGAGGGGAACGGTGACGAGGCTGGCGGGCTCGGCGGGCTGGAGCAGCTGGTCGACCGCGTGGCCCAGCTGGCCGGGGCCGTGAGCGCCGCGGCCGCCTCCGCGGAGGCCCACCGCTCCTCCACCGCGTCTGCGGCCCGCGAGGCGCAGGCCCACGAGCACGCCGCGCGGACCACCGCCGACCGGGCGCAGCGCCGCGCCGAGCTGGGCTCGCAGCGCCGCGTCCTGCTCCAGGCCGAGCGGGGCGTCGCCGCCCAGCGCACCGAGCTGGCGGCGGCGGCGGCCGCGGCAGGTCTGGCCGGTCACCTGCACGCCGCGCGGACCGCAGACGCCGTCCTGCACGCCGCCACCACCCGCGCCGGCGCCGCTGCCGCGCACCTGGCCGAGGTCGCCGGGGCCGCCGGCACCCCCGGGGCGGAGCAGGAGCCGGCGACCTCCCAGCACCTGCGCGAGCGCGCCGCCGAGCACCGCCGCGAGCAGGGCCGCCTGAGCGAGCTGGTGGCGCTGGAGTCCGACCTGGTGTCCCGGCAGGCGCAGGCCCGTGAGGTGGCCGCCGAGCACGAGCGGGTCCACGTCCAGCAGCAGCGCGTGGTGGGAGAGCGCGAGCAGCACGCGCTCCGCCGCACCGACCTGGCCGAGCAGCTCAGCGCCCACGCCGACCGGGCCTCGCTCGCCCCGGCGGCCGCTGCAGCGCTCGAGGAGGCCGAGCGCCTGCTGGAGCACGCACGCGCGGCCGACGCCCTGGGGGTCCGGCACGCCACCGCGGCCGAGGGGACCCGGGAGGCGGCGCAGACCGCGCTGGAGGCCCGCGCGACGTGGCTGGACGCTCGTCAGGTGCGGCTGGACGGCGTCGCCGCCGAGCTGGCCGCCCGTCTGCTGCCCGGTGCGGCCTGCCCGGTGTGCGGCGCCTGCGAGCACCCCGCTCCCGCGGCTCCCCCCGACCCCGGCGGCGCAGCGGGGGCTGCGGGCTCGGGCAGCAGCGCGGCCGCCGCCGAGGACGCCGCCCAGCAGCGCTGGGACCTCGCCGAGGCAGCCGCGACGTCGGCCCAGCAGCGCCTCGACGACCTCCGGCGCGAGGTGGTCGCCGCTCGCGCCCGAGCCGGTGACCTGAGCACCGCGGAGGCCGCTGGACGCGTCGAGGACGCGCGTGTCCGGGCTGCGGCCGCAGCGTCCGCTGCGGCGCTCGTCGAACGCCTCACGACCCAGCTGGCCGACGTCGAGGCCGCCGACGCGGCAGCGGTGCGCGCTCAGGGGCAGGTCGCGGCGTCCCTGGCGCGCCTGGGTGAGCGGGCCGAGCAGCTCGCTGTCGGCCTGGCCCGCGACTCCGCGCGCCTCGAGGGCGCCCGTGACGGCGAGGTGGGGCTCGCCGAGCGCAGCGCGCGCCTGGCCGCCCTGGCCGACGCCGCCGAGGAGCTCGCCACCGCCACCGAGGCCGAGGCCACCGCCCGCACCTCGGCGCAGGCGGCGCGCGAGACCGCCCGCGGGGCCGCGACCGCGGCGGGCTTCACCGACCTGGCCGCCGCGGTGCTCGCCGAGCGACCGGCGGGAGTGCGCCGCCACCTCGAGCAGGCCGTCGCCGAGCACGAGCGCGCCCGCGAACGGGTGCAGGCGCAGCTCGAGGAGCTGGGTGCGGCTGACCCCGCTGACCCCTCAGACGGGCTGGTGGACGGCCTGGTGGACGGCCTGGTGGACGGCCTGGTCGCGGCGCTGGACGGAGCCCGGCGCGAGCGCGAGGAGGCTGACGCCGCTGCCGACGCCGCGGTGCGCGCAGCAGAGCGCGCGCGCAGCGCCGCGCAGGTGCTGGAGCGCCTCGAGGTGGAGGTCCGCGACCGGGCTGCCGCCGCGCGGCCGCTGGCGGTCGCCGCGGAGGTCACCGGTGACCTGGCCCGCTGCGCCGAGGGCACGGGGGGCGGCAACACCCGGCGGATGAAGCTGTCGACGTTCGTGCTGGCGGCCCGGCTGGAGCAGGTGGCGGTCTCCGCCAGCGAGCGCCTGGAGGTGATGAGCGACGGCCGCTACCGCCTGGTGCACACCGACGCCCTGGAGCGCCGCGGCGCGGGCTCGGGGCTGGGGCTGAGGGTCCTGGACGCCTGGACGGGCGTGGAGCGCGACGTCGCCACCCTGTCCGGCGGTGAGACCTTCATGGCCTCCCTGGCGCTGGCGCTGGGCCTGGCCGACGTCGTGCGCGCCGAGGGCGGCGGGACGCCGGTGGAGACCCTCTTCGTCGACGAGGGGTTCGGCACCCTCGACCCGGAGTCGCTGGAGGAGGTGATGGGCGTGCTGGAGCAGCTGCGCGCCGGGGGGCGCGCCGTGGGGCTCGTCAGCCACGTCCCGGAGCTGCGCACCCGCGTGCCGGCGCGCCTGGAGGTGCTCCGGACCGCCACCGGCTCGAGGCTGCGGACCGTGCTGGGCTGAGGGGGCCGGACGGGCGGGGTGGGCCGCTGGTCAGGTGGTGCGCCGGGCGGCCCGGCGGGCGGCGAGCTCGTCGGTGCCGGAGCCGCCGCCGTCGACCTTCTCGCTCGGCAGGGTGGCCAGCGAGGACTCCACCTCGCGCCAGACGCGGCCCACGGCGATGCCGAAGACGCCCTGCCCGCCCTGGACGAGGTCGACGACCTCCTCGGCGGAGGTGCACTCGTAGACGCTGGCGCCGTCGCTCATGAGCGTGATCTGCGCCAGGTCCTCGACCTCGCGCTCGCGCAGGTGCACGACGGCGGAGCGGATCTGCTGCAGGGAGACGCCGGTGTCGAGCAGCCGCTTGACCACCTTGAGCACGAGGATGTCGCGGAAGCCGTAGAGCCGCTGGGTGCCCGAGCCGCTGGCGGGGCGGACGCTGGGCTCCACCAGGCCCGTGCGGGCCCAGTAGTCGAGCTGGCGGTAGGTGATCCCCGCCGCCTTGCAGGCCGTGGGGCCCCGGTAGCCCGCGTCACGGTCGAGCGCGGGGAGCGCCTCCGTGAACAGCAGGCTCTGCGCAGCGACGGACCCGCGGGTCCCGCCGCCGTCTCCCGAGCCCCTCACGCGGACCTCCTGTCCTCGCGACGGCACCAGGTCGGGCGCACGTCGTCTCCATGACGGTAGGGCCGCCCACGGCGCCCGTCAACGACGGAGGCCCTCAACGGCCGGGCGTGTCGGTCCCCGGCGTGTCGTCTCCGCCGGGGGCCTCGAAGTCCTCGGCGCTCACGTGGTCGAGGAACTCGCGGAACTTCTCGACCTCGTCCTCGTCCTGCTCAGGGGCGGGCAGGCCGCCGGTCTCGAGCACCTCCTCGGCGCCCAGGATCGGGGACCCGGTCCGCAGGGCCAGGGCGATCGCGTCGGAGGACCGGGCGCTGACCGTCAGACCGCCGTCGAGGACGAGCTCGGCGTGGTAGACGCCGTCGGTCACCGACACGATGCGCACCTCGACCAGCTGGCGGCCGACCGCGGTGATGACGTCCTTCAGCAGGTCGTGGGTCAGGGGCCTCGGCGGCACGACGCCCTGCTGGGCGAAGGCGATGGCACTGGCCTCGGGAGCCCCGATCCAGATGGGCAGGAAGCGGTCGCCGTCGCGCTCCCGCAGCAGCACGATGGGGTTGTTCGAGGGCATCTCGACCCTGACACCCACGACGTCCAGCTCACGCACCCGCCCACCGTAACCCCCGGTCGGGCTCACGACCGGGCCGGCACCGCCGGCACCGTGATCACCTGGTCGAGGGCGCACCCCAGGGCCGCGGCGTGCAGCGCGAGCATCGACGCCACCAGCTCGTTGCCCACCCGCTGCGCCTCGCCGTCGCCGTCGGCGGAGCGCTGGCGCCGCAGGGGGCTCACCACCTGCTCCACGAGGGCCGCCTCGTGACCGACGGCGCTGCGCAGCGCCCGCAGGTGGCGTGGCTCGATGCCGTGGTCGGCCAGCACGCGAGCCGCCCGCACCAGGTCGAGGGCGGCCGCGGGGTAGTGGCCCGCGCTCTCGCGGGGCAGCAAGCCGTGGTCCTCCAGCGCCTCGAGCAGCCCGGTCGCGCCGCCGGCGGCCTCGAGCGCCTCGGCGCGCGTCACAGCGGCGGGCTCCGTCGGGGCCTCGGCCTCGGGAGCCGGGGCCGGCGCGCGGGGCGGGACCGGCGCCGGGTCGGCGGGCACCTCCGGAGCGGCGGCGGGCCCGAGGCCGGCGTCCTGGGCGTCGAGGTGGGCGCGGATGACCCGCAGCGGCAGGTACTGGTCGCGCTGGAGGGTCAGGACGGCGCGCAGGCGCTCGACGTCGGCCGGGGCGAACTTGCGGTAGCCGCTCGGGGTGCGCTGGGGGGAGACCAGACCCCGGTCCTCGAGGAACCGGACCTTGGAGTGCGACACGTCGGGGAACTCGGGCGCCAGGCGCGAGAGCAGCTCCCCGATGGTGAGCAGCGGCTCCTCGCTGCGGCCGGCGGCCCCCGAGCCCTGCGGGGGCGGGGTCACCGCAGCGTCACCGGGCGGCGCGGTAGGGGTGGAAGGTGAGGCGGTACTTCCCGATCTGCACCTCGTCGCCCGCGGACAGCAGGACGTCGTCGACCCGGTCGCGGTTCACGTAGGTGCCGTTCAGGCTGCCGACGTCGCGCACGCGGAACCGCTCGCCGTCGCGGACGAACTCCGCGTGCCGGCGGGAGACGGTGACGTCGTCCAGGAAGATGTCGCTGCTGGGCTGGCGCCCGGCGGTGGTGCGCTCGGCGTCGAGCAGGAACCGCGCCCCGGCGTTGGGGCCGCGCTGGACCACCAGCAGGGCGCAGTCCTCCGGGAGCGCGTCGACGGCGCGCTGCTGGTCGGACGTCAGGCCGGGCGGAGGCGCCTCACCGGAGACGTCGACCTCGGGCACCGAGATGGCCGGGAAGGACATCGTGGTGTCCGAACCGCCGCGACCGGGCTCGACGCGCTCGGCCTCGGCGCGCCCGTTCTCGTCGCGCTCGCTCACAGACCCACCCTAGCCACCTCGCCGCGCCCGCCGGTGCGGTCAGGAGATCTGCGCGCGGTAGCCGGCGGCGTCCAGCAGCGCCTCGAGGGCGGCCGGGTCGTCCAGCCGCAGGTCGAGGACCCAGCCCTCGCCGTACGGGTCGGAGTTCACCAGCTCCGGGCTGCCGTCGAGGCTGTCGTTGCGGGCGACCACCTCACCGGTCACCGGCGCGTACAGGTCGCTGACGCTCTTGGTCGACTCCAGCTCGCCGCAGGAGGTGCCGGCCTCCACGCGCTCGCCCACCGCGGGCAGGGAGACGTAGACGATGTCACCGAGCTCGCCCTGCGCGAACGCGGTGATGCCCACCCGGACCACGCCGTCGCCGGCGTCGGCCACCCACTCGTGCTCGGCGGTGTAGCGCAGGCCCTCGGGCACGTCGACGTCGGTCACGGGGCGTCCTCCTGGAGGCGTGGGGGGCGTCAGCCGGCGTCGGCCGGGTCGACCGGCCGAGCGTACGCAGGCTCCGGCGCGGGCTGCAACGCCGTCACCTCGACCTCGTCGAGCTGCTCCACGCTGATGGACCCGCCCACCCGCCGGACCGTCGGACCGACGCCGTCGGGGAACTCCATCGCGGACGCCAGGGTCTGCGCTCCGCCCACCGCGAGGACCGTGAAGGGAGCGCGCACGACCACGGGTCCTCCGGGGCCGGTGACCGCGACGGCCCCGTCCGCGGAGGTCGCGTCGTCGGTGAACGCGGTGCTCGCGACGACGCGCGCGTCACCGATCTGGATGGACTCCGCGCCGGCGTCGCGCAGCTCCTGCACGGCTCCGAGCAGCAGCGTGGCAGCGCTGGGCGTGGTGCCCGCGGGGACCTGGACGGTGAGGCGGATCCCCGGACCGCTGGCCGGCAGGGTCCCGGCGAGGATGCCGAGGGTGTCCAGGCGCTGCTGCGCCAGCTCGCGTGCAGCCGCCTGCTGGTCACCGCTGGCCTCCAGCTGGCCGCGGGCCGTCTCCAGCTCGCTGATCTCGCGCTGCAGGCGGTCGGAGCGGTCGGTGGCGTCGTCCAGGAGGCCGAGCAGCTCCGACTGGGGCAGGCCGGCCAGGTCGGCGCCGGTGCGCTGGCGCACCTGCACCGCGACCGCCACGCCCAGCAGCAGGCACAGCAGCCCGACGACGACCTGCCCGCGGGTCGCGCGGGGTGCCAGCGCAGCCCGCAGCCCCCGCATCCCGGTGACGGGCCGGCCACCGCTGCCGGGCCGCTCGGCGGCCGGCGCAGCGGTGGGGACCGGCTCAGGGCCCGGCTCGGGCTCAGGAGCGGCTTCCGGGGTGGCCCCGGGTTCCGGGGCGGGCTCCGGGGCGGGCAGGTCAAGGGCCAGCTGGCCGGGCAGGACGGCGGGCTGCTCACCGGTGCCGCCGGGCTGCTCCGGGTGCTCCGGCTGCTCCGACCCGCCCGCGGAAGGGGCGCTCATGCCTTGAACAGGTGCCGCCGGATGGAGGCGACGTTGGAGAAGATGCGGATGCCGAGGACCACGATCACGCCGGTGGACAGCTGGCTGCCGACGCCGAGCTGGTCGCCGAGGTAGACGATGACGGCCGCGACCACCACGTTCGACAGGAACGAGACGATGAAGACCCGGTCGTCGAAGATGCCGTCGAGCAGGGCGCGGAACCCCCCGAAGACGGCGTCCAGGGCGGCGACCACCGCGATCGGCAGGTAGGGCTGCAGCCAGGGCGGTACGGACGGGTCGAGCACCAGACCCAGGACGATGCCCAGCACGAGGCCGACGGCGGCGATCACGGGGTGGGCTCCTGCTCCTCGGGGACCCGAGCACTGTAGAGGCGCTGCGCGTCGAGCGCGGGCAGCTCCAGCTCGTCCGACGTCGAGACCTGGACGCCGATGCCGTACTGGTCCGACAGGGCCTGCAGCCACCGCGCGGCGGGGGTCAGCGCGAACGAGGCGGCGAGGGCGTTGGGCGAGCCGACGGCCTCGACGCGGTAGGGCGGGGACAGCGGCCGGAAGTTGACCAGCACCGCGCCGCCGGCGCTGCGGATGGCCGTGGCCGCGGTGAGGCGCTGCCCGTTGATGGCCACCGCCTCGGCACCGGAGCTCCACAGGCCGTTGGCCACGCGCTGGAGGTCGCCGTCCTGGACGCGGGCGTCGACGTCGGGGTCGACGTCGCGGGGGTCGCTGGCGCCGTCTGCGGCGGCGGCGGGGCCGTCGGAGACGGTGACGACCAGGCCGGGTCCGGTCACGGCCGTGGTCCCCGATCCCACCAGCAGGCCGGGGTCGCGCGCGGGGGCGCCCGCGTCGCCGGTGAGCAGGGCGTCCTGCTGCGCCTGGACCTCGGCGCGCAGCGAGGCGGCCTGCGCGGCGGCGTCGTCGGCCTCGGCGGTGCGGCGCTCGATGTCGCTGACCAGGGCGCCGCGGTCGTCGGGGTCGCTGGGGCGGGTGAGCGCCGAGGCCGCGCCGGTGACCAGCAGGCCCGCCACGAGCGCCATCGCCGCCGTGGTGACGGCCCGGCGGCGGTGCTGCCCGCGGCGGGAGGCCTCGGTGCCGGTGGCCTCCCGCGAGCGCCGGCGCTCGGCGGCGGCGGCGTAGCCGGGGTCCAGGGGGCGCTCGACGACCTCCACGAGCAGGGTCATGGACGCGTCGGGCCGCCGGCGCTGCGTGCTGGGGGCGCTGGTGGGGGCGCTGGTGGGGGTCGTGCTGCTGGCCGGGCTCTGCACCGGGCAAGCATCGCAGTGGTCCGACCGGGTGGGCGGAGGGCCCGGCCGCCCGCGGCCGGGCGGGGCCCGACATCATCGCGGGGTGGTGGGGGTCGTGGTGGTCGACGACGAGGCGCTGGTGCGCTCCTGCCTCCGGGCGGTGCTGGACGCCTCCGAGGCGGTGGAGGTGCTGGCGTGCGCCACGGGGGTGGACGCCGCGGGCGTCGTCGCGGCGTCGCGGCCCGACGTGGTGCTGCTGGACGTGCGGATGCCCGTCGTCGACGGCCTGGCGGTGCTGCCGCAGCTGGTGGCGCTCCCGCGGCCCCCGGCGGTGGCGATGCTGACGTCGTTCGACGCCGACGAGCACGTCGAGGAGGCGCTGGCGCTCGGGGCGGCGGGGTTCCTGCTGAAGGACACCCCTCCCGAGCAGCTGGTGGCCTCGGTGGTGGCGCTGGCGGCCGGGGCGGTGGTCCTGTCCCCCGGTGCCGCGGGGGCGCTGCTGGGACGGCGCGACGCGGGCAGCGCCGGCGCGCGGGCGCAGGTGGCCGCGCTGACGGCTCGGGAGCGGGAGGTGCTGGCGCTGCTGGGGCAGGGGCTGTCGAACGCGGAGGTGGGGCGGCGGCTGGGGATGCGGTCGAGCACGGCGAAGGACCACGTGAGCGCGGTGCTGGGCAAGCTCGGTGTCAGCAGCCGGGTGCAGGCGGCGCTGGTGGCGCGGCAGGCGGGTCTGGACGACGGGTGGCTCCCGGGTGGGTGAGCCGGGGCGCTGGGCGGCCGTCGCGGCGCGGGCGCCCTGGGCGCCGGCGGCGCTGCGCGTGCTGGGCGAGGCGGGCCTGCTGGCGGCCGCGGCGCTGGACGCGCTGACCACCTCCGCGGGTGAGCGCGTCGAGAGCTGGGGGGCGCTGGCCGCGGGGGTGGCGCTGCTGGGCCTGCTCCTGAGGAGGCGGCTGCCGGCGGTCGGGTTCCTGATGGCGCTGCCGGCGCTGTCGCTGTCGTTCGCGCTGGTGCCGGCGCTGGTGGCGCTGTACCAGCTGTCGCGCCGCGCGGAGCACCAGCGGCTGTCGCTGGTGGCGGGGGCGGTGACCGCCGCGCTGGCGGCGCTGCCCACGCCTCCGGTGCCGCGCGAGCTGCTGGCGCTGGCCTCCCAGAGCCCCCGCGACCTGCTGCTGGACCTCGTCTACGGGTCGCTGGCGGGGGCGGCGCCCGTGGCGCTGGGCCGCCTGGCGCGGGCCCGCGAGGAGCTGCGCCACCAGCTGGTGGCGCTGGACGCCGCCCACTGCGCGGAGCGGGAGCTGCGCGAGGCCCGGGCGCTGGAGCGCGAGCGGCTGCGGCTGGCACGCGAGATGCACGACGTCGTCTCGCACCAGGTGAGCCTGATCGCGGTGCAGGCGGGGGCGCTGCAGGTCACCGCCCGCGACGAGGTGGTGCGCACCAGCGCCTCGACCATCCGCGAGCTCGGGGTGGCGACGCTGGAGGAGCTGCGCCACATGGTCGGGGTGCTGCGGGCCCCCCGGCCCGGCCAGGCGCCCTCGGAGCCGCAGCCCCGGCTGCGCGACCTGCGGCACCTGGTGGAGGCGTCGGGCTGCGGGGCGTCGCTGGAGCTCGACGACGGCCTGGTCCTGGAGCCGCCGGTCGAGCGGGCGGTGTACCGCACGGTGCAGGAGGGGCTGACCAACGCCCGCAAGCACGCCCCCGGGGCCGCGGTGGCGGTGCGGGTGGGGGTCCGGGCAGCGGGACGGGGGTCGCGCGAGGGGGCGGAGGGGCCGGAGGGGCCGGAGGGGCCGGAGCTGGAGGTGGTCGTGGCCAACGGGCCGCGCGCCGGCCGGCCGCTGGGGCTCCCGTCGTCCCAGATGGGGCTGGTGGGGCTGCGCGAGCGCGCCGACCTGCTGGGCGGCGACCTGGAGGCCGGTGCCGACGGTGAGGGCGGCTACCGGCTGCGGCTGCGGGTGCCCCTGGGCGGGTGCTGAGCCGTCACCGCGGCGCTGACGCCGCCACCAGGGCGGTGTCCAGGCAGCCGGCGGCGGCGGTCGGGTCGGTCCTGGCGAGGGCGAAGGCCGCCAGGACCAGGCCGGTGAGGGTGTCGGTGAGGTGGCGCGCCGCCGCGGGGCCGAGGTCGGGCCGGGCGGCGCCCACCCCGGCGGCGAGGGCGGAGCCCAGCTCGGCGCGGTAGGCCCCCACGGTGGAGGCCACCGCGTCGTCGCCCCCGAGGGACGAGGTGGCGGTGTTGAGCAGCAGGCACCCGGGCGTGCGCGGGGCCGCGGCGAGGGCATCGCGCAGGCCGGTCAGGTAGCCCGCGAGCGCCGTCGGTGCGACGGCGGCCTCGCTCAGGGGCCGCAGGCGGGGGCGCACGACCTCGTCGAGGTAGCTGGTGACGGCGGCGTCGAACAGGCCCCGCTTGCTGCCGAAGGCGTGGTAGAGGCTGGAGCGGCCGACGCCGGTGGCGCGCTCGAGGGCGGGCACGGAGGCGCCCTCGTAGCCGTGCTCCCAGAAGACCGCTCGGGCCGCCCGCACGACGGCGCTGGTGTCGAACCCCTGCTGGCGACCCACGGCACCCTCCCGCTCGCATCGTTGTGCAACGATCGTTACAGTACTTGCTCGTGGTCACCACCGGGCTCGTCCTCATCAGCGCCGCCGCGCTCCTCCACGGGTGGATCTTCGTGCTGGAGTCGCTGGCCTGGACGAGCCCGCGGGCTCGCGCCACCTTCGGCACCACGCCGGAGGAGGCGCGCGCGACGCGCGCACTGGCGTTCAACCAGGGCTTCTACAACCTCTTCCTCGCCGTCGCGGCGGGCGCGGGGGTCGTGGTCCTCGCGACCACCGGCGGACCGGTCGGCGCCACCCTCGCGTTCACCGGAGCCGGCTCGATGGTCGCCGCCGGGCTCGTGCTGGCCCTGTCGGACCGCTCCAAGCTGCGCGCCGCGCTGGTCCAGGCGGGCCCGCCGCTTCTCGGCTGCGCCCTGCTCGCGGTCGGACTGCTCACCCGCTGACCCGCTCGACCACCCCGTTCCCAGACCCCAGGACCCCAGGAGGCCCCCCATGACCGCACGCAGCCGCCAGTGGCAGCTCGTCTCCCGCCCCCAGGCCGAGCCGCAGCCCAGCGACGTCCGCCTCGTGGAGGTCGACCTCCCCGACCTCGCTCCCGGCCAGGTGCGGGTCGCCAACGAGTTCGTCTCGGTCGACCCCTACATGCGCGGCCGCATGGACGACGTGAAGAGCTACGTGCCGCCCTTCGGCCTCGGCGAGGCGATGACGGGCGGCGCCGTGGGCCGCGTCGTCGCCAGCACCGCCGAGCAGCTGTCCGTGGGCACCCTGGTGACCCACGCCCTCGGGTGGCGCGACGTCGCCCAGGGGGACGCGTCCGGCTTCCGCGCCGTCCCGGAGGCCACCCAGCCCTCGGGCGGGGCCGCCCCCTCGTCGGTCCACCTCGGCGTCCTCGGGCTCACCGGGCAGACGGCGTACGTGGGCCTGACGGCCGTGGCCCACCTGCAGCCGGGCGAGACCGTCTTCGTGTCGGGCGCGGCCGGCGCCGTGGGCGGCGCCGTCGGCCAGGTCGCCCGCCTGTTGGGCGCCTCGCGCGTCGTCGGCTCGGCCGGTGGCGCCCAGAAGACCGCTCGCCTGCTCGAGCGCTCCGGCTTCGACGCCGCCCTGGACTACAAGGCCGGCCCGGTCCGCGAGCAGCTGCCCGCCCTGGTCCCGGACGGTGTCGACGTCTACTTCGACAACGTCGGCGGCGACCACCTCGAGGCGGCGCTCGACGTCATGAACCGCGGTGGGCGCCTGGCGCTGTGCGGCGCGATCAGCGGCTACAACGCCGACCGCAGCGCCCCGCGCACCCCAGGCCCGGACAACCTCGCCAACGCCATCACCCGCGGCCTCACCCTGCAGGGCTTCACCCTCGGCAGCTACGCCGCCCAGCTCCCGGAGGCGACCGCCCGCCTCGCCGAGTGGTTCGCCGCCGGCGAGCTGGTCCACGACGAGACCGTCGTCGAGGGCGTCGAGAGCACCTTCGAGGCCTTCACCTCGATGATGCGCGGCGGCAACACCGGCAAGATGGTCGTCCGCGTCGGCTGACCCCGGCGGGCGCGGGCCCCACCGCGCCGAGGACGACGAGAGCCCTGGTGGGAGGAACTCCCACCAGGGCTCTTCTGTCGGGCTGACAGGATTTGAACCTGCGACCCCGTGACCCCCAGTCACGTGCGCTACCAAGCTGCGCCACAGCCCGTGATCTCGACCAGGTCGACATCCGGTGGCCCTTGATGGACCGGTGAACACCTTACAGGCTGCTGGCACCGGACCCGCGAGCAGGTGACGCCGGCGCCTCGAGCAGCCCGTCCAGGACGGCGACGACCTCTGGTTCAGCGCCCACGGGGCGGACGTACCCGCGCGTCGAGCGCTCGTCGCGGTGGCCGAGCCGTACCGCGATCTGGTCGACGCTGACACCCGCGCCGTTCAGCCATGACGCGTGGGCGTGCCGGGTCTGGCGTGGCAGCGGGCGGAAGTCCAAGCCGGCGGTGCGCACCGCCTCGGACCACACCCGCGCCCAACACTGTGGCGTGGTCGCCCCCAGCGGGGGCTCCGCGGGCAGGGACGGCTCTCCGGCACCGGCCGCCGCCACGAGCCCGGACCTGCGCACCGGTCGTTGCGGTCCGGCGAGGGCCCGGCGAGCGCGAGCCCTGGAGGCGGAGTACTCGGACACGGCCTGTCGGCAGCACGCCTCGCGGCAGCGACCCGTGGCGTACCCGTTCACGGTGCCGTGCTGGTAGGTGACCCCGTTGGGACCGGTGAAGGTCCCCAGCTCCTGGAGACGCGCAGCGGTCAAGGGCTCTCGCTGCTGCTTCGACGGGAAGCGCCTGCCTGACGGCGGGGGCAGGACGAGCCGGCTCGGGAAGAGGAGGTCGGCCACTCCCAGTCCCTGCTCCTCCGCCCACGCCTCGAGCCGCCCTGCGAACTCGTCGCCGACCACGACGCGGCGCGCGGCGCCGTTCTTGGTCGAGGGACGGATGACGAAGCGCTCTCCGCTCTCAGAGAAGCGGCGTCCGGGTTCGGAGAGGCAGCGAGCGACCAGCAGCGCGCCGTCACCGAGATCACCCGCCACGAGCGCGAGGGCCTCACCCAGGCGCAGACCGCTCCGCACGAGCAGCTCGGCGAGCAGGCTGGCCCCCGGGGTGGGCATGGCGGCGCGCACGGCGATGAACTCCTGCGGTGTCAGCACCCGGGTGGGTGCAGCGACGGGACGCGGGGTGCGCACGCCGTCCGTCGGCAGCCGGTCGAGCACCCCGCGGGCCATGGCTCGTCGGCAGGTCACCGCCAGCACCAGCCTGGCCAGGCGGACCACCGACGGACTGCTGCCCGTGGAGCGAGCACCCGCGAGCAGGGCCTCCACGTCGTCCGCGGTGAGGTCAGCGACCTGCCGGCCACCCAGCACGGGCTCCACGTGGCAGGCGAAGACGCTCTCGTACAGGGACAGGGTCTTCGGGTCGACCGCAGCGGTCGCCGCGTACTCCTGCCAGGCACGGCTGAGCGTCATCCCAGGGGTGCCGACGGATCGGCCAGGACCGGACGGGTGTTCGACCACGCTGCTGATCATGCCCGCCACCACCGACAGCAGGCCGACAGCCGGCCCGGCGGCGCCTCAGCGGCGGCGCTTCTCCCGGACCCGCACGCTGACCTCGACCGGGCTGCCCTCGAAGCCGAACTGCTCGCGCAGGCGCCGCTCGAGGAAGCGGCGGTACTGCGCCTCCAGGAACCCCGAGGCGAAGAGCACGAAGCGCGGGGGCCGCGTGGAGGCCTGGGTGCCGAACAGGATGCGCGGCTGCTTGCCCCCGCGCAGCGGGTGCGGGTGGGCCTGCACCACGGAGGTGAGGAACTGGTTCAGGCGCCCGGTGGAGATGCGCTGGTCCCAGCTGTCCAGGGCGACGTCGAGCGCGGGCACGAGGCGGTCGGTGTGCCGGCCGGTGCGCGCGGAGATGTTGACCCGCGGCGCCCAGGCGACCTGCGCCAGGTCCTGCTCGATCTCGCGCTCCAGGTAGTGGCGGCGCTCCTCGTCGGTCAGGTCCCACTTGTTGAACGCCAGCACCAGGGCGCGCCCGGACTCCACGACGGTGGTGATGATGCGGGTGTCCTGCTCGGTGAGGCGCTCGGAGGCCTCCAGCAGCACCACGGCCACCTCGGCGCGCTCGAGGGCGGCCTGGGTGCGCAGCGAGGCGTAGAAGTCGGCGCCGGAGGTCTGGTGCACGCGGCGGCGGATGCCGGCGGTGTCCACGAAGCGCCACGGGCGCCCGCCCAGCTCGACCAGCTCGTCGACCGGGTCGCGGGTGGTGCCGGCGGTGGGGTCCACGACGACGCGCTCGGACCCGACCAGCTTGTTCAGCAGGCTCGACTTACCCACGTTGGGGCGTCCCAGCAGGGCCACGCGGCGGGGACCTCCGGTGACCTCCCGCTCGCCCACCAGCGTCTCGGGGACGGCGGCGAGCATCGCGTCGAGCAGCTCGCCGGAGCCGCGGCCGTGCAGCGCCGAGACCGGGAACGGCTCGCCCAGGCCGAGGGACCACAGCTGGGCGGCGTCGGCCTCGGTGCGCGCGTCGTCGACCTTGTTCGCCGCGAGCACCACGGGCTTGCCGGAGCGGCGGATCAGCTTGACGACGGCCTCGTCGGTGGCGGTGGCCCCCACGGAGGCGTCGACGACGAAGACGACGACGTCGGCCATCTCGATGGCGATCTCGGCCTGCTCGGCGACGCGGGCGTCGAGGCCGTGGACGTCGACCTCCCAGCCGCCGGTGTCGACGACGTTGAACGGGGTCCCCGCCCACTCGGTGGTGTAGGTGACGCGGTCGCGGGTGACGCCGGGGACGTCCTGGACGACCGCCTCGCGGCGGCCCAGCACGCGGTTGACCAGCGTCGACTTGCCCACGTTGGGGCGGCCGATGATCGCGATGACGGGCAGGACGGCGCCGTCGTCGTCGCCGTGGGCGCCGTCGGAGGCGCCCGACAGGACGGCGAGGTCGTCCTCGGAGAGCTCGTAGTCGTCCAGGCCGACGCGCAGGGCGCCGCTGGGGTCCAGCTCGTCGTCGTGGCCGTCGTGGCCGTCGTGGCCGTCGTGGGTGGTGGTGGTGTCTTCGGCGCTCATGCGCGGGCTCCAGCGGTGGTGGTCAGTGCGTCGCGGACCAGGGAGAGCAGCGCCTCGACGCCCTCCTCCAGGGTCCCGGAGTTGTCGAGGACGACGACGCCGTCGGCGGCCTCGGTGAAGGAGGCGACGGTGGAGTCGTCGCGGTCGCGCCGCACCACCTCGTCGCGGGTGGCCTCGACGGCGGCGGCGTCAGCCGCGCCGTGCAGCTCCAGGGCGCGGCGGGCCAGGCGGCGGGCCTCGTCGACCACCACCAGCACGCGCACGGGGGCGTCGGGGGCGACCACGGTGGTCAGGTCGCGGCCCTCGGCCACCACCCCGCGCAGCGCGGCCTGCGCGGCCAGGGCGGCGCGCTGGCGGCGGATGAGCTCGGAGCGGACCTCGAGGTTGGTGGCCACGGCGCTCACGGCGGCGGAGATGCGGCTCTCGCGGACGGCCGCGGTGACGTCGGTGCCGCGCACCACGACGTAGGGCTTCTCGGGGTCGGTGCCGACCTTCAGGTCGAGGCCCCGGGCCAGCCCGGCGACGGCCTCGGCGGAGCCGGCGTCGCGGTCGGCCGACAGGTCGACGCCGTCGGCCAGGGCCGCCCACGTCACGGCGCGGTAGAAGGCGCCGGTGTCGAGGTACCCGGCGCCGAGGGCGGCGGCGGCGCGGCGGCACAGCGTGGACTTGCCCGAGCCGGAGGGACCGTCGACGACGACCACGAGGCCCCTGGCGGGCGCGGCGGAGCTGTCGTCGAGGAGCGGGGAGGGCACCTCAGAAGGGTAGTCGGCTCCCACCGGCGACCCCGACCACCTCCGACCGACCGCCTAGCCTGGGCGCGTGGTCCTCCCCGTCCCCCCCGCAGCAGGTCACGACCCCGCCGACGACACCGCCGACGACGTCGAGGAGGCCCTCGCCTTCGTCGGGGAGCTGGTGAGCCGGCTGGGACGCGTCGCCGCCCGGCGCCAGGCGAGCGCCGTCGAGCAGCGCAAGCCCGCGGCCGCCCTCACCGGCTCGGTGGTCACCGACGTCGACCTCGACCTCGAGCGCGCCGTCGACGACGCGCTGCGCGAGCGCTTCCCCCTCGACGGCCTGATCGGCGAGGAGGGCGCCGACCGGCCCCCCGCCGACCCCGCCACCGGGCGCACCTGGGTGGTCGACCCCGTCGACGGGACCCTGAACTTCGCGCGCCGCCTCGGACCGTGGTCGGTGGTCGTCTCCGCCTGGCGCGGCCCGCGCGAGCGCCCGCTGGTGGAGTCCGTGGCCGTGTGGACCGGCGGCCACCTGTACACGGCCGCCGCCGGCCGCGGCGCGTTCGTGCGCGTCGACGGCGAGGACGGCGTCCCCGGCCCCGCCCGCCGGCTGCAGCTGTCCGGCGAGGCGGAGGCCGGCGGCGTGGTCCGCGCCGGCGCCGCGCTGCTCGGCGAGGTCGGCCGCGCGGGCTGGCTGCCGAAGGTGACCGAGAGCTCGGCCTCGGAGATCGCCTCGGTGGCCGACGGCCGCGTCATGGGCACCCTGCGCCTCGGCGGCGACCGCCGCGACCTGCACGGCCCGGCGCTGCTCGTGTCCGAGGCGGGCGGCGCCGTCGTCCCCCTCGACGGCGAGCCCCTCTCGGGGACCACCCGCCGGATGGTGGTGGCCCACCCCGGCGCCGTCGACGCGCTGGTCGCCCTGGCCTCCGAGCACCTCCCGACGGCCGGCCCGTCCGACTGACCGGCACCGCGAGGGGCTAGTCGACCAGGGCCCACCCGAGGTCGCGCAGCGCCGCCTCCAGCGGGGTGCGCGCAGCAGGCAGCACCGACACCTCGGCGAGCCCGACGGGCTGCTCCGGGGAGTGCTCCAGGCGCAGGTCCTCGAGGTTGACACCGGCGGCGCCGACGTCGTGCAGGAGCCGCGCGAGCTCGCCGGGGGCGTCGGGCACCAGCACGGTGACCACCGCGTAGGAGGTGGGTGCGCTGCCGTGCTTGCCGGGCACCCGGGCCCGGCCCGCGCCGCCGTCGGCGATCAGCTGGGCGACGGCGGCCAGCGCCCCCGGCGACGTCGCGGCCGCGTCGTGCGCGTCCTCGACGCGGTCCAGCTGCTCCAGGGCCGCGAGCACGCCGTCGAGGTCGTCGCGCAGGTCGCGCAGCACGGCGGCCACGGGGCCGGCGTTCGCCCCGAGGATCTGCACCCACAGCGCGGGGTCGGACTCGGCGATGCGGGTGACGTCGCGCAGCCCCTGCCCGGCGAGCTCCACGGCCGGCTCGGGCGCCCGGCGCAGCCGCGCGGCCACCAGCGAGGCGGCCACCTGCGGCACGTGGGAGACCAGCGCCACCGCCTCGTCGTGCGCGCCGGCCTCCATCACCACCGGTGCGGCGCCGAGGTCGTCGGCGAGGGCCCGGACGGCGGCGAGGGCCCGGGGGGACGACGACGGCGTGGGGCAGAGCACCCAGGGGCGTCCCGCGAAGAGCGTGCCGCGGGCGGCGACGGCCCCGGAGCGCTCGCGCCCGGCCATCGGGTGGCTGCCCACGTACCTCGCCAGCGCCTCCGGAGCGCCTCCCCCGTCTGCCCCACCGGCCGCCAGCAGCCGCCGCAGCTCGGTCAGCACGGTGAGCTTGACGCTGGCCACGTCGGTGACGACCGCCTCCGGCCAGGTCTGGAGCTGCTCGGCGACGACGGAGGCGGTCACGTCGGGCGGCGCCGCGACCACGACCAGCGCCGGCGGCGCCTCGTCCCGCGCGCGCAGGCGGCCCGCGCCCAGGTCGCGGGCGAGCGCCGCGGCCGTGGGCGAGGGGTCGGCGAGGGTCACGTCGACGCCTCGGGCGCGCAGCGCGAGGGCCGCGCTGGCGCCGAGCAGGCCGGTGCCGACGACGTGCACCGGTCCGGCGGTGCGGGCTCCCAGGGGGCTCACCGGGGGGTCACTGGGCGATGTCGCGGCGCAGCGCCACCGCGCCGCGCAGGTACACGTGCTGCACCTCGCTGCGCTCCAGCGGGGTCTGGGCGAGCGCCATGAGCCGCACCACGCGGGGCATGGCGCCGGCGACGTCGACCTCCACCGCGCACATGAGGGGCACGTCTCCCAGGCCGAGCTCGCGCGCGGCGACCGCGGGGAACTCCGAGGTCAGGTCGGGGGTGCAGGTGAAGACCATGTTGACGAGGTCGTCGGTGGAGAGCCGGTTGGCCTCGAGCACGGCGGTCACCAGCTCGCGCGTCGCGGCGAGCAGGTGCTCGCGCTCGTCGACGTCGAGCTGCACGGCTCCCCGCACCGCGCGCAGCGACGGGGGCGCCATCAGCGCCCGCCCTGGCCGCGGCGCTGCTTGGCCCCGGCCACCCGCCCGGCGGTGCGCCCGGTCTTGGCGGCCTTCGCGGCGCGGGCCGCCTTGGAGGCACCGGTGCTGCGGCGCTTGTCGGCGGTGACGACCTCGATGCCGCGGCGGTCGGGGGCCTTGGCCACCGGGCGGCTGCCCTTGGGGCGCCGCACGCGCTGACCGGGCTGGCTGCCCGGGCCGGCGCTGCGCAGCTGGGAGACCTCCTCGCGGGTGAGCGAGCGGGTCACCCCGGGCCGCAGGTCGCCGAGCTGGATCGGGCCGATGGCGGTGCGGGCCAGGCGGATGACCGGGTAGCCGACCTCCTCCAGCATGCGGCGCACCACGTGCTTGCGGCCCTCGTGAAGGACGATCTCGACGAACGCCTTGCCGGGCAGGGAGTCGACCAGGCGGAAGGAGTCGGCGCGGGCGATGCCGTCCTCCAGCTCCACGCCGTCGCGCAGCTGCTTGCCGATGCCGCGCTCGACGGGGCCGTTGACCTCGGCGACGTAGGTGCGGGGCACCTCGAAGGACGGGTGCTGCAGCCGGTGGGCGAGGTCGCCGTCGTTGGTGAGCAGGATCAGGCCCTCGGTGTCGACATCGAGGCGCCCGACGTGGAAGAGCCGCACGCCCTGCTCGGTGCGGTCGTCGAGGATGTCGGCGAGGGTGAGGCGGCCCTCGGCGTCGGACATCGCCGAGAGGTACCCGCGCGGCTTGTTCATCGCCAGGTAGACCTTCGAGGTGTCGAGCTGCAGCAGCATCCCGTCGACCTCGACCTGGGCGGTGGCGGGGTCGACGCGGACGCCCTGGTCGCGGACCAGCTCGCCGTCGACGCGGACGCGTCCCTGGGCGATCATCTGCTCGCACGCGCGGCGCGAGCCGAGACCGGCGCCGGCGAGCACCTTCTGCAGGCGGACGCCGTCGGGGTCGTGGGGATCGCGGCTGTCGTCGCGGCTGTCGTCGCGGCCGGTGGTGCTCATGCGGGGCTCCTGTCGTCGAGGGCCTCGAGGAGGTCGTCGACCTCCGTGTCGGCCGGGAGGTGCGGCGCCAGCGGAGGGAGGTCCTCGAGGGTGTCGACCCCGATCTTCTCCAAGAACGAGGTGGTCGTGCGATACAGGGTGGCCCCTGAGCCCTCCTCGCGCCCCGCCTCGGCCACCAGGCCGCGCACCAGGAGGGTCCGCACGACCGAGTCGACGTCGACCCCGCGGACCGCCGCGACCCGCGCGCGGGTCACCGGCTGGGTGTAGGCGACGACGGCGAGGGTCTCCAGCGCGGCCCGCGACAGGCGCGCCGAGGCCGCCTCCCCGGTGAAGGCGGCGACCAGCGCCGCGGCGTCGGGCCGGCTCCAGATCCGCCACCCGCCGGCCGCGGCGCGCAGCTCGAACCCGCGCTGCTCGGCGCGGTAGGCGGCGGCGAGCGCCTCGAGCTCGCCGGCCACCTCGGTCTCGGGGACGCCGAGGCCCTCGGCGAGCTCGGCGGCGGACACCGGGGCCTCCACGACCATGAGGACGGCCTCCAGCGCGGCGCGCAGCCCCCCGGGCAGCTGCTCCACGTCCTCGCTCACGAGACGCCCTCGCGCAGGTCGACGACGACCCGCCAGGTCACGAGCAGCGGCTCGTCGGGGCGGGCCTGCTCCAGGTCGACCTCACCGCGCCGGTAGAGCTCGAGCACGGCCAGGAACCTGCCCACCACCCACACGGTGCCCGGGGGGCCGGTGAGCGGGTCGGTGAGGAGGTCGGTGAGGAGGTCGGAGAACGGCACGGGCACCCCGGGCGCGGCGCCGTGGCGCTCCTGCAGCCGTTCGCGCAGCGCCTCGACCTGCTCGGGGAGGCTGACGACGGGGGCGTGCAGGTGCTCGACGTCGACGGCCTCGGGCGGGCGCCCGGCGGCGGCCAGGGCCCCGGCGGCGAGGGCGGCCAGCTGCTCCGGCGTGGTGGGCAGCACCAGCTCGGGCAGGGCCCGCCGCACGTCGTCGTCCGCGGTCCCCGCGCCTCCGGGACGGGGGCTCGACAGCGCCCCCTGCGCGAGCCGGTCGGCGAGCACCCCGCCCACCCGGGCGTAGGCGCGGTGCTGGAGCAGGCGGGCGAAGAGCAGGTCGCGCGCCTCCACCAGGGCGAGCGCGTCGGCGTCGGGCTCGGCGCCCTCCTCGGCGGGCAGCAGCCGTGCCGCCTTGAGGTCGAGCAGGGTGGCGGCGACCACGAGGAAGCCGCTGGCCTGCCCCAGCGCCGCGGCCGAGGAGCCGTCCTCGCGGTCGGCGCGGGCGAGCATCCGGCGCAGGTGGGCGATGAACTCGTCGGTGACGGCGGCGAGCGCCACCTCGGTGATCTCCAGGCGCCGGCGCGAGATCAGACCCAGCAGCAGGTCGAACGGCCCGGAGAAGTTCTCCAGGTGGACGTCGAAGGCGGGGGCGTCGCGGTCGGTGAGGACGCCCCCCGGCGTGCTCCCGGGGGCCTGCTCGCTGCTGGTGCGCGGGGCGGGGAGCACCCCGGTGTCCCCCCCGGCCTCAGGCCGAGGCACCGCGGGCGACGAGCTCGCGCGCGAGGCGGCGGTAGGACTCGGCACCGGAGTGCTCGGGCGCGTAGGTGGTGATCGGCTCCCCGGCGACCGAGGCGTCGGGGAACTTGACGGTGCGGCCGATGACCGTGTCGAAGAGGGTGTCTCCGAAGGCCTCCACGACGCGGGCGATGACCTCGCGGGAGTGCAGGGTCCGCGCGTCGTACATCGTGGCGAGGATGCCGTCGATGGCGAGGGCCGGGTTGAGGCGGTCCTGCACCTTCTCGATGGTCTCCACCAGCAGCGCCACGCCGCGCAGCGCGAAGAACTCGCACTCGAGCGGGATGAGCACGCCGTGGGCGGCGGTGAGGGCGTTGACCGTGAGCAGGCCCAGGGAGGGCTGGCAGTCGACCAGGACGACGTCGTAGTCGTCGGTGCCGGTGCGCAGCGCCCGCGCGAGCGCCTGCTCGCGGGCCACCTCGCCCAC
Source organism: Actinomycetales bacterium (assembly GCA_022701985.1). Lineage (GTDB taxonomy): Bacteria > Actinomycetota > Actinomycetes > Actinomycetales > Quadrisphaeraceae > Quadrisphaera. The sequence goes on from JAKONK010000235.1 coordinate 34,587, forward strand.
CAGCTGCACCTCGGCGGCGGACAGGTCGATGTTCGCGGGCAGGATGTCGACGCCGGGCAGCCGGGTGGGGACGACGACGTCGGCCACGGAGGCGCGGCGGTCCATCAGCAGCGTGTAGACGCTGTGCTGCAGCTCGTGGGGGTTGACGCCCAGGCCGACCGACAGCGCGCCCTGGGGGTCGAAGTCGACCAGGAGCACCTTGCGCCCGTACTCCGCGAGCGCCGCGCCGAGGTTGATGGTGGACGTCGTCTTGCCGACGCCGCCCTTCTGGTTGCACATCGCGATGATGCGCGCCGGACCGTGGCCGGACAGGGCCGGAGGGACCGGGAAGTCGACGAGGGGACGGCCCGTGGGACCCAGCAGGCCCTGCGCAGGAGGCTGCGCGCCGCGGGCCTGGAGGTCGCTCGTCATGGGTCGCAAGACTACCCCGGGTGACCGGCTGGACGGGTCAGCCGAGGGCCCTCGGGTGGGCCGCGGCGTACACCTCGCGCAGGGCCTCGGCGGTGACCATCGTGTAGATCTGCGTGGTCGTGACGCTGGCGTGGCCGAGCAGCTCCTGGACGACGCGGACGTCGGCGCCGCCCTCCAGCAGGTGGGTGGCGAAGGAGTGGCGCAGGGTGTGCGGGCTGACGGGGTGCTCGGTGCTGCCGACGCCGGCGCGCTCGGCCGCGGCGCGCAGCACCGCCCAGGCGCTCTGGCGGGAGAGCCGATCTCCGCGGGTGTTGAGGAACAGCGCGCTGGTGGCGGTGCCGGACGCGGCCCCCTGCACGAGCCCGGGGCGGGAGCGCACCAGGTAGGCCTCCAGGGCCGCGACGGCGTAGGAGCCGAGCGGCACCACGCGCTCCTTGCCGCCCTTGCCGCGCAGGCGCAGGAGCGCTCCCTCGGTGCTCTCGCGGCCCAGCGCCTGGGCGGGCAGGTCGTCGACGTCGAGGCCGACCGCCTCGCTGATGCGGGCACCGGTGCCGTAGAGCACCTCGAGCAGGGCGCGGTCGCGCAGCGGCAGCGGACCCTCACCGGTGCCGGCCGCCTCCAGGAGGGCGAGGACGTCGGCGACGGGCACGGCCTTCGGCAGGCGGCGCGGGGTGGAGGGCGGGCGCACCGCGGCGGCCGGGTCGGCGCTGGTGGCGCCCTCGAGGGCGCTGAAGCGGTGCCAACCGCGGACGGCGACGACGGCGCGGGCGGCCGAGGCCGCGGAGAGCGCGGCGCCCGGCCCCGGAGCGGGCCCGTACTCACCGGTGCGCAGCGCCTGGAGGTGCGCGCTGACGTCGGCCTCGCCCACGGCGGCCAGCTCGGTGCGGCCCTGGGCGCGCAGCCAGGCGGTGTAGCGCTCAAGGTCTCGTCGGTAGGCGGCGAGGGTGTTCTCGGCCAGGCCCCGCTCGACCCGCAGGTGCGCCAGGTACTGCCCCAGCGCCCTGCTCAAGGCGTCGCTGGCCGTGAGCACCTGCACCCCCACGCCTCGCCCACGTCCGCCAGCCTAGGGGCAGGCTGTGACCGTGCCCCCCTCTCGCGGCGACCGCCGGACCCGCCGCCCCACCAGCACCGCCCCGGCGGCACCGCCCCCGCCCGAGGGACGCTTCGTGACCACCACCGGCCAGGTGGAGTGGGTCCGCGAGCGCGACGACGGCGCGTGGACGCTCTACGTGAACGGGGTGCCGAGCTCCCCGCTGCGCGCGGGGGCCCCGGAGGTCCTGGACTTCGAGTACCTGCAGTGGATGGCCGACTGCGTGCGGCTCGCCCTGCCCCCCGAGGGGCCCGCCGGTGGGGGCGCGCCGCTGCGGGCGGTGCACCTGGGCGGCGGGGCGTGCGCCCTGCCCCGGCACCTCGCGGCGGTGCGCGCGGGGGTGGGCGGCACCCGGCAGGTGGTGGTGGAGCTGGACGCCGAGCTGGTGGCCCGGGTGCGGGAGTGGGTGGACCTGCCGCGGGCCCCCGAGCTGCGCATCCAGGCCGGTGACGCCCGCGCCGGGCTGGCGGCGCGCCGCGACGCCTCGGCCGACCTGGTGGTGCGCGACGTGTTCGCCGGCGACTCCACGCCCCGGCACGTGGTCACCGCCGAGTTCACCGCCGAGGTGGCCCGGGTGCTGGACCCCGCGCGGGGCGGGGGCCTCTACCTGGCGAACGCCGTCGACAGGACGTCGCCGGTGGGCCTGAAGGCCGAGGTCGCGACGCTGCTGTCGGTGTTCCCGCACGTCGCGGCGGCGCTGGAGCCGGGGGTGCTGCGGGGGCGCCGCCACGGCAACGCGGTGCTGCTGGCCAGCCACGCGCCGCTGCCGCTCGCCGAGCTCACCCGGGCCCTGGGCGCCGGGGCCGCGGTGGCGCGGGTGCTCCACGGCGACGCGCTCACCGCGCTGGTGGCGGGCGCCGCCGTGGTGCACGACCCCCCGGGCGAGGCAGCTGCTCCCGTCACTCCGCCCGGAGGTGCACCAGGGTCACCGTGAGCGGGTACCGCCGCGGCAGCACCAGGCCCACCGAGCCCCACACCGACCCCGGCAGCGCCACCCCGCCCGCGGGGCCCACGGCCTCGACCGGCCCGAGCCTGCGGTTGGCCCGGGCACCGCGGTCGGGCTCGGGCGCGCGGGAGCCGTCCGCGTCGGCCGGGCCCACCCAGGTGGCGCGGTAGCGGCGGGCCGGGTCCAGGCCCCCCGGGCCGACGGGCACGCGCACGGGCACGGGGTGCTCCACGAAGGACTCCCCCATCTGCACCTGCGCCACCAGCGCCTCCGACCCGTCGAGGGCGACGACTCCGTGGGCGCGCACCGCCGGGTCCGGCGAGTCGGCGCGCCAGGTGCGCCCGGAGTGCAGCAGCCCGCGGTGGTCCTTGTAGACCTGCACCCACTGCGCCAGGCGCGCGCGGTCCGCGTCGGAGGCCGTCGAGACGTCCCACTCGATGCCGAACGCCCCGAACAGCGCCGTCGCGGCGCGGAAGTCCAGCGGGACGCTCCGGTGCGTCTGGTGGGAGACCGGCGCCGAGACGTGGGCCCCCAGGAGCTCCGGAGGCGCCTGCTGGACCATCCAGCGCTGGATGTCCTGGCGGGCCACCGCGTCGGTCATGTCGGAGGTCCACACGCGCTGCACGTGCTGGAGCACCTCCAGGTCGACCCGGCCGCCACCGGAGGCGCAGCTCTCCCACTCCACGTCCGGGTGGGCGGCGCGCAGCTCGTCGAGCAGGCGGTAGAACCCCGCGGTGTGGGCGCTCACCACGGGCCGCCCGCCCGTCCCCGGACCCGCGGCGGCGCCACCGGCCTCCAGCAGGTCGCGGTTGTGGTCCCACTTCACGTAGTCGACAGGTATGGCGCTCAGGACCGCCGAGACCGCGTCGCGGACGTGCTCGCGCACCTCCGCCCGGGAGAGGTCGAGCACCAGCTGGTCCCTCTCCAGCAGGGGCGTGGTGCCCCTGGCCGACAGCACCCACTCGGGGTGGGCGCGGAACAGGTCGGAGTCGGGGTTGACCATCTCCGGCTCGAACCACAGCCCGAACTGCATCCCGTGGCCGTGCACGGCCTCGGCCAGGGCCCCCAGCCCGCCCTCGGCCTGCGGCCACGCCTGCTCGGAGACGACCCAGTCGCCCAGGCCGGAGGTGTCGTCGCGGCGCGAGCCGAACCACCCGTCGTCCAGCACGAACCGCTCCACCCCGATCCCGGCGGCGAGCTCGGCCATCTCGAGCAGGTGGGGCAGGTCGTGGTCGAACCACACCGCCTCCCAGACGTTCAGCGTCACCGGCACCGGTCGCGCCGGAGCGGCCCCGGTCGCCTCGCCGACGGCGCGCAGGAAGGCGTGGTTCGCCGCCGCCAGCCCGTCCAGGCCCTGCGCCGAGGCCCCCAGGTAGACCCAGGGGCCGGTGTAGGAGGCACCGGGCACGAGCACGGTCTCCCCGGCCAGCAGCAGCTCACCGCCGCCCAGGGTGGTCACCGACGACGGCGAGCGCTCCAGCCGCTGCACGGTGTTGCCGCTCCAGCCCACCGAGGCGCAGCGCACCTCCCCCGCGGCGAAGCCGAAGCCCGGGGTGCCCACCACCACGTCCCCGGCGGCGTCGTGCCCGGTCTTGCCGGTGCGGTTCTCCCGCAGCCACAGCCCGTCGCGCACCGGGGCGCGCTGCGGGACCCGCTCGTGCAGCCAGCCGCCGGTGTGGTCCAGCACCTCCGCCGCCTCGTCGGGCAGGGGGACGAGGACCTCCAGGCCCTCCAGGGCGTAGTCGGAGGCACCGGTGTTGGTCAGGGTGTGGCGGGCGCGCAGCAGTCCCCCGGGCAGCGCCTCCCACTCCGAGAAGAGCTCGAGGTGCGCGACGCCGTCGACGGCGGAGACGGCCACGCGGTCGGTGCGCGCCCCGTCCTCACCGGCGGTCTCCACCGCGTCGAGGGTGAAGGCGGTCGACCAGGCCGGGTCCTCGCCCGGTGCCGGGGCCGGCCGGTGCCCGCGCAGCGCCGGACGCGCGAAGCTGCCGGTGGAGTGCTCCGGCAGGACCGCCAGGCCCTGCACCCCGTCCAGCCCGCGACGGGCGGCGACCACGTCGGCGGCGCTCGCCCCGGCGACCTGCTCGGCCGGACCCCACCAGACCACCCGCGGCAGACCACCCCCGTCCGGCACGGCCAGGACCAGGGCTGCGCCCGGGTCGGCGCCCGTGCCAGGGCCCGCGAGGAGGACGGCGGTGGGGGCGGTGCGGGTCACGGGAGGGTCCTCCGGGTCGGTGCTCGGGTCGGTGGTCAGCGGCCGGTCAGCGGCCGGTCAGCGGCCGGTCAGCCTCAGGAGCGCGTCGAGCTCGGAGACCCCGGGGGTGGACGCGTCGGTGGCGGCGCCCGAGGTGGGCCACGAGCGCACGTGCTCCAGGGCGCGGCGGACGGTCATCGGGTGCAGCGACGGCTCGCGTCCGGCTGCGGTGCCGACGTCCCAGGTGGCCACGACGAGGTCGACCAGCACGCCCTGCGCACCGGCCTCGACCACCTCGGCGGCCTGCTCGCCCTCGGGCGGACTCACCCAGGTGGCCAGGAGGGACCCCAGGGCCTCGGGCCACGCACCCGCCGGGTCGGCGCCGGTGCCGCCGAGGGCACCGGAGACGACGTCGGCGACGGTCCGCACGCCGTCGGGCGCGGTGCGCTGCCAGGCGGGGGCGTCGAGGTCGGCGAGCAGGGCGGCCAGGTCGCCGCCGGCCACCGGGAGCAGCTGGGCGGCGGTGGTGGCCCGCAGGCCCAGCAGCGCGAGGGCGTAGGCCTCCTCGGCGTCGGCGGAGCGGGTCAGGGCCCACCCGCCGTCGGGCAGCGAGGTGGCCACCTCCCAGGAGCCCCCCTCGAGGTGGAGCCCGTCGAAGGCGGCGCCGACCTCGGCGCGCAGCTGGCCCTCGCGGGGCAGCCAGAGGACGTCGGCGGCCTCGACGCTGTCCAGGGCCCACTCGGTGGTGCCGTTGAAGCCCAGGACCTGCCCGGAGGCGAGGTCCTGGGCCTCGATGGTCATGTCCGAGACCACGAAGACGTCGCCGTCCATCTCGCGGTC
>JAKONK010000249.1 GCA_022701985.1 Actinomycetales bacterium
GCCAGCTGCTCGACGACGGCGCGCTGGGCGCCGTCAGCGCTGTCGACGCCGACCTGGGCGAGCACTTCGACCCCGGCCACCGGGTGTTCGACCCCGCGCAGCACGGGGGGCCGCTGCTCGACCTGGCGACGTACCCGCTGGCGCTGGCCACCTGGGTGCTCGGGGAGGTCACCGGCGCCACCGCCGTGGGCGTCCCCCACCCCAGCGGCGTGCTCTCGCAGGTCAGCTCGGCACTGACCCACGCGCCCGCCTCAGGTACCGCCGCCCCGGGGCTGTCGACCGTCCACACCACCCTGCTCGGCGACACCCCGACGGCCGCCCACGTAGTGGGCGAGCGGGCGACCCTGCGACTGCCCGGGCCGTTCTACGCCTCCGGCGACGTGGTCCTGGTGCCCGCCGGCGGCTCCGGGGCACGGCCCGACCCGGTGGTTCGCCGCGAGCCCGAGACCGGGCACGCGGGCCTGTCCTGGCAGGCCGCGGAGGTGGCGCGCTGCGTGGCCGCCGGCCTCACCGAGACGCCGCTGCGCCCCCTGGAGCAGTCCCTGTCCACCCTTCGTGCGCTCGACGCCGTGCGCGCCGCAGCCACCCCCACCGCTGACCAGACCCCGGAGGTCTCTCGTGCCTGACCTGTCGCGCCTCACCCTCGGCACCGCCCCCGACTCCTGGGGCGTCTGGTTCCCCGAGGACGCCCACCAGGTGGGCTGGCGGCAGTACCTCGACGAGGTCGCCCGCGCCGGGTACCGGTGCACCGAGCTGGGCCCGCAGGGCTTCATGCCGCAGGACCCCTCCCAGCTGCGCGACGAGCTCGCCGCCCGTGACCTGACCGTCGTCGGCGGCACCGTCTTCGCCGGGCTGCACCGGGGCGCCGAGGCGCTGGCGGAGGCCAAGGAAGCCTTCGGTCGCGAGGCGCGGCTGCTGGCCGCGGTCGGGGCGAGGCACCTCGTGCACCTGCCGGAGCAGTGGACCGACATGCACACCGGCGCCGCCGTGCAGGCCGCCGACGTCGACCCGGAGGGCTGGCGGAACCTCGTGCGCGGCACCGACGAGCTGGCGCGGTTCCTGCTCGAGGAGCACGGCGTCGAGCTGGTCTTCCACCCGCACGCCGACACGCACGTCGACACTCAGGAGCGCATCGAGGCGTTCCTGACCGACACCGACGCCTCCGTGGTGAACCTCTGCCTCGACACCGGCCACGTCTCCTACTGCGGCGGCGACAACCTGCAGCTGGTCGAGCGCTTCGGGGAGCGGGTCACGTACGTCCACCTGAAGTCGGTCGACCCGGAGGTGCGGGCGCAGGTGGCCGCCGAGCGGCTCTCGCTGGCCGAGGCGGTGCAGCTCGGCGTGATGTGCGAGCCGTGGGCCGGTGAGCCGGAGATGCCGCCGCTCCTGGCGGCCCTCGCCGACGTCGCCCGCACCCACGACCGCGACATCTCCACCGTCGTCGAGCAGGACCTCTACCCCGTGGCCCCCGACGTGCCGCTGCCCGTCGGGGCGCGCACCGCCGGGTACTACGCCGGCTGCGGCCTCGGTCCGGTGGCCCGCTGGCGCGGCACGCGCTCGCGCCCGGAGGTCGCCCCGGGGTAGCCGCGGGCGCGAGGCGCGGTCGTGCCCCCCGACGCGCGGGTCAGCGGTGGTCGGACCCCAGCGGAAGACCCGACACGACGGCGGGCGACCCGGAGCACCAGACCTCGGCGCCGCCCCTCAGCTCCCCTCGCCAGGGCTGCCCGCCGGGCCAGGCGACGTCGTCGCGCAGCGCGTGGCCGTGCTCGTCGACGAGGGGCAGCTCCACGGAGTGCACGAGCGCCGTCCACGGCTCACCGGCCTCGACCCGGGCCAGGGCGGCAGCACCGACGTCCGCCCCGTCCTGCAGCGCCAGGACGGCGAGGGGCGAGTCGGTGGCGAGCACCCCGAGAGCGGGCCCGCCGCCCTGTCCCGGACGGCTGGCGAAGGGCACCACCCACAGCGTGCGGCCGCGGGCCGCCCCGCTGAAGCGCGCCATCACCTCGGCGAGGACCGACGCGTCGTCAGCACCGTCGCGCGGTGCCCCGGGGGTCGCGGCGGCGTCCGACTCCCACCGGGCGCGGTGCGCCGGCACGAGCAGCTCGACGAGCGGGCGCGAGGAGCTGTCGTGGGTCGTGGGCGCTCCTCGGACCGCCTGCAGGGCGCCGCTCCTCGCCCCCGAGGCGACGAGCCGGTGCCGCTGCGCGCGGGAGCCGTCGACGAGCTCGGCCCGGTCCGCGCGGACGACCCTGCGCACCGCGGCCTCCCAGGTGCGCGGGTCGCGGGGCTCGGCACCGGTGGTGGGGGCGCTGCGCTGGGCGAGGGCGGTCATGCGATCTCCTCTGGTCCGGTACCGGAGGTCAGAGGGTGCACGCACACCGACCCGCCCACCACGCGTCGCGCACGTGGAGTTCGCGCCTTCTTGACGCCGGGTCAAGAAGGCGCGCGGTCAGGCGTCTGGGACCAGCGGACGCGCCGTGATGCCGAAGGCGCGCTCGGCGTCGGGGTGGTGCCGGGGCACGCGGTCGCGGGCGTAGGTGACCTCGGTGAACCCGTGCGGCGTGGGCCGGCCCTGCTCGTCGAGGACGACGAAGACGATCTCGTCGATGGTGACGATGCGCTCGCGGCTGACCATGTTGCGGACCTCGCCGCGCAGGGTCAGCGAGGTGCGCCCGAAGCGGGTGACGCGCAGCCCGAGCTCGACCAGGTCTCCCAGGCGGGCGGGGGCCTCGAAGACGGCCGAGGAGATCAGCTTGGTGACCACGCGGTGGCTGCCGAGCTGGAGGATCGCGTAGATCGCCGACTCCTCGTCGACCCAGCGCAGCACGCTGCCGGCCGAGGTCGAGCCGTTCGCGTTCAGGTCCTCCGGCCGCACCCACTTGCGGGTGAAGAACGCCATCGGCGCCTCGGGCGCGCGCTCCGGCTCCGCCGCGGCATGCTGCGCGGGGCCGACCGCGTCGCTCACCCCCACGGTCAGACCGCCTGGGCGAAGCCGAGCGACTCGCCGGCCAGGTGGGCCAGGTGGTCGGGCAGCGGGCGCCCGTGCCGCTGCATGGTCTGGGCGTAGAGGCGTCCGGCGCGGTAGGAGGAGCGGACGAGGGGTCCGGCGAGGACGCCGAGGAAGCCGATCTCCTCGGCGGCGGTCTTGAAGTCCTCGAACTCCGCCGGCGTGACCCACCGGTCGACGGGGTGGTGCCGGGGGGTGGGGCGCAGGTACTGGGTCAACGTGATGATGTCGGTGCCTGCGCTGTGGAGGTCCTCGAGGGCCTGGAGGACCTCGCCCGGGGTCTCGCCCATGCCGAGGATGAGGTTGGACTTGGTGACCAGGCCGGCGTCGCGGGCCTGGGTGAGCACGTCGAGGGAGCGCTCGTAGCGGAAGGCGGGTCGGATGCGCTTGAAGATGCGGGGCACGGTCTCGACGTTGTGCGCGAACACCTCCGGTGCCGACGCGAACACCACGGCCAGGAGGTCGGGGTTGCCGGAGAAGTCGGTGGCGAGGATCTCCACGCCGGTGCCGGGGTTGGCGGCGTGGATGGCGCGGACGGTCTCGGCGTGCAGCCACGCGCCCTCGTCCGGCAGGTCGTCGCGGGCGACACCGGTGACGGTGGCGTAGCGCAGCCCCATCGTCGTGACGGACTCGGCCACCCGGCGGGG
>JAKONK010000185.1 GCA_022701985.1 Actinomycetales bacterium
TGGCACAGGGCCACCCCGTGCCAGTAGGAGTGGCACAGGGCCACCCCGTGCCATCAGGAGGCGGCGACGGAGGAGAGGTCGAGCAGCTCCCAGGTGCGGGCGTGCTGCTCCGACGAGGCGCCGCACGTCAGGCGCTGCGCGCTCTCGACGTGGCGCTGGCGCACCCGCGCTCGGATCCGGCCCCCGTCGGTGCCGTCGAAGACCACCTGCCACACGGCGTCGGCGTCATCGTCCTCCCGCGCCGCGGACACCGGCACCAGGTCCGCCGCTTCCACCCGGGCCAGCTCCTGGCGGGCCAGGACGTCTGCCGCCTGCACGACCATCGCGTCGCAGCTGCGACCCCGCAGCAGCGACGGGACCACGCGGCCCGCCGCGGTCTCGGCGACCACCGCGGCGGCGTCGTCGACGTCGACCCGGCCGTACGTCCACCCCGTGGGCAGGGACAGCAGGTTGGCCGCGAACCGGTCCCCACCCAGGTGGGAGCACTCCCAGACGCGCAGGGGGGCGAGCTCGGCCAGCGCCGCGGCCAGCGGGCGGCCGCGGCGGGCGCAGCACCAGTCCTTGCGGCCGTGGGTGCACACCAGCAGCGGGCCGCCGTCGGAGGTGTCGAGGTCGTGCCAGCCCTCGCGCGAGCGGGCGGCGTCGACGACGTCGGCGGCTGCGCACGTGCGGGCGATGACGCGCTCGCGTCCGCGTCGCACGGAGACCCGCATGAGGACGCGCTCGGCGTCGGGTGCTGCCGCGGCACCCGACGCGGCCGCACGGAGCACGCTGGTGCCAGGACGCCGCACCAGCAGCAGCTTGGCGCCCATGCCCGTCGCGGCCTCCTTCAGGGAGGCGGTGGCCGCGTCACCCAGGCGCGAGGAGGGCACGCCGCCGGGGCCCCACGGGCCGGGCTCCTCGACCAGCAGGTAGCCGCGGGTGGGGCTGGCGCTCCCCAGGACGGGTTCGGACCGCAGCTGCGACTCGGCGGCGCAGGAGTAGCGGCGGTCGGCGGGGGTGAGGCCCTCGGGCGCGTACGACGCCGCGAGGACCCCGGCCGGGTCGTGGCCGGGGTCCTCGCGCGCCGCAGGGGGTGCGATGGGCTGGTCGGACGTCAGCGCAGCTCCTCCGGGGAGCCGTCAGCGGGCACGAGCACGCGCTCGCGCAGCAGCCGCCGCAGGAGCACCTGCGCGTCGTCGACGTCGATCGCGACGCCCGAGCCCGCCAGCGACGACGGCGAGGACGGCCCCGCCAGCGCGGCGCGCAGAGCGGGCTCGACCCACCCCGGGAAGCTGACCGTGCGCTGCCCGACGAGCAGCTCCACCCGCTCGTCGGCGGTCCGGACCCGCGTGTGCAGGCCGACCCGCGGTCGTACGGCGCCGTCGGGGCCGAGCGTGCGGGCGGCGCGGTCCTGCGAGAGCGGACCGACCGGCTCCAGGGGCACGGCCTGGCGACGGCGCGAGGCGACCACGCGCTCGACGGCGGCGTCGTCGAGCTGCTCCAGCCACGCGAGCGCGGCGCGCCGGAACGCGGCGACGTCGGTCTCCAGGCCCGTCGGACCCTCGGCCTCCACCGGCAGCGGCAGGGCGCGGCGCAGCGCGAGGGAGTCCCCGCCGCCGCCCTTCCCCGCACCGCTGAGCAGGTCGGTGAGGACGTCCTGCCACGTGGTGGCCAGCAGCCCCACCGTGAGGTGGATGGAGCGGTCGTCGGTGGTCTGCGCCGAGTGCAGGTACCCGCGCGGCAGGTAGAGGGCGTCACCCGGCTCCAGGACGGTGTCGATGAGGGGCTCGCGCCCGCCCACCGGGTCCGGGCCCAGGTCCTTGCTCGGCTGCGTGCGCAGCGGCAGCTCGACCGCCGGCGGGTGGATGGTCCAGTGCTTGCGGCCGTCGACCTGGAGCACCAGCACGTCGTGGGTGTCGTGGTGGGGCTTGAAGCCCTGGGCGCCCGGCGGGGTGACGTAGACGTTGGTCTGCGTCTGGCACCCGAGCTCGGCGGCGAGGTCGCGGCAGAACACCCCCAGCGCGGGCCACACGCGGTGCAGCGCGTTGAGCACGATGGTGGCGCCCTCGGCGTGGTTCTTCGCGATGCCGTCGGGGTCGGGCATGTCGCCCAGGCGCTGGTTGCCGGCGTTGGCGGACCGGGTGTAGCTGGACCGCGGCAGGCTGGCGCCGTCCTTCACCATGGCGAAGAAGGGCGTGCGGAGGCCCCGGGGGCCCAGCAGCGCGTCGACGTCGGCGGGGGAGAGCAGGTCGTCGAAGCCGCGCACCGGTGACGACGCGCGCTCAGCGGCGCGCACGAGCAGCGGCGTGCGGTTCCACTGCTCGGCGGCGAAGCGCTCCGGCGTGGTCTCGAAGCAGCGGGCGAGCGGCGACGGGGCGGCCCCGGCCCCCGCGGGGACCGGGGCCGCCAGCTCGCGCTCGAGCTCAGCCGTCACGTCAGCTGTTCGCCGGGTCCACGCCCGCCGGGTCGGAGCCGGAGGGGTCGACCTGGGTGCTGTCGGAGTCGCCGGCGTCGGCGTCGCCGCCGGAGCCGCC
>JAKONK010000259.1 GCA_022701985.1 Actinomycetales bacterium
CGCCGCTGCGGTGCGGCGCTCCACCTCGTCCCGAGCTCCCCCGTCGGAGCGGTGAATCAATATTCACCAACCGGATGACGATTCACGAGTGTGTGAGGTGCTCGACTCCGTGTCAAGGGGACCGGCGCCTAGGGTCGTCCCCCGTGGACCCCAGCCAGCAGCGCCTCGCCACCAAGGTCGCACGGCTCTACCACGTGCGCGGCCTGCGCCAGGCGGAGATCGCCGCGCGCCTCGACCTCTCCCAGTCGCGCGTCTCGCGCCTGCTGAGCCTCGCCGAGGACGCCGGCCTCGTGCGCACCGTCGTCGTCGTGCCCCCCGGCCTGCACTCCGACCTCGAGGACGCCCTCGAGGTGGGCTACGGCCTGTCCGAGGTGCACGTGGTCGACGTCGTCGCCGACGACGACGACGAGCTCGTGCGCGACCTCGGCCAGGCCGCCGCAGCCGTGCTCACCGGCAGCCCGGTGCGCGCGCGCAGCCTCGGCTACACCTCCTGGAGCCGCACCCTGCGCCACTGCGTGGACGCGATGGTCCCGCAGTCCTCCAGCGCCGACGTCGTCGTGGAGGTCCTGGGAGACCTGGGCGCCCCGGCGCTGCAGCACGCAGCGGCCCAGAGCACCGAGCGCCTGGCCCAGCTGCTGGGGGCCGAACCGCTGTACCTGCGGGCCCCCGGCGTCGTGTCCGACCCCGCGCTGCGCGACGTCCTGCTCGCCCAGGACGGGCACGCCCGCCGGGCGCTGGCCGCCGCCGACGACCTCGACGTCGTCCTGGTCGGCGTGGGCCCGCCCGACGTGGCCCCCCCGCTCGGCGGCGACAACTTCTTCAGCGCCGAGCAGTTCGCCTCGGCGCGCTCGCTCGGGGCCGTCGGGCAGGTCTGCCTGCACTTCGTCGACGAGAGCGGCGAGCTCGTCGACACCCCCCTGGACGACCTCGTCATCGGCATCACCCCCGCCCAGCTGCGACGCACACCGCGCCGCCTCGGCGTGGCCGGCGGCGCCGGCAAGGCGCCCGCCATCCGGGCGGCCCTCGTCGGCGGGTGGATCAACGTGCTCGTGACCGACACCGGCACCGCGCAGCTCCTCGCGGCCGCCGCCCCCCGGCACTAGCCGCCGCCCCCCGGCACCAGCGGACGCGGCCGGCACCGGCCGCGTCTCAACCTGAGACCGCAGCGCGCCGCAGCACCCGGCCCCGACGCACCTCTTGACAGGTGCGTCGCACCCGCCCGAGACTCCTCTGCAAGTCGATTCGCACCCTGAATGATTATGCAACAACGCTCAGGGGAGCCGGGTCGACGCGCACTTCGACGCCGAAGCCCGCACCCACCGCTCGATGAGGAGCTCCCCCATGCGCACGACCTCCCGCTGGCGCCTCGCCCTCGCCGCCGGCATCTCCTCCGTCGCCCTGCTCACCGCCACCGGCTGCGGGACCACCACCCAGGCGGCCAGCGGCGGCGGGCAGCAGACGATCGCCAAGGACGACCTCGTGCTGGTGCTGTCGGTGATCAACACGACCAACCCCTACATGGCCTCGATGATCGAGGGCGCCAAGGCGCTGTCGGCCGAGCTGGGCGTGCCGCTGCGCGTCGTCGACTCCGGCGGCTCCTCCCAGCAGGAGATCTCCCAGATCCAGGCGATCCTCGCCGAGGGCAAGAAGGTCGCCCTGGTCTCCAACACCGTCGCCAGCGCCGACGCCGTGCCGATCATCAACTCGGTCAAGCAGGCCGGTGGCTACGGCGTGATCTGGTGGAACAAGCCCGACGACTTCACCCCCGAGCAGGTCGGCGACAACTTCGTCGCCTTCCAGCTGCACTCGGGCGTCGACGCCGGCATGTGCACCGGCAAGAACCTCGCCGAGTCGATGGGCGGCCAGGGCAACATCGTCGTCTTCCCCGGCGTGCTCGACTCCACCATCAGCCAGCAGCGCGTGGCCGGCCTCAAGGAGGCCCTCAAGGAGTACCCCGGCATCAAGATCCTCGAGGAGCGCCCGGCCAACTGGGACCAGCAGGTGGGCTTCAAGGAGGCCCAGGGCATGATCGCCAAGTACGGCGACCAGATCAACGGCGTCTGGACCGCCGACGACGCGATGATGCTCGGCGCCATCCAGGCCTTCGACAACGCCGGCACCACCGCGAACGTGAAGTTCGCCGGTGAGGGGCTCTACCCGCCCACCATCGAGCTGATGCAGCAGCCGGGCAGCACCATCACCGCGGAGACCTTCCACCGCGGCTACATGGCCAGCGCCATCGGCCTGCTCACCGCCTACGAGGCGGCCACCGGGGAGCTGGACGTCGCCGCGATGACGCCGGAGCAGCGCCAGGGCATCTTCAAGATCGGCTGTGTGACGCCGGAGAACCTCGCCGACTACACCAAGTACGACGCCGACGTCGCCGGGTGGGTCAAGGGCCTCGTGGCCTCCGGCCCCTTCGACGCCGAGCCCGTGCCGGTCGTCGGCGCCGGCCCCGTGAAGATGCCGACGGAGTGACGGGGCTGACGACCGTGACCGACGTCCTCACCCCCGCGCCCCCCACCACGGGGGCGCGCCGGGTGCGGCGGGGCCACGGGCGGCTGCGCAGCTCCGGCGAGGTCATCGCCCTGCTCGTGCTGCTGCTCGTGTTCACGCTGCTGAACCCCGGCACCTTCGCCACCCTCACGAACGCGCGCACCGTCCTCGACCAGGCGGCGCTGCCGCTCGTCGTGGGCGTGGGCGCCACGCTGGTCATCCTCATGGGCTCCATCGACCTCTCGGTCGAGGGCGTCATGGGAGCCGCGGGCATGACGTTCGTGCTGCTGAGCGCGAACAGCCGGGGCGGCGAGTCCCACGGGGCCCTCGCCCTGGTCGCCGCCCTCGCGGTCGGTCTCCTCATCGGGCTGCTCACCGCCCTCATCCACACCCGGCTCCGGGTGCCGACGTTCATCGCCTCCCTCGGCGTCTGGTACATCGGGCTCGGCGTCGCCACGCTGCTGTACGGCACCGAGGGCATCCCGAACTTCAGCGACCCCGCCACGGCGAACTGGGCGAGCCGCCTGCTCCTGGGCCTGCCCCACTCGTTCTGGCTGGCCGCGGCGGTGGTGGTGCTGGGCCTGCTCGTGGGCCGCTACACCCGGCTCGGCCGCTCGGCCTACGCCCTCGGCGCCGACGAGCGCATCGCCCGCGACAACGGCGTCCGCGCCGCCCGCACCAAGGTCCTCGTCTTCGTGGTGGCCGGCGGGTGCAGCGCCCTGGCGGGCGTGCTGGCCTCGCTGCAGCTGGGCGCCGGCTCGGTGACCCTGGGCGCGGGGACCCTGTTCCTCACCATCGCCGCCGTGGTCATCGGCGGCACCTCGCTCGGCGGCGGCCGCGGCGGCGTGGCCCGCACCGCGCTCGGCGTCCTGCTGCTGACCGTGCTGAACAACGGCCTGATCCTGTCCGGGGTCAGCCCCAACATCCAGTCCGCCGTCTCCGGCGCCGTGCTCATCGGGGCGATCGTCGCCGCCGCGTGGCCGCACCGGAGCCGCCTGCGGGTGGTGAAGTGATGAGCGCCCCGGAGGTCGTCCGCGTGTCCGCCCCCACTCCCCCGTCGTCACCCGCCCCCTCGGTGACCACCCCGCCGGCGCTGTCCCTGACGGGCGTCACCAAGAGCTTCGGCCCGGTCCACGCGCTCAGGGGCGTGAGCCTGCAGCTGGGGCGCGGCGAGGTGCTCGGCCTCATCGGCGAGAACGGCGCCGGCAAGTCGACCCTGCTCAAGGTGCTCTCGGGCGTCCACGAGCCCGACAGCGGCGCGCTGGAGGTCAACGGGAAGCCGGTGCGCCTGCGCTCCCCGGAGGACGCCGCCCGCGCCGGCGTCGGCATCGTCCACCAGGAGCAGTCGCTGCTCACCAACCTGTCGGTGGCGGAGAACATCGCCATGACGTCGGGCTCGCGCGCCAAGGCCGCCACCCGGTTCGGCGTCTACCGGTGGGGCCACCTCAACCGCGTGGCCGCGCAGGTGCTCGCCCGCATCGGCGTCGACGTCGACCCGCGCACCACGGTGGGCGACCTGTCCTTCGTCGACCGCCAGATGGTGGAGATCGCCCGCGCCCTCCAGGTCGACACCGGCGCCCACGCCTCTCCGGTGCTCATCCTGGACGAGCCCACCTCGCTGCTGGAGCGCGACGAGACCGCCGTGCTCGAGCGCGAGATCCGCTCGCTGCGCGAGATCGGGTCCGTGGTCTTCGTCTCCCACCGCCTCGACGAGGTCATGCGGATCTGCGACCGCGTCGTGGTCATGCGCCACGGCGAGGTGGTCGGTGACCGGAGGACCTCGGAGGTCACCGAGGACGAGCTGTTCCGCCTCATGGTGGGCCGCGACTCCCGCGCCACCCCGAGGGAGCGCCGCTCCCGCGAGGACGGCGGCACCGCGGTGCTCCAGGTCGAGGGCCTCACCCGGGGCCACGCCTTCCGCGACGTCTCCTTCTCCGTGCCCGCCGGCACCACCACCGCGATCGTCGGCACCAACGGGTCGGGCCGCGAGGAGGTCGTCCGCGCGGTCTTCGGCGCCGAGCCCTTCAGCTCGGGCGCGCTGCGCGTGGCCGGGAAGGACGTCGGCTCGTGGAGCGTCGCCTCGGCGGTGCGCGCCGGGGTGGCCTACATCCCCTCGGAGCGCCGCGTCGAGGGGATGGTCGGGGGGCTGTCCGCCGCCGAGAACCTCGTGCTGACGCACCCCGGCGAGGCGACCAGGGGTCCGCTGCTGCGCCCGCGGGCCCGGCGGAAGGTCGCCGAGACGTGGTTCGAGGACCTCGACGTGCGGCCCCGCCAGCCCGACCTGGCGCTGGAGCGCTTCTCCGGCGGCAACCAGCAGAAGGTGGTGCTGGCCAAGTGGCTCAGCTCCCCGGACCTGAAGGTGCTGGTGCTCGACCACCCGCTGCGCGGGCTCGACCCGGGCGCCAGCGAGACGGTCAACGCCCAGATCCGCGCCGCGTGCGCGCGGGGCACCGCCGTGGTGCTGCTGCCCGACACCCTCGAGGAGGCGCTGGAGCTGGGAGACGAGATCATCGTCATGCGTGACGGCGAGGTCACGGCCCGCTTCGACACCTCCCGCGAGACCCCCACCGCCCTGGACCTGCTCGAGAAGATGGTGTGACGACGATGTCGACCACGACCCCGGCCACGACCCCGGCGGCGCCCGCCCCGGCCCCGTCCGCGACCGGCCGAGCCCGCCGCGGGCTCCCCCCCGGCCTGTGGCAGGCGGCCGGCCCGGCCGCCGTGTTCGTCGTCCTGTTCGCGGTGACGGCGGCGCTGCAGCCGGCCATCCTCTCCGGCGTCGGCCCGATCAACCTCACCACGCAGGCCACCGCGGTCCTCCTGGTCGCCCTGGGCCAGGCCGCGGTGCTGCACGTGGGCTCGATCGACCTGTCCAACGCCGCCGCCGCCGTCCTGGGCGCGATGGTGCTGGCGCTGGCGCTCGGCCCGCTGGCGGCGGCCGCGCCGCTGGTGACCCTGCTGGTGATGGCGCTCGTCGGCGCCGTCAACGGCCTGCTCGTGGCCTTCACGCAGGTCCCGTCGTTCGCGCTGACCCTCGGCACCCTCGGGGTGCTGCAGGCGGCCTCGCTCGTCGTCTCGGACAACACCACCGTCTACGCCTCCGCGAACGGCGAGGTGGTGAGCTGGCTGTTCATCCAGGCGTTCGCGGGGCTGCCGGTGGCGTTCTGGTTCGCGGTCGTCGTCGCCGTCCTGTTCTGGCTCGTGCTGCGCCGGACGTCGCTGGGCCAGGCCCTCACCGCGGTCGGCCTGAACGAGACCGCGGCGGTCTTCTCGGGGCTGCGCACCCGCTGGCTCAAGGTGGCGGCCTTCTCGTTCTCCGGCGTGATGGCCGGCGCCGCGGGGATCTGCATCATCAGCCAGGCCGGCGCCGCCAGCTCCTTCGGCCTCGGCAGCGACCTGCTCCTGCCCGGCATCGCCGCCGCCCTCATCGGCGGCACGGCGATCACCGGCGGCCGCACCAACCCGGTCGGGGTCGTCTTCGGCGCCCTGACCGTGGCGCTGATCCCCATCACCGCCACCGCCCTCGGCGTGACGCCGCAGGCCCGCAGCCTGGTCTACGGCGTCGTCGTCATCGCAGCGGTCGCCCTCACGGCGAGCCGCGCCAGGGGCGCCGTCGTCAAGTGACCCGCCCCACCCCCTCGGCGACCCCGCCGACCCCGCCGACCCCTCAGTGCTGAGAACAGGAACGGAGAGAGCCACGATGACCGTGCTCGACCAGCTGGAGCCGCAGGAGGTCCTGCGCTTCTTCGAGACCCTCACCACCATCCCCCGCGGCTCCACCAACGAGGAGCGCGTGGCCGCGTGGGTGGTCGACTTCGCCCGCCAGCGCGGGCTGGAGGCCTCCTCCGACGAGGTCCACAACGCCTTCGTCCGCAAGCCCGGCCAGCACGGCGGCGAGGACGCCGTCCCGCTGGTGCTGCACGGCCACCTCGACATGGTCTGCGAGAAGGCCGAGGGCGTGGAGATCGACTTCGTCAACGACCCGATCACCATCAAGGTGGTCGGCGACGAGATCACCGCCGACGGCACCTCCCTCGGTGCCGACAACGGCATCGGCGTCTCCTACATCCTCGCGCTGCTCGACTCGCGCGACCTGCCGCACCCGCCGCTCGAGGTGGTGCTCACGGCCATGGAGGAGAAGGGCAAGGTCGGCTCGTCGAAGTTCGACACCTCCCGCCTCACCGGCTCGCGGATGATCGACTTCAACTGGATCACCGACACCGAGATCCTCGCGGGCTGCTCCGGTGACATCACCTTCACCGTCGACGTGCCCGGTGAGCTCGAGGCGACGCCGTCGTCCCACACCACCGCGCAGCGCCTGCTGGTGCGCGGGCTCATGGGCGGGCACTGCGAGTTCGACATCCACCTGGAGCGCGCCAACGCCGTGCTGCTGCTGGCCCGGGCCCTGGTGGCGCTCGGCGAGGTCGCAGACGTCCGGGTCTCCTCACCGCACGGCGGCGCGCAGAACAACGCCATCCCGGCGGACGCCGAGGTGGTGCTCGCCCTGCGCCCGGAGGACGAGAAGGCCGTCCGCGACGCCGTCGCCGACCTGCAGGCCACGTTCCAGCGGGAGTACGCCACCGCCGAGCCGAAGCTGCGGCTCGAGCTGGCCGACGCCGAGCTGCCGGAGCGGGTGTTCTCGAAGGCCGCGGGCGAGCGCCTCGCGCGCCTCACCACGCTGGTGCCCAACGGCGTCATCAGCTGGAACCTCGACGTGCCCGGCGTGGTCGAGACCTCCAACAACCTCGGCACCGTGCGCACCACGGACGACGGCGCGCGCCTCATGTCGACGATCACCTCGGCGCTGACCTCGCGCAAGCACGAGGTGCTCGACCGGGTCCGCAACCTCGCGGCGCTCGCCGGCGGCGGCGTGAGCGTCCAGGAGTACGGGCTGGACGCCCCCGAGTTCCCCTACCGCCCCGACTCCCCGCTGCTGGCCACCGCGCGGGCCGCCTACCAGGACGTGGTGGGCTCCGAGGCCGACGTGCACGTCAGCCAGTGCAGCCTCGAGCTGGGCATGTTCAGCCGCGCCGTCTCCGGCCTCGACGTCATCTCCATCGGGACCGAGCTGCGCGACCTCCACTCCCCCAACGAGGCGGTCAAGCACACCTCGGTGGCGAAGGTGTGGCCGGTCGTCCGCGAGGTCGTGGCGCGCCTGGCCCAGGACCGCGCCGGGCAGAAGGCGGGGGTCTGAGCATGGGGTACGACGTGCAGCCGTTCCAGATCCACATCCCCGACGCCGACCTCGCCGACCTGCGCGAGCGCCTCGAGCGCACGCGCTTCCCCCAGGACTTCGGCAACGACGACTGGCGCTACGGCTACAACACCTCCTACCACCGCGAGCTGGTGCGGTACTGGCTGGAGGAGTACGACTGGCGCGACGTCGAGCGGCGCATGAACGAGCTGCCGCAGTACAAGGTCGACCTCATGGGCGTGCCGCTGCACTTCGTGCACGTCAGGGGCAAGGGGAAGAACCCCTCGGTGCCGCTGCTGCTGCACCACGGCTGGCCCTGGACCTTCTGGGACGTCCGCAAGGTCATCGGCCCCCTGACCGACCCGGCCGCGCACGGGCTCGACGACTCCCTGAGCTTCGACGTCGTCCTCATCTCCCTGCCCGGGTACGGCTTCTCCTCACCGCTCACGGACACCGGGTGGAACTGGTGGCGCACCGCCGACCTCGAGAACGCCCTCATGAAGGAGGTCCTCGGGTACGAGCGGTACGCCACGGCGGGCGGTGACTGGGGCGCGCTCGTCGCCCAGCAGCACGGCCACAAGTACGAGGACGACCTCATCGGCGTCTACACGCACTTCCCCGCCCAGATGAGCCACTACCTGCCCGAGCACCCCGACGCCCCCGCGTCGGTGCAGTACGACCCGCTGCTCGGCCTGCCCGCCGCCAGCGAGTACGGCGAGGGTGAGGAGGGCTGGTTCGAGCGCGGCAAGCTGTTCGTGCAGCACGAGTCGGGCTACGGCGAGATCCAGCTGACCAAGCCGCAGACCCTGGCGGCGCTGTTCGCCGACTCCCCCGCCGGGCAGCTCGCCTGGATCACCGAGAAGCGCTACTTCTGGGGCCTGGCCGAGCGCGGCGAGGGCACCGAGAGGTTCGAGGCGGTCTGGCCCAAGGAGGACCTGGTCACCACGGCGGCGGTCTACTTCCTCACCAACACCGGCGGCACGTCCTCGCGGTACTACTGGGAGTGCCGCGGCAACCCCTGGACGCCCTCGCACGACAGGTTCCCCGTGGTCGGCGCGCCCACCGCGGTGTCCATCTACCCCGGGGAGATCTACAAGCCCCCGCGCACCTTCACCGAGGCGTACTTCAACCTCAAGCAGTACCGCGTGCACGACGACGGCGGGCACTTCGCCCCGCTGGAGGTGCCCGGCACGTACGTGCAGGACGTGCGCGACTTCTTCGGGGGGCTCGTCGGCTAGCGGCAGTCAGCGGCGCGGGAGCCCCAGCTCGCGCCGCAGCGCGGACTCCTCCACGCGGCCGGTGTACGGGCGCCCGTCGACGAACAGCGTCGGCGTGCCCCGCACGCCGGCCGCGCCCGCGTCGGCGTAGTCGGCCTCGACCGCCGGGCGGTGCTGCTGGGCGGCCTCGCCGACCACGAGCTCCGGCCGGGGCAGGCCGGCGCGCGCCGCGTGCGCCACCAGGTCGGCGTCGGTCAGCGAGCTCTGGTGGGTGAAGAGCTCGTCGTGGAGCTCCCAGAAGGCCCCCTGCTCGGCGGCGGCCTCGGAGGCCAGCGCCGCGGTGAGCGCGAAGGGGTGCTTGGTGAACAGCGGGAAGTGCCGGAAGACCAGGCGCACCCGCCCGCCGGACCCGTCGACCACGCGCCGCAGCACCGGGGCCGCAGCCGCGCAGTAGGGGCACTCGAAGTCGGCGTGCTCGACCACGAGCAGCGGTGCGGCCGGGTCCCCGTAGCTGTGCCGGTCCCACGTCACCGAGCCCACGCTAGCCCCGGTCTCCCCCGGGGCGGCGGCCCGCTGCGCGGCTGAACGGGTGCTGATCCCCGGGACCGGGTTCACGGGCCCGGCACCGCGACCGATGCACCGAGGGCAAGGACACCACCCTGAGCTCGGAGCGCCACCCATGACCACCACCGCGAGCCCGGACACCCCCACCGCCGTCGACCCCGCTGTCGACCCCGAGGAGCAGGCCCGCGCCACCATGGCCGAGCTGCTGGAGCTCATCGACGAGCTCGCGGCCCGCCGCCCCGTGGCCGCCCGCGTGGTCTCGATGACCGGTGACGACGCCGTGGGCGCCAAGGAGCTGGCCTCCACCCTCTCGGCCGACGTCGCCCTGACCACCCGCGTCATGCGCCGCGCCAACAGCGCCTACTACGGCCTGGGCGGGCGCGTGCGCACCGTCACCTTCGCCGTCACGGTGGTGGGCTTCCAGGCGATCCGCGCCATGGCGGCGGCCGCCGCCGCCGGCCTGGACACCGACGACGTCCTGCCCGCCGACTTCTGGCCCCGCTCGAAGGCCGCCGCCGTGGCCAGCAGCAGCCTCGCGCCGCTGTTCCGCGTGCCCGCCGCCGACGCCTTCTGCCTGGGGCTGCTCAGCGGCCTCGGCCAGGCGATCCTCGTGCACCACGACGCCGAGGGCTACCAGGCGCTGCTCGACCGCGACGACGTCGCCGCCGGCGGCCGCCCCGCGCTGCTGGACGCCGAGGTGGAGGCCTTCGGCCTGCGCCACACCGACGTGTCCGCCGAGGCGCTCGCGGCCTGGCAGTTCCCCCGCGAGTTCAGCGACGCGCTGGCGCGCCTGGGCGACGCGCCGGAGCGCTCCACGCCGTGGTCGCGCTGCCTGGCCACCGCCCTGGAGGCCGCCTCGCGGCTCGTCGACCCCACCGGGCCGGCGTCCGACGTCCTGGAGCTGTCCGACGGGGTGGTGACGGAGGACAGGCTGACCGGGATGCTGCCGCGGCTGCGCGAGTCCGTCGCCGCCTCGGACTGGTGAGCCGCCCGGCCCGCGCGGGCCGCACCACCGACACCGGCACCGGCACCGGCACCAGCACCGACGGCTCGCGCCGGCTCCTCGCCGGGGTCACCGTCGCGGCGCTGCTGCTCGTCGTCGTCGACGCGCTGCACCCCCTCGGCCCGCCCCTCGTCGCCGGCGCGGCCGTGGTGCTGTCGGCGCTCGCGGCGCTCGCGCTGCTGGTCCGCGCACCGCGGGACGCGGCCGCACCGCCCACCGGGGACTCCACCGCCTCCGCCGAGACCGCCGACGACCCCGTCGGTGAGCCCCTCGGCGGCCCCGTCACCGAGGGGCTCACCGGACCGGGCACGCGCGACGAGCTCACCGGGCTCGCAGACCGCGCGGCGCTCACCTGCGCGCTCGGCGCGGCGCTGACCCCGGGAGGGGAGCCGTGCGCCGGAGCGCCCGACGCCGACGACCTGTCGCTCGTGGCGCTGCTGCTGGTCGACCTCGACGCCTTCCGCGAGCTGAACGACAGGTTCGGCCACGGCGCCGGCGACGCGCTGCTGCGGCGCACCGCCGAGCGGATCTCCGCCTGCGCCCCCGGGTCCGCGCTGGTCGCGCGCCTCGGTGGCGACGAGTTCGCCGTCCTCCTGCGGGGCAGCGAGGCCGCCCAGGCCCGCAGGGTCGCCGACGAGCTCGCGGCCGCGATCGCCGCGCCCGGCCCCCAGGACGGGGCGGGGTGGCGCACCACCGCCAGCATCGGCCTCGCCTTCGACGACGGTCCGCTGGACGACGACGAGGAGCTGTGGGTCGACCCGGCCCTCGCCGCCCTGGACGCCGCGGGCGAGCGCGACCTGACCGCGAGCCTCGACGACGCGCCCGACGCGTCCGCGGCCCCCGTCGACGCCCGCGAGGTGGCGCTGACACCCGCCGAGGACCTGCTGCGCCGCGTCGAGGTCGCCATGTACAGCGCGAAGGCGGCCGGTGGCGGGGTCCGCCTGTACGACCCAGCCCACGACCTGGCGGCGCGCGAGCGCGCGCTGCTGGCCGAGGAGCTGCGCGCCGCGCTGTCCTCGGAGGGCGAGCCGGACCGCGGCGCCGCGGCGCAGCTGGTGGTGCACTACCAGCCGCAGGTCGAGGCTGCGACGGGCGAGGTCGGCGGCCTGGAGGCGCTCGTGCGCTGGCGCCACCCGCGGCACGGCCTGGTCTCCCCGGAGGTGTTCCTGGAGATCGTGGAGGAGCAGGGCCTGGTCACGAGCCTGACCGAGCGCGTGCTGCGCACGGCGCTGCTCGACGCGCGGCAGTGGCACGACGCAGGGCACCGCGTGCGGATCGCGGTCAACGTGTCGAGCTCGTGCCTGACGAGCCCGGCGCTGCTGCCGATGGTCGACGCGGCTCTCGAGGAGAGCGGCGTGGAGCCGTCGCTGCTGGTGGTCGAGGTCACCGAGACGGTGCTCATGACCGAGCCGCACCAGGCGCTGGCCACCGCGCGGCGGCTGCGCGCGCGAGGCGTGCAGCTCTCGATCGACGACTACGGCACCGGGTACTCCTCGCTGTCCTACCTCAGCGACCTGCCGGCGACCGAGCTGAAGCTCGACCGGGCCTTCACGCTGCGCGTGGCCAGCGACCCGGCCATCGAGGCGATCGTGTCCACGACGGTCGACCTGGCGCACCGCCTGGGCCTGCGCCTGGTCGTCGAGGGCGTGGAGGACGAGGCGGCGCTGGCCGCCGTCGTCGCCGCGGGAGCCGACGAGACGCAGGGGTACCTGCACGGGCGGCCCGCGCCGGCGGCGTCGGTGCTCGCCTGGCTGACCGGGCCTGCTCCCCAGACAGCTCCCCCGACGGCTCCCCCGACGGCTCGCGACAGCGCCCCCGGGACCGACCGGGTCGAGGCGCTGGTCAGCGGGACCTGACGGCGGCGTCCTCGGGCACGGCGTCGGCGCTGTCAGCGCTGTCGGTGCTGCGCACGTCGTGCTCGGCGCGCAGCAGGGCGATGGCGGCCTCGAAGTCCTCGAGGGAGTCGAACGCCTGGTAGACGGACGCGTACCGCAGGTAGGCCACCTCGTCGAGCTCGCGCAGCGGCGCCAGCACGGCCACGCCGACGTCGTGCGCGTCGACCTCCGCGCGCCCCGCGGTGCGCACCGCCTCCTCGACCTGCTGCGCGAGGCGCGCGAGCTGGTCGGCGGTGACGGGGCGGCCCTGGCACGCCTTGCGGACGCCGGTGATGACCTTGTCGCGGCTGAAGGGCTCCGCGACCCCCGACCGCTTGACCACGGTCAGGCTGGCGGTCTCGGAGGTGGAGAAGCGGCGCCCGCAGTCGGGGCACTGGCGCCGGCGGCGGATGGACTGGCCGTCGTCGGAGGTGCGCGAGTCGACCACGCGCGAGTCGGGGAACTGGCAGAAGGGGCAGTGCACCGGTGCCGTCGCTCCTCTGGCGTCCGCGGGTCCGCACCCCTGGCGCGGCACGGGTGGTGCCTGGGCGCGGGTCCGGCCCCCAGATGTGGTGGCGGACCCGGTCACGGTAGGGCGCCGGTGACGCTGCGTGCAAGCAGGTGGAGGCGCGGCGGGCCGGGTGGCAGGGTGGGGTGGTGAGCCTGCTGCTGGGCGTCGACGTCGGCGGGTCGAAGACCGCCGTCGCCGTGAGCGACGCCTCCGGGCGGGTCCTGTTCTCGGCCCGGGGCCCCGGGGGGTCCACCGACGTCCTCGGCGACGCCGGCTGCCTCGACGTCGTCGTGGGGGTCCTGGCGCGGGCCGGGGCGCCCACGGGCGGGTACGCGGCGGCGGCGCTGGCGGTGGCCGGGGTCGACCAGCCCGACGAGGAGGCGTCGCTGACCGCCCTCGTCCGCGAGCGCGGCCTGGCCGGTGCCGCGGGCTCGCACCTCGCCGTCGTGAACGACCTGTTCGCCGTGCTGCGCTCGGCCGCCGACCACGACGCCGCCGGGGCCCGGGGCGTCGCGGTCATCGCGGGCACCGGCACCAACGCCGTCGGGCTCGACGGTGGCCGGACGGTGAGGTTCCTGTCGCTGGGCGCGGTCTCGGGCGACTGGGGCGGCGGGGCCGACCTGGGCGTCGCGGCGCTGGGGGCGGCGTGCCGCGCCGAGGACGGGCGGGGCCCGGCCACCGCGCTGGTGGCCGCGGTGCGCGAGCAGTACGGGACGGCGACGGCGACCGAGGCGGTGCTGGCCCTCGACCGCGGGCTGGCCCCGGC
Source organism: Actinomycetales bacterium (assembly GCA_022701985.1). Classification (GTDB taxonomy): domain Bacteria; phylum Actinomycetota; class Actinomycetes; order Actinomycetales; family Quadrisphaeraceae; genus Quadrisphaera. Next base: position 13,626 of record JAKONK010000259.1, read on the forward strand.
GGGGTCGGAGCGCCACCTCGCCCCGGCGGTGCTGGCGGCGGCTGACGCGGGTGACCCCGTGGCGGTGGGACTCGTGCGTCGGCTGGCCGGCGAGGTGGCCGACTTCGCCGCGGCGTCGGCGGCGCGGCTGGGCCACCCCCTGCACGAGCTGCCCGTCGTGCTCGGCGGAGGGCTGCTGCACGCGCGGACGCCGCGCCTGGTGGCGGAGGTGCGGGCCGCCCTGCTGGCGCGCGACCCGCAGGTCGCGGACACCTCGATCCGGTACACCGACGTGGCGCCCGTGGTGGGGTCGCTGCTGCTCGCGTTCGACCTGCTCGTGGCCGCCGGCTCGCTGCCCGCGAGCGCCCTGCCGGAGCCGGCGCAGCTGGCGGCCCAGCTGGAGGGGGTGGCACCTCGAGAGCCGCGGCCCCGCCCGTGGGGAGCGGGACCGCGGCCCAGCGGCGTCGCACGGGGGTAGGACGCCGCCGTCGGACGAGCGAGCTGTCTCCAGACGCTCCCGACCCGGGAACCCTAGGCGTTTCTAGTAGGTGGATCAAGCAGTACTAGGAACTCAGGTCCCGGAACGGTCCGCCACCGACGAGAGCAGGGGCCGCAGCAGCGCGACGACGGCGTCGCCGCGGGGCCCCAGCGCAGCGGCGTCGAGGCCGTCGAGCGCTCCCGTCCCGGGGGGCAGCGCCGTCGCCGGGGGCGGCGGCACCGGGCGGCCCCGCCAGAAGGCCGCGTCCGCCGGGAGGAGCCGGGGGGTGGAGGGGTCGCGCCGACGTCGTCCCGCGCCCGCCTCCTCTCCTGCGTCCCCGTCTTGGCCGGCGGCTCCCTCCCCGGCGCTCGCCGAGGTGGCGCGGCGCTCGGCCACGAGCGACAGCAGCACGTCGCGCTCGACGCCGCGCAGCTGCAGGGCGGTGAACGGGTCGGTGTCGAGGCGCTCGGCGAGCAGGTAGACCACCGCGGCGGCGTGCTTGCAGGGCTCGACGAGGTCGGGGCAGGTGCAGCCGGTGCGCAGGTCGGACAGCGACCGGGGCAGCAGCACCAGGCCGGCGTCGAGGCAGAGCTCCTCGAACGCCTCCGGCAGCTGCCCGGCGAGCACCGCGGCGAGCTGGCCGGGGTCTGCGGCGAGGGCGTCGGCGAGGTCGGCGCGGGTCTCGGCGTCCCACGTGGCCACCGTGAGCACCACCTCGTACGGCGTCGGGCGGCTGCCCTGCACCGCAGCGGTGACCCGCCCCGCCAGGCGCGTGCCGGGGGCGCCGACGTCGAGGGAGACCACCTGGCCCTGCCGGGCGTAGGTGCGGCCGCGGGACAGGCGGCTCGCGCCGGTCGCCTCCTCGACGGCGGCGACGAAGCGCCGGCCCCACCACGTCGCACCGAACGCACCGCGCTGGCTGCGGGCGCGGATGCCGTCGGCCCTGATGCGGGTGCCCGGGGGCCAGGAGGAGTCCCAGGGGGTGCGGCCGCTCGCGCGGTCCGGTCGTCCGGGGGGCGGCGGGGCCATCAGTCGCCCACCGCCTCGGTGCCCAGGCGGAGCAGGTCGTGCAGGTCGGCGGTCGACAGCTCCGTCAGCCACCCCTCGCCCGACCCGACGACCGACGCCGCGAGCGCGGCCTTGCGGGCCATGAGCTCGTCGACCCGCTCCTCCACGGTGCCCACGCAGACGAGCTTGCGGACCTGCACCTGGCGGGTCTGGCCGATGCGGAAGGCGCGGTCGGTGGCCTGCGCCTCGACGGCGGGGTTCCACCACCTGTCGACGTGGACGACGTGGTTGGCGGCCACGAGGTTGAGCCCGGTGCCCCCGGCGCGCAGCGACAGCAGCATGACCGGCGGTCCGCCCTGCTGGGCGGCGCCGCCGCCGGAGAACTGCTCGACCATCGCGTCGCGGGAGGCCCTGGGCACGCCGCCGTGCAGGAAGGGGACCTCGACGCCGTACCGCTCCCGCAGGTGGGGCACGAGCATCGCGCCGAGCTCGCGGTACTGCGTGAACAGGAGCGCCTTCTCGCCGTCGGCGACGACGGTGTCCAGCACGTCGTCGACCAGCGCGAGCTTGCCCGAGCGGTGCTGCCCGCGGCGCAGGAAGGAGGAGCCGTCGGCGAGCAGCTGGGCGGGGTGGTTGCAGACCTGCTTGAGGCGGGTGAGCGTGGCCAGCACCAGGCCCCGGCGCTGCTCGCCGTTCTTCGCGGCCTCGGCCTCGCGGATCTTGGCGAGCATCTCGTCGACCACGGCCTTGTAGAGCGCGGCCTGCTCGGTGGTGAGGTTCGCCCGGACCACCAGCTCCAGCTTGGCGGGCAGGTCGGGGGCGACGCCGGGGTCGGTCTTCGTGCGCCGCAGCACGAAGGGGCGGCTCAGCGAGGTCAGCAGCGCGGTGGCCCGCTCGTCGGCGTGCTTCTCGATCGGGACGGAGAAGCGCTCCCGGAACCGCGCGGGCGTGCCGAGGAGGCCGGGGTTGGCGAAGTCGAGGACGGCGTGCAGCTCCGAGAGCCGGTTCTCGACGGGCGTGCCCGTGAGGGCGAGCTTCTGGGTGGGCTGCGCACCGCGCGGACCGGGGGCGAAGGGCGGGCCCGCCACCTGGCGCACCGCGCGGGCGGCGCGGGTGCCGAGGTTCTTGACGTGCTGGGCCTCGTCGAGGGCCACGCGCCGCCAGCCGACGGCGGCGAGGTCGGCGGCGTCGCGGGCGACCAGCGGGTAGGTGGTGAGCACGAGGTCGGGGGCGCCCTCACCGGTGCACGCCCTGAGCAGCTCCTCCCCCCTGAGCCGCTCCGGGCCGTGGTGCACCAGCACCCGCAGGCCGGGGGCGAACCTCGCGGCCTCGCGCTCCCAGTTGCCGACCACCGACATCGGGCAGACCAGCAGCGTGGCGGCGACCGGCGCGGCGCCCCCCTGCGCGGCGGCCCGCTCGCGCTCGGCGAGCAGCAGCGCCAGCAGCTGGATGGTCTTGCCCAGGCCCATGTCGTCGGCGAGCACCCCGCCGAGGCCGTGGGCGTCGAGGAAGGACAGCCACGCGACGCCGCGCTCCTGGTAGGGCCTCAGCACCGCCCTGAGCCCCTGCGGCGGCGGCACCGGCACGACGGACGACTCGGCCTCGCCGCGAAGCAGCGCGCCGAGGGGGCCGTCGCCGTCGAGGTCGACCAGCGGGGCCGGCAGCGACCCCGAGGCCACCTGCCCCAGCACCCCCACCAGCGAGCTCAGCGACGCGTCCTGGTGCGCCGTCCGCTGCAGGAACCGCAGCGACCTCGCGAGCGCGGCCTGGTCGACCTGCACCCACTGCCCCCGCAGCTGCACCAGGGGCGCGCGCTGCTCGGCGAGCACCGCGAGCTCGGCCTCGTCGAGCTCGACGTCGCCCAGCACCACCTTCCAGTCGACCGCGACGAGGTCGGCCTGCGCCAGGGTGCCGGGCCGGTCGACGGGGGCGGGCACGTCCGTCGTGCCTCCGAGCGCGGTGGAGCGGGTCCGCAGCGACAGGCCCACCTGGGGCCGCAGCCACCGCCCGGGCAGGGCGACGGCCACCCCGGCCTCCAGCAGCGCGGGGACGCCGTCGGTGACCAGGTCGACCACCTGCTGGGCGGTCAGCTCGGCGTCGTCGTCGACCCCGGCGCCCAGCTCGGCCAGCAGCGGGGGGTGGACGGCGGCGGCCCGGCCCAGCTCGGCCAGGGCGAACGCCCACGGGTCCAGGTCGCCGTCCCAGTCCTGGCCCCACGCGCCGGAGACCCCGCGGCGGGCCTCGGCTGCCGTGGTGACGGTGCTCGGGTCGTCCAGGGAGCGCAGCCGCACCTGCAGCGACCACCCGCTCGGCGTCCCGTCGTCGGCTGGGTCGACGGCGGCGGCGTCGTCGCGGTCGTCGTGGTCGTCGTGACCGGGGCGCGGCTCGGCCACGCGCAGCAGCAGCTCGGCGGGCTGGGTGGTGCCGCTCCCCCGCCAGCGCTCCAGGCGCACGGCGAGGTCGGTGAGCTCGCGGGCGGGCACGCCGGCGCTGACCGGCTCGCCGGTGCGCAGGGCCTCGCCCCACGCCGCGACGACCCCCGCGAGGCTGTCGCCGCTGGAGGTCGTCCCCTCCTCGGGCGCGGACGAGGGCCCGGGCGCGGGCCCGGCGGGACGGGTGGCGCGGCGCTGGCCGACGAGCGCGGTGACCTCCTCCACGAGGTGCTCGACCACCTCCAGCGCCGGCCGCCCGCGCTGGCCGCCCACGCCTCCCGCGCCGCGGGACGTGCGGGCGGGCTGCAGCTCGACCTCCGCGAGCGCGGACGGCGGGGCCGCGGCGGCCGCCGTCTCCGACCAGCGCCGCCAGGCCCTGTCGACCAGGGGGTGCCAGCGGCCCCACCACTCGCCGTCGGCCTGCGCGAGGCCCGGGACGAGCAGGCCGGCGCTCGCGCGGTCGTGGGCGGCGGTGGCGACCGCGGCGAGCCACCGGAGGTCGTCACCGACCGTCACGGGCCAGGGCAGCGACGTCGTGTCGGCGCGCCCCACCTCGAGGAGCACGTCGAGGGCGCGGTCGGGGTTCAGGACGACGGCGGGCAGCCGGTGGGCGCCGAACGCCGCCGAGGGGGGCGGCTCCCCCGTGGGCAGCACCAGCTCGACCGTGCCGCGGGCGCGGGCGACCAGCGCGTGCGCCAGCCGCGGGACCGCCCCCGAGAGGGCCTCGCGGACGGCGTCGCCGTCACCGGCGCTGAGCGGGAGCCGCGCGGGAGCCTCCGCCCAGAGGCACAGGGCGCCCCGTCGCGCCCAGACGCCGTGGACCGAGAGCACGCCGCCAGGTTAGTGAGGGCTGGTGGGGGGCTGGTGAGGGGCGCTGACCGCGCGGTCGCGCCCGGCGCGCTTCGCGGCGTACAGCGCGGCGTCAGCGCGGCCGTAGAGGGCGTCGAAGGAGCCGTCGGTGGCGGCGGCAGCGGCCACGCCGGCGCTGACGGACAGCGGCACGCTGGTCCCGTCGGGCAGCACCAGCGGCGTCGCCCTCACCAGGGCGACCACGTCCTGCGCGCGGCGCCGCGCGTCGTCGGCGGAGCAGCCGACCAGGAGGACCGCCAGCTCGTCGCCGCCCGTCCGCGCGGCGACGTCCCCCTCGCGGCAGGCCGAGCGCAGCAGGGAGGCGACGTGGACCAGCGCAGCGTCACCCCCGAGGTGGCCGTGGGTGTCGTTCACCGCCTTGAAGCCGTCGAGGTCCACCAGCAGCAGCGCGCCCCCGGTGGCGGCCTCGACGCGGGTGGCCGCGCTGTCGAGGACCCGCCGGGTGGCCAGGCCCGTGAGGGCGTCGCTGTCCGCCTGGTGGCGCAGCCGCAGCACGAGCACCTCCTGTCGGGCCGTGGACCGCCCGAGCACCGCCGCGACCGCGACCAGGAGCACGGTCATGTAGCTGAGGTCGACCAGCGCGTCCTCGCGCGGGAGCACCGACAGGACCACGACGGCGTCGGCGGCCGTGCTCGCAGCGGTCACCACCACCACGCCGGCGGCCCGCAGGTGGGCGGCGGCCCAGATCACCGGCAGCACGAGGAAGACCTGGCCGGTGACGCCGGCGTCGTGGCTGCCGAGGTCGAGCACGACGAGGATCGCGACCCCCAGCAGCGGGAACAGGACCAGCCACGGGGACACCCGCTCGGCGGGCAGCCGCAGCACCAGCACCACCAGGCCCAGCACCAGCACCGTCGAGGTGACGGCGGTCGCGTTGGTCCCGTCGTGCGAGGCGAGGCCCTGGACCACGAGGCTGGTGAGCATCGTGGCCGCCATCGACGCGCACGCCCAGGCGCGCGCCGCGCGGGGGCGGCGCGCGCCCAGCGAGCGGACCAGGGTCACCTGCTGGTCATCGGCAGCCGCCGCGCCCGGCTGGAGGACCGACGACCGGACGGGCCACCGCGACGAAGGGGGCCAGAGCGGCCTGCAGGTCGTCCCGGTGCTGGCGCGAGAGGTCGACCTCGTACCCCTGGCCGTGCAGGGAGAGGACGACGGTCGCGACGTCGTCGGTCGACCCGTCGATGCTGTCGGGGAACCCCAGCTCGGCCTGCAGACCGGCCGGCACCGGCCGGGCGGGAGGGGGCGCGGCAGTGACCCGGGGTGCACCGGCGTGACCGGCCGCGCCCGGGGCCGGCCCGTCACCCTCCAGCAGCGGCGCCTCCCGGCGGGGCGTCTGGGCCGGGAGCCGGTGGCACGCGCACGAGCACGACGCGTACCGGCACCCGGTGTGGTCCTCGGTGAAGCACCAGCTGGACCTGCCGCTCACCGACCTGCGCTCCTGGGACTCGCTCCACCGTCCGGGGCAGCCTACGGCCCGGTCCGCCCCCGGACGCCCCCAGCAGCCCGGCGACCGGGCGGTGCCGGAGCGGCCGACGGTGGACGGGGTCGCTGCTGGGCGGCTCGGCGGGGACGTGCGGAGAGACCCACCCGGTCGCGCCGCACGTCGCCCGGCCGGGTGCCCGGCCTCAGCGGTGGGCGCCGGCCTCGCGCTCCGACGTCGCCTCCCGCACGTCCAGCGGCTGCCCGGGGCCGTCGGGGTCGACGGGGCCGACGGGGCCGGAGCGGTCCTGACGCTCGGTCAGCACCGGTTGGTCGCCCTGGGCGGTGGAGTGCACCGCCTCCGGCGCGGAGACCGTCGCGCCGAGCTGGCGCAGGATGCCCAGCTCGTCGGTGGACCCCCACCGCTCCACGATCTTCCCGTCCTCGAAGCGGCCGACCTGCACGCCCCGGGCCTCGATCCGCCGGCCCGTGGCGGGCACGCCCTGGAAGTCGCCCCGGTGGGTGCCGCTGATGCGGTAGGCGATGACGACGTTGTCGTCGTCGGCCACCAGCTGGTCGACCTGCATCTGGGCGTCGGGGAAGGCAGCGGTGAGGCTGCGGAAGAACCCCTTGATCCCGTCCACGCCCTCGCCCTGGTCGGGGGCGCGGTCGTGGTCGAGGACGTCGGTGGCGAAGACCTCGTGGAGGCGGTCGATCTCGCCGGCGGCCAGCAGCTCCCCCAGGTGCTGCTGGGCTGCGGTGTTGGTCTCGCGGGTCGTGGTCATGTGGGGTCCTCTCCGAGCTCGGGTCGGGCTGGGTGGGTGGGGGGTCAGCTGCGCAGGGTCGAGCTGTCGATGACGTACCGGAAGCGCACGTCCTTGGCCACGACCTCGTCGAAGGCCTCGTTGACCCGGTCGATCGGGATCACGCGGGTCTCGGCGCTGATGCCGTGCTCCGCGGCGAAGTCCAGCACCTGCTGGGTCTCGGCGATCGACCCGATCAGCGAGCCCGCCAGCGTCACCCGCTTCTGGGAGACCGCGCCGAAGTCCAGCGCCTGGGGCAGCGTCGGCTCCAGCATCCCCACCGACACCAGCGCGCCGTCGTGGGCGACCAGCTCCACGTAGGGCTTCATGTCGAAGGGGGTCGGGATCGTGGAGAGCACGAAGTCCAGCGACCCCGAGCGGGCCTGCACCGCGTCGTCGTCGCTCATGTCGAGGACGTCGTCGGCGCCCAGGGCCAGGGCCTGCTCGCGCTTGGCGGGGGTGGTGGTCAGCACCACCACCTCCTCGGCGCCGCGGGCCTTGGCCAGCTGCACCGCCAGGTGGCCCAGGCCGCCGAGCCCTGCGACCCCGACCCTGGAGCCGGGGCCGACGTTCCAGTGCTCCATCGGGGACCAGGTGGTGACCCCGGCGCACAGCAGCGGTGCGGCGGCGGCGGAGTCCAGGGCGGCGGGGATCTTCAGCACGAAGTGCTCGTGGACCACGATCTGGTCGGAGTAGCCGCCCAGGGTGACCTCTCCGGTGACCGGGTCGTTGCCGTTGTAGGTGAAGACCGCCGGCGGCACCTGGTACTGCTCCTCGGCGACCCCGCGCTGGGACTCGTCACCCCAGAAGACCAGGCAGCCCACCCCGACGCGGTCGCCGACGGCGTGGGTGGTGACGCGCTCGCCGACGGCGGCCACGGTGCCGACGACCTCGTGGCCGGGCATGCAGGGCCACTGGGTGGCCAGCGCGCCGCCGAACTCGTCGCGGGCCTGGTGGACGTCGGAGTGGCAGACCCCGCAGTGGGTGATGTCGATGAGCACGTCCTCCGGGCCGGTCTCGCGGCGGTCGAAGGGGTAGGGCGCCAGGGGGGTCTTGGCGTCGGAGGTGGCCCAGCCGATGTTCTTCGTCATGGGCACCGCCCTACCCGGTCGTGTGCGATGCACCCGCGCGGCGCGTCCCCCTTTCGAGGACGGCGCCGTCGGTGCGCCGGTGCGCGGCGCTCCCCGCCGCGGGCCGATCACGAGGTGCGCACCGCGCGCGACGCAGCCACCCTCGGGTGATGGCCACGACGACGCCGACGTCCCGCGCCCGCACCGCAGCCCGCTGGCTGCTGGGAGGCGCCCTGGTCTTCGCCGGCACCTCCCACCTGTCCTTCGCCCGCAAGCCCTTCACGGGCCAGGTCCCCCCGTGGGCCACGGAGCACTCACCCTTCTCCGAGGACGACGTCGTCCTGATGTCCGGGGTCGCCGAGATCGCCCTGGGCACCGCGCTGGTGGCCCTGCCCAAGGAGCAGCGCCGCGTCGGGGTGCTCGTCGCGGCGTTCTTCGCCGCGATCTTCCCCGGCAACATCTCCCAGCTCACCCAGCACCGCGACTCCCTCGGCCTGGACAGCGACCGCAAGCGCGCGGTGCGCCTGGTGGGCCAGCCCCTGCTCATCGCCTGGGCGCTGTGGTCCACCCGCCGCCCCCGCACCTGACCCGCCGGCCGGCCGCTCCAGCACTGCGTCTGCAGGCGCTCCGTCCGCCGCTCGCCGAGGCCGCGCCCGCCGGTGAGCGACCCGCCGGTGCGGCGCACCGTCAGCGCCGCGTCAGGTCCAGCCCCTAGCGTGGCCCTCCGAGCCCCGACAGCGCCGACGGAGCCCACTGATGCCCGCGGCACCCCGCGGGACCGCCGTCGTGAGAGGGAACACCTGCTGTGGAGTGGTGGCACGCCGTCCTGCTGGGAGCCGTCGAGGGGGTCACCGAGTTCCTGCCGGTGTCCTCGACCGGGCACCTGACGATCCTGGAGAAGCTGCTCGGCTACCAGATCGACAGCCCGGACATCACGGCCTTCACGGTGATCATCCAGGTGGGCGCCGTCTTCGCGACGATCCTCTACCTCCGCCGCGACATCATCCGGCTCGTCGCGGCCTTCCTCGACGGCCTGCGCTACCGCGAGGCCCGGCGGAACGCCGACTGGCGCCTGGCGGTCGGCGTGATCGTCGGGTCGGTCCCGATCGGCGTCGTCGGGCTGCTGTTCTCGGACGTCATCGAGACGACCCTGCGCAGCCTGTGGGTGGTCGGCTTCGCGCTCATCGGCTGGAGCTTCGTCATGCTCGCCGCCGACCGGACCGCCAAGATGGACCGCCCCGAGTCGAGCGTGACCTGGAAGGACACGCTGCTCATCGGCCTCGTGCAGTGCCTCGCGCTCATCCCCGGCATCTCGCGCTCGGGCGCCACGATGTCGATCGGCCTGGCGCTCCGCCTCGACAGGGTCACGGTCACGCGGCTGTCCTTCATGCTGTCGATCCCGGCGCTGACCGCCGCGAGCTTCTACCAGGGGTACAGCGCGTTCCCCCAGATCTCCGCGGGCATCGGGTGGGGCCCGACCCTGCTCGCCACGGCCGTCAGCTTCGTGGTCGCCTACCTCACCGTCGACTGGCTGCTGAAGTTCATCGCGCGCCACAGCTACTCGGTCTTCATCGTCTACCGGATCGTCGCCGGCGCGGTCGTGCTGGCGCTGGTCGGCACCGGGGTCGTCTCCGCGACCTGAGCAGCTGTCAGCGGAGCGTGGCACGGTGGGTCCCGTGACGCTCACGCCCGACCCCAGCTCCGAGCTCCTCGCCGACGCCGCCCGCCTCCAGCCCGAGCTGGTCGAGCTCCGGCGCACCCTGCACCGCACCCCCGAGGTCGGGCTCGAGCTGCCCGTGACCCAGCGCACCGTCCTCGACGCGCTGGCCGGGCTGGGCCTCGAGGTCAGCACGGGCCCTCGTGACAGCCGGACGACGGCCGTCATCGCCGTGCTCCGCGGCGGGAGGCCCGGGCCGACGGTGCTGCTGCGGGGCGACATGGACGCCCTCCCCGTGGTCGAGCAGAACGACCTGCCCTACGCCTCCACCAACGGGGCGATGCACGCCTGCGGCCACGACCTGCACATCACCGGCGTGGTCGGCGCCGCGCGCCTGCTGGCCTCCCGCCGCGCCGAGCTCGCGGGCGACGTCGTCCTCATGTTCCAGCCCGGCGAGGAGGGCATGGGCGGCGCCAAGATCATGATCGACGAGGGCGTGCTCGGCGCCTCGGGCAGCGAGCCCACCGCCGCCTACGGCATCCACGTGGCCCCGGGGGTCCGCGGCGTCTTCGCCACCCGCCCGGGCCCGCTGATGGCCAGCTCCAACCAGCTGCACGTCACGATGCACGGCGCGGGGGGCCACGGCTCCCGGCCGCAGGTGGCGCTCGACCCCGTGCCGGCCGTCGCCGAGCTGGTGACCGCGCTGCACGCGATGGTCACGCGCCGCTTCGACGTCTTCGACCCCGTGGTCCTCTCGGTGACGCAGCTGTCAGCGGGCGCCGCGGTCAACGTCATCCCGCCGTCGGCGTCGCTCGGCGCCACCGCGAGGGCCCTGTCGCGCGCCTCCATCGACACCCTGCGCACGGAGTCCCAGCGCCTGGCCGACGGCATCGCCGCCGCCCACGGGCTGCGCGCCGAGGTCGACTTCTCCGAGCAGTACCCGGTCACCGCCAACGACCCGGCCGCCGCCCAGACCGCCCTCGACGTGGTCCGCGAGCTCCTCGGCGAGCAGCGCGGGCAGCTCATGCCGAACCCGCTCATGGGCTCGGAGGACTTCTCCTACGTGCTCGACCGGGTGCCCGGTGCGTTCCTGTTCCTCGGGGCGAGCCCGGACGGCGTCGACCCGGCCACC
>JAKONK010000263.1 GCA_022701985.1 Actinomycetales bacterium
TCCCGCCCCTGCTGGCCGCCGCGCGCCGCGAGCCGGTCTCCCGCACGCCCGTCTGGTTCATGCGCCAGGCGGGGCGCTCCCTGCCCGAGTACCGGGCGGTGCGCGAGGGCGTCCCGATGCTCCAGGCCTGCATGACGCCCGACCTCGTCACCGAGATCACGCTGCAGCCGGTCCGGCGCTACGCCGTCGACGGCGCCGTCCTCTACTCCGACATCGTGCTGCCGCTCAAGGCCGCCGGCGTCGACCTCGACATCGTCCCCGGCACCGGTCCGGTGGTGGCGCACCCGGTGCGCACCGCCGCCGACGTCGACGCGCTGCCCGAGCTGCACCCCGAGCAGCTGGAGCCGGTCGCGCAGGCGTGCCGCCAGCTCGTGGCCGAGCTCGCCGGGCTGGGCGAGGGCGAGGGCGGCGTGCCGCTGCTGGGCTTCGCGGGCGCCCCCTTCACCCTGGCCAGCTACCTCGTGGAGGGCGGGCCCAGCAAGGACCACGCCGCCACCAAGGCCTTCATCCACTCCGACCCCGGCCTGTGGCGCGCGCTGGCCGAGAAGCTGGCCCGCACCAGCGCCACCTTCCTGGCGGTGCAGGTGGCCGCCGGCGCCCGCGCGGTGCAGCTGTTCGACTCCTGGGCCGGTGCCCTGTCGCTGGCCGACTACCGCGCCCACGCGATGCCCGCCTCGACGGCGGTGCTGTCCGCCGTCGGCGAGCTCCGCGGCGCCGACGGCCTGCCCGTGCCGCGGATCCACTTCGGCGTCGGCACCGGTGAGCTGCTGGGCGCCATGGGCGGTGCCGGAGCCGACGTCGTGGGCGTCGACTACCGGGTGTCGCTGGTCGACGCCGCGGCCCGGGTCGGAGCTGACGCAGCGGGCGGCCACCGCCGCGGGCTGCAGGGCAACCTCGACCCGGCCCTGCTCGGCGCCCCGGCGCACGTCCTGGACGCCGCTGTCGACGCCGTCCTCGACGACGCCGCCGCGGCGGTCGGCGACACCGGCCACGTCTTCAACCTCGGCCACGGGGTGCCGCCCACCACCGACCCCGCGGCGCTCCACCGCGTGGTCGACAGGGTCCGCGCGCGCAGCGCCCGGTGAGCCGGTGCAGCGCCCGATGACCCGCGGACCGCGGGTCGCCGTCGTCGGCGGCGGCGTCAGCGGGCTCGCGGCCGCGTGGTCCCTGGCCGCCCGCGGTGCCGACGTCGTGCTCCTGGAGGCGTCGTCGCGGCTCGGGGGGCCGCTGCGCACCGCTGAGCTGGGCGAGGGCGGCGGCCGGGGGCTCACCGTCGACGTCGGCGCCGAGTCGCTGCTGGCGCGGCGCCCCGAGGCCGTCGAGCTGGCTCGCGAGGTGGGACTCGGGCCCGACCTGGTCAGCCCGGCCACGACGCGGGCCGCCGTCGTCCTGCGCGGCGTGCGGCACCCCGTGCCGAAGGGGACCGTCATGGGCGTCCCCGCCGACCCGGCCTCCCTGGCGGACCTCCTGACCGCCGAGCAGGTGGCGCGCGCCGGCGCCGAGGAGCTGACCCCCGCGCTGGGGGAGGACGGCGACGTCGACGTCGCGTCCTTCGTCGGGGCGCGCCTGGGGCCCGCCGTCGTCGACGCGCTGGTCGAGCCCCTCCTCGGCGGGGTCTACGCCGGGCGCTCGGCCCGCCTGTCGCTGCGCTCGGTGCTCCCCGCGCTGTGGCCCGCGGCCCGCGACGGCGACCCGCTGCTCGCGGCGGTGCGCGCCGCGGCCCGGGCCGCGGCCGTGCGCGGTGACGTCGGTGGGGGAGGCGGCGCCCAGGGGGCCCTCGGCCTCGTCGGGACGGCCGCCGGCGGCGGGGTCTTCGCCGGGGTGCGGGGCGGTGTGGGCCGCCTGCCCGGTGCCGTCGCCGCGGCGCTGGCCGAGCGCGGTGCCGACGTCCGGACCGGGGCTCGCGTCCGCGGGCTCCGCCGCGGCGCCGGGAGCTGGCACCTCGACCTCGTCACCCCGAGCGGTGGGGTGGAGCGGCTGGACGCCGACGGCGTCGTCCTCGCCGTCCCCCCGCCCGCCGCCGCGGCGCTGCTCGCCGAGGAGGCCCCCGCTGCCGCCGCGAGCTTCGGGGAGGTCGACGCCGCCGGCCTGGCGCTCGTGACGCTGCTGCTGCCGCCCGGCTCCCTCGACGCGCTGGTCGACGACGAGGGCCAGCCCCTGTCCGGCCTGCTCGTGCCCCCCTCGGAGGGGCACCTGGTCAAGGCCGTCACCGCGTCCAGCCGCAAGTGGGCGTGGGTGGCCGAGAGCGCCGCAGCAGCCGCGGGGCCCGGCGCCGAGGTGCTGCGCCTCTCGGTGGGGCGCCGCGGCGAGGGCGCCCTCCTGGAGCGCTCCGACGACGCGCTCCTGGCCGCCGTCGTCGGCGACGGCAGCGAGCTGCTCGGCCTGCCGCTGCGCCCGGAGGCGTCGCTGGTGACCCGCTGGCCCGCCGCGCTGCCCCAGCCCGACGTCGGCCACGCCGCCCGGGTCGCCGCCGTCCAGGGCGCCGTCGCCGCCCTCCCCGGGCTCGCGCTCGCGGGAGCCGCCGTCGACGGCGTGGGGGTCCCGGCGTGCATCGCCGCGGCCCGCCGGGCTGCGGGTGGGGTCCTCTCCGGGCTGGGCGAGGATGGGGGGCATGACGTCGCTGCAGCACGCCCCCGCGTCGAGCGTCCCGGAGCCTGACGGCCGCACGGCCGCGCAGGTGGCCGAGGAGATCAACCAGACGATCCGCTACACGATGTGGTCGGTCTTCGCGATCGACCCGTCGGCGTACAGCGGCGCCGGCCTCGGAGACGGAGCCGCCCGCGCCGCCGCGGCCGCCGAGGTGGAGGCGCTGCTGCGCTCCCTCGGCGAGGACGGCGACGGTGACGGCGGCGGGAAGGACCTCGTCGTCCGCGGCTTCTACGACGTCGGCGGCATGCGCGCCGACGCCGACGTCATGGTCTGGTGGCACGCCACCGACGTCGAGACCGTGCAGGAGGCCTACCGCCGCCTGCGGCGCACCGCCGTCGGCCGCCTGCTGCGCCCGGTGTGGTCGAGCGTCGGGGTGCACCGCACCGCCGAGTTCAACAAGGGGCACGTGCCGGCGTTCATGGCCGGCGAGGAGCCCCGCAAGTACATGAACCTGTACCCGTTCGTGCGCTCGTACGAGTGGTACCTGCTGCCCGAGAACGAGCGGCGCACGATGCTGCGCGACCACGGCCTGGCCGCGAGGCCGTACCCCGACGTCCGCGCCAACACGGTCTCGGCCTTCGCCCTCGGCGACTACGAGTGGCTGCTGGCGTTCGAGGCCGACGAGCTGCACCGCATCGTCGACCTCATGCGCGACCTGCGGAACACCGAGGCGCGGCGCCACGTCCGCGAGGAGCTGCCGTTCTACACCGGCCGCCGCGTCTCCCTGTCCGAGGTCGTCGACCTCCTCCCGTGATCATGGACCTCACGAGCACCTTCCCGCCGTGATCATGGGCTTCCCGCGCAGCGGACGGCGTCGCCGGTGACCGGCGAGCCGCCCCGAGAGCTCTTCGGCCACCACCCGGCGTGGCGGGCGCCGCGGTGGCTGCTCTGGACCTCGGGGGTCGTCGCCGTCGTGGGACTCGGCGTCCTGCTCCTGGGGCCGCCGGCCACCACCCTCGGCGACTCCCTGCTCAGCCGGCTGCCCTTCCAGCTGGGGCTGGTCGGCCTCCTCGTCTGCCTGGCCGGGAGGTCGAGCACCACGATCGACGAGCGGGGCGTGCAGTGCCGCTCGATGGTCCGGGAGGACTCCGTGACGTGGGCGGAGCTCGCCGTCGTCCAGCCGGTCGGACGGCGCGCGGCGGTCCTGCGCGCCGCCGACGGTCGGACCGTCCGCATCCGGCCGCTGCCCGTCGGGGTCGCCGAGGCGCTGCAGGACGCCGTCCGCCGGTCGCCCTGAGCAGTGGGGCGGTGGGCGCCCGCGACCGCGGTCAGGGGGTGCGCGTCATGGGGACGTGGGGGATGCCGTCCTCCAGGAAGCCGGGGCCCGACGGCGCGAAGCCCCAGCGGGCGTACCAGTCGACGAGGTGCGCCTGGGCGTCCAGCACCAGCGGGCGCGACCCGTGGCGCTCGATGACGTCGCTGAGCAGCAGCCCGGCGAGCCCGCGCCCGCGCGCCCCCGGCGCGGTGACCACGCGGCCCACGCGCAGCGCGTCCTCGGGGTCCTCGGCGCGCGGCGCGATGACGCGCAGGTACGCCCCGACCTCGGCCCCGCCGCCGGCCGTCCACAGGTGCTCGGCATCGGGCTCCAGGTCGCGGCCGTCGAGCTCGGGGTAGGGGCAGTCCTGCTCCACCACGAAGACGTCGACCCGCAGCCTCAGCACGGCGTACGCCAGGGCGGGGTCGAGGTCTCGCCAGGTGCTGCGCTGCACCACCGGCGGCTGGCTCGGGGTCGGGGACGTCTCGCTCACGGACCCATCCTCGCCGGACCACCACCACTAGCCTGCGGCTGGTGACGACACACGAGGCGGTCCTGGGCTTCGCCCTGGTGGCGGCGCTGCTGACGCTGGTGCCCGGCCTCGACACCGCGCTGGTGCTGCGCACCTCGCTCACCGGCACGCGTCGCCGGGCCTTCGCGACGGCGGCCGGCATCCAGGCGGGGTGCCTCGCCTGGGGCGCCGCGGCGGCGCTCGGGGCGACGGCGGTGCTCGCGGCCTCGGCCACGGCCTACCGCGTGATGACGCTCCTCGGCGCCGCGTACCTGGTGTGGATGGGCGCCCGCATGCTGCTGGCCAGCTGGCGCACCGCTCCCGGGCACGGCCCCGCGGCCCCGCCTCCCGCTCCGCCGAGCGCCGCCCGCGGGTTCGCCACCGGGCTGGTCACCAACCTGCTCAACCCCAAGGTGGGCGTCTTCTACCTCGCGACCATCCCGCAGTTCTCCGTCCCCGGCGTCCCGCCGCTGGTCATGGGCCTGCTCCTCGCGTCGGTGCACTGCCTCATCGGGTCGGTGTGGCTCGGCGGGCTCGTGCTCGGGAGCTCAGCCCTCGGGGCGCGCCTCACCACTACGGCGTTCGCCCGCTGGGTCGACCGCGTCACCGGTGGCGTGCTCGTGCTCTTCGGCGCCCGCGTGGCCCTCTCCGCCCGCGCCCTCTGAGGCCCCTCCCGGGGAGGGGCGACACCGGGCGTTCACCTGCGCCGGGCAGTGTCAGGCGGTGACCAGCGGCACCACTCCCACCACCCCGCCCGCCGGCGGGCTCCGCCGCGAGCTGGGGCTGCGCGACGCCGTCGTCATCGGCCTGGGGGCGATGCTCGGCGCGGGCGTCTTCGGCGCCGTCGGCCCCGCGGCCGCGGCCGCCGGTGGCTGGCTGCTGGCCGCACTGGCGCTCGCGGCGCTGGTCGCCACCTGCAACGCCGCGTCGACGGCGCGGCTGGCCGGCATCCACCCCCTCGCCGGCGGGGCGTACGCCTACGGGCGCCGCGAGCTGGGGGAGTGGTGGGGCTTCGCGGCGGGGTGGGCGTTCGTGGTCGGCAAGACGGCCAGCTGCGCGGCGATCGCGCTGGTCGCCGGTGCTGCGGTCTGGCCCGACCACCCCGGGGTGCCCGCCGCGCTCGTCGTCGTCGCCTTCACCGCCCTGACGTGCGCCGGGGTCCAGCGCACCGCGCGGGTGACGGCGGTCCTCGTGGTGGTGGTGCTCGCGGTCCTCGCGGTCGCCCTCGCCGCGGCGGCGGGCGGGGGGCTGGACCTCGGTGCGGTCCTCGCCGTCGGTGGCGGCTCCCCGGCGGGCGTGCTCCAGGCCGCCGGGCTGCTGTTCTTCGCGTTCGCCGGGTACGCGCGGATCACCGTGCTGGGGGAGGAGGTCCGCGACCCGCAGCGCACGATCGGCCGCGCCGTCGCCATCGCCCTCACCACCGTGCTGGTCGTGTACGCACTGGTCGTGGTGGTGGTGCTCGGGGCCCTCGGGACGACGGCGACCGCGGCGAGCCCTCTGCCGCTGCGCGACGCCGTGGCGGCCGGGCCCGCACCGCAGCTGGCGGTGCTCGTCACCGCCGGAGCCGCGCTCGCGGCCCTGGGCTCGCTGCTCACCGTCATGACCGGCGTCGGCCGGACGGCGCTCGCGATGGCCCGCGACCACGAGCTGCCCGCGCCCCTGGCCGCGGTCAGCCCGCGCAGCGCGTCGCCGGTGGCGGCCCAGCTGGCGGCGGGGGCGGTCGTCGTCGTGCTCGTCCTCACCACCGACCTGCGCGGCGCCATCGCCGCGAGCTCGACCGGTGTGCTCGTCTACTACGCCGTCGCCAACCTCGCGGCCTGGGTGCGCGCCGGCCGCGACCCGCGGCGCCGGCCCTGGGAGCGCCCGGTGGCCGGGGTCGGGCTCGTCGGCTGCGCGGTGCTGGTGGCGGCCCTGCCGCCCACCGCCGTGGCCGCCGGGCTGGCGGCCCTGGCGGTGGGCCTGGCGGGGCGGTGGGTCAGCGCCCGGTGGTCGCCTCGGCGCCGGGCTGCAGGTCGAGGCTGATCGAGTTGATGCAGTAGCGCTGGTCGGTCGGCGTGGGGAAGCCCTCGCCCTCGAAGACGTGCCCCAGGTGGGAGCCGCAGGAGGCGCAGCGCACCTCGGTGCGCACCATGCCCATCGAGCGGTCGCTGATGAGCTCCACGGCGTCGTCCTCCGACGGCGCGTAGAACGACGGCCACCCGCAGTTCGAGTGGAACTTGGTGGTCGACCGGAACAGCTCGGCGCTGCACGCCTTGCAGCGGTAGACGCCCTCGGTCTCGGTGTCGGTGTACTCGCCGACCCAGGCGCGCTCCGTGCCGGCCTCGCGGAGCACGCGGTACTCGGCGGGGGAGAGCTGCTGGCGCCACTCGGTGTCGGACTTGGCGACGGGGTACTGGCCTGCCTTCTGCGCATGGGTGGTCATGTCGGTACCAACAACCGTCGCGTGCGATGAGTTCCCTCAGCCGACCCGTCCGGTGCCGGCGTACGTGTGGAGCACGGGCAGCCCGAGCACCTCCCGGGCGCGGCTGGCCCAGTCCCTGTCGAAGGTCTCCTCCAGCGCGTGCGGGCGCGTCACCACGACCACCTCGCGGGCCCCGTGCTGCGCCGCGGCGGCCTCCAGCGCGGGGACGGGGTCGTCGTCGGTGACCAGGCCCTCGGCGTCACGCCCCAGCCCGCGCAACGCGGCCAGCGTCGTCTCGAGCACCTCGGTGGCCTCGGCCCGGGCCTCCCGGCCGTCGCGGTGACCCCCCTCGCGCAGCGCGTCCAGCGCCTCGCGCCAGTGGGCCAGGCTCAGCCTGTCGACCACCTCGACCAGCACGTTGCGGCGGGTGTCCGCCGGCACGAGCACCCGGTAGACCAGCTCCTCGCCCTCGTGCAGGGCGAGGATGCGCTCGGCGTCCTCCGCCTGCACCGGCTGCTCGGTGAGCAGGACGACGACGTCGCGGACGGCGCCGCCACCCTCGGCCGGGACCTGCGGGGTGGTGGTGCTCGTCTCGGCGCTGATCTCCACCCGTCCGACGCTATCCGCCCGTCAGCACGTCCGCGAGGTCGTAGTCGGCGGGCACGTCCAGCTGGTCGAAGCGGCACGACGCCGGCTCGCGGTCGGGCCGCCACCGGGCCAGCTGGACGGTGTGGCGGAACCTGTCGCCCTCGAGCTGGTCGTAGCGCACCTCGGCGACCAGGTCGGGCTGCAGGGGCACCCAGCTGGCGTCCTTGTCGGCAGCGGCGAAGCGGTTCTTCTCCCCGGCCTGCCGGCGGGGCGCGCCGTCGTCGTCGCGCAGCACCAGCGGCTGCAGCGCCTCCTCGATCTCCAGGCGGGCGGCGTCCGTGAACGCCGAGGCCCCACCGACCTGGCGCAGCTGGCCCTCGTCGTCGTGCAGGCCCAGCAGCAGCGACCCCACGCCGCGGCCCGACTTGTGCACCCGGTAGCCCACCACCACGACGTCGGCCGTGCGCGCGTGCTTCACCTTGAGCATCACGCGCCTGCCCGGCTGGTAGACCGCGGCCAGGGGCTTGGCCACGACGCCGTCGAGCCCCGCCCCCTCGAAGGTCTGCAGCCACTCCTGGGCGAGCACCGGGTCGGTGGTGGTGCGGGTCAGGTGGACGGGCGCGGCGACGCCGCCGAGCGCCGCCTCGAGGGCCTCGCGCCGCTCGGCGAACGGCCGGGAGGTGAGGTCGTCGTCGCCCAGGGCCAGCAGGTCGAAGGCCACGAACGAGGCGGGCGTGGTCTCGCTGAGGGTCTTGACGCGGCTCGCGGCGGGGTGGATCCGCTGGGCGAGCGCCTCCCAGTCGAGGCGCTCCGCCCCGGCCTCGCCGCGGCGGACCACGACCTCGCCGTCGACCACGCACCGCAGGGGCAGCTGGGCCCGCAGCTGCTCGACCAGCTCGGGGAAGTAGCGCGTCAGCAGCTTGGAGCCGCGGCTGCCGAGCTCGACCTCGTCGCCGTCCTTGAACACCACGCAGCGGAACCCGTCCCACTTCGGCTCGTACAGGAGCCCGCCGTCCACGGAGCCGGGAGCGGGCACGGTGGTGACGTCCTTGACGCTCTTCGCGAGCATCGGCGCGAGGGGCGGCATCACGGGCAGCTGCACGTCTCCAGGGTGCCCCTCGGGCGCGCCCACCTCCCGGTGATCACGGGCCTGCGCCACCCGCGTGGCGCAGCCGCGCCCCTCCTGGACCGCAGCCGAGCGCCCGGCTGCGGTTCCGGAGGGGCCGGGAACCGCAACCGGGCGCTCGGCTGCGAGGGGCAGGGGTCAGTCGACGCGATGCAGCAGCGTCAGCGACCGGTCGCGCACCAGCAGCTGCTGGCCCGGCGCCAGGCCGCGCTTCTTGACGTGCTGCTCCGGGTCGGTGGAGAGCAGCAGCTTCCAGCCCGGCAGGCCCTCGGCCTCGGCGTCGCGGCCACTGTCGGTGCGCGTGGGCACCGTGAACTCGACCACCACCGGGGAGGCGTTCACCATGATCATGAACTCCTCGGTGTCGTTCGCCCCGTCGGAGCGCGGACCCGTGAGGTGGACCGTCAGCGCCTTGTTGCCGCCGTCGGCCCAGTCGCCGTCGCCCATCTCCGGCCCGTCGGCGCGGCGCATCTCCACGTCGACGTCGCCGAAGTGCCGCGGGCGCAGCGCGGGGTGCTCGCGGCGCAGGGCGGTGAGCTCCTTGGTGAACTCCAGCAGCTCGGTGTCGACGGCCGACCAGTCGAACCAGGAGATCTCGCTGTCCTGGCAGTAGGCGTTGTTGTTGCCGCCCTGCGTGCGGCCCATCTCGTCGCCGCCCAGCAGCATCGGCACGCCGTGGGACAGCAGCAGCGTGGCCAGCAGGTTCTTCCGCTGGCGCTCGCGCAGCTCGTTGATGCCGGCGTCGTCGGTCGGGCCCTCGGCGCCGCAGCCCCAGCTCTTGTTGTCGCTCTCGCCGTCGGCACCGCCCTCGCCGTTGGCGTCGTTGTGCTTCTCGTCGTAGCTGGTGAGGTCGTGCAGGGTGAACCCGTCGTGCGCGGTGATGAAGTTGACCGAGCACAGCGGGTCGCGGCCGGTGGTGCCGCCCTCGGTGTAGACGTCGCCCGAGCCGGTGAAGCGGTGGGCGACGGCGCCGAGCACGCCCTCCTCGCCGCGCCAGAAGTCGCGGACGTCGTCGCGGTACTTGCCGTTCCACTCGCTCCAGCGGGCCGGGAAGCCGCCCACCTGGTAGCCCTGGGTGTCCCACGGCTCGGCGATCATCTTGACCGGGGCGAGCACCGGGTCCTGGTTGACCAGGGTGAGGAACGCGCTGTGCGCGCTCATGTCGCCGTCCTGGCGGGTCAGCGTGGTGGCCAGGTCGAAGCGGAACCCGTCGACGTGCATCTCCTGCACCCAGTACCGCAGCGAGTCCATGACCAGCCCGAGCGCCACCGGGTGGGAGGCGTTGAGGCTGTTGCCGGTGCCCGAGGTGTCGAAGTAGTGGCCCTCGTCGCCCTCCACCAGCCGGTAGAAGGCGCCGTTGTCGATGCCCTTGAGGCTGAACGTCGGGCCCTGGTCGTTGCCCTCGGCGGTGTGGTTGTAGACGACGTCGAGGACCACCTCGAGACCCGCGGCGTGCAGGTCCTTCACCATCTGCTTGAACTCGGCCACCTGCCCGCCGCCGTCACCGGCGGCGGCGTACTCGCCGTGGGGGGCGAGGAAGCCGATCGAGTTGTAGCCCCAGTAGTTGCGCAGGCCCTTCTCCTCGAGGTGGGAGTCCTGCACGAACTGGTGCACCGGCAGCAGCTCGACGGTGGTGACGCCGAGGTCCTTGAGGTAGCCGGTGACGGCCGGGTGCGCCAGCCCGGCGTAGGTGCCGCGCAGCTCCTCCGGCACGTCCGGGTGGAGGTGGGTCAGGCCCTTGACGTGGGTCTCGTAGACCACGGTGCTGTGCAGCGGGGTGCGCGGGGGCGTGTCGTCGCCCCAGTCGAAGTCCTCGTCGACGACGACGCAGCGCGGCATCGAGCCCGCGGAGTCGGCCTCGTTGAGCTTCGAGCCGTCGTCCCAGTGGTGCCCGAAGACCTCCTCGCCGGCGCCGAAGGAGCCCTCGACGGCCTTGGCCCACGGGTCGAGCAGCAGCTTGTTCGGGTTGTGCCGCAGGCCGCGCGCCGGGTCCCAGGTCCCGCTGACGCGGAAGCCGTACCGCTGCCCGGCGCCGATGCCCGGCAGGAAGCCGTGGTGCACGTGCCCGGAGCGCTCCGGCAGCTCGACGCGGGTCTCGCGGCCGCCGTCGTCGAACAGGCACAGCTCGACGCCGTCGCCGGTCTCGGTCGGCACGGCGACGTTGATGCCGCCGTCGCGCACGTGCACGCCGAGGGGGTACGGCAGGCCGGGCTCGATGCGGGAGGCGAGCGGCCGGGCCTGCGAGCGGTGGCGGCGGGCCGGGCCGCGGGAGGCGGCCTTCTTCGGCGAGGACGAGGCCTTGGACGACGACGAGGACGTCGTCGTGGCGCTCTTGGACGAGCGCGAGGTGCGGGAAGGGGTCACAGGCCACGATCGTGGGGGTCAGCGCGATCACGCGCGACCCGAGCGTCTCCCCACCGGGCGACCGGGCTCGGTCCCGCTCCCCGTCCCAGCCGGTCGTCGGGCCGCTCCCAGCGGGCGCTGGCAGGATCAGCCGCATGCCGGCACGCGCTCGGGCCCACCTCCCCGCCCCCGCCGGCGGGACCCCCCTCGGGGCCGGCCCGGGGGCGCGCGCAGGGCTGGCGGGCCTGCTCGGCGTCGCGGGGGTGGCGCACTTCGTCCGCCCGGCCCCCTTCGCCCGCATCGTGCCGCGGGCCCTGGGGCGGCCCGAGCCGTGGGTCGCGGCCTCCGGCGTCGCCGAGCTCGCGTGCGCCACCGGCCTCCTGGCGCCGCGCACCCGCCGTCCGGCGGCGCTCGCGGCCGCGGGCCTGTTCGTGGCCGTCTACCCCGCCAACCTGGTCATGGCGGTGCAGGCGCTGCGCAGCGACCGCGCCCCCGGGTGGTACCGCGCCGCGGTGCTCGCGCGCCTGCCGCTCCAGGCGCCGCTGGTGCTCTGGGCGCTGCGCGCAGCCGGAGCGGCCCGGTGAGCACCCCCAGCGCCGACGACGTCGCCGCGGCCGCCCTGCGCGCCGCGGCCGTGACCCGCGCCGTGGCGCGCAGCGCCGTGGTCGGGGGAGCGGTGGGCCTGGCGGCCTCGGCCGCGGCGTCGGCCCTGGCCACGCACTTCGCGCGCCGCGTCGTCACGCCCGAGCGGGTCCGCCCCGACGACGTCCACGTGCTCGCCGTCGAGGACGACCGGGTCGTCCTGGCCGCTGACGACCTGTCCTCCGCGCCGGGCCGGTACGGCCTGTGGACCGACGGCGGCGCCGTCCACTCCCGCCTCGGCGACGTGCTCGGGGTGGAGGTCCCGGTCCGCCGCGGGGGCCGGCGCGCCGTCGTCCGCCGGCTGCTCGGCACCGACGCCGGCGTCCTGCGCCCCGGCCCGGGCCGCCTCTCGGGGTGGTTCCACGCCGGTGACCCGGGCCGCGCCCTGGGCCTGCCCTTCGACGACGTCGTGATCAGCTCGCCCGTGGGTGAGCTGCCGGCCTGGCTGGTGCACCCCGCGCCCGGTGACGGAGCGCACGACGGCGCCGAGCGCTCCAGCGAGCAGGGCCGGGTGTGGGCGGTGCTCGTCCACGGCCGCGGCGGCACCCGCGAGGAGTGCCTGCGCGCGCTGCCGCTGCTGCACCGCCTCGGCGTCCCGGCGCTGGTGCCGAGCTACCGCAACGACCCGGACGCCCCGGGCAGCCCGTCGGGCCGCTACGGCCTCGGCGACACCGAGTGGGTCGACGTCGAGGCGGCGGTGCTGCACGCCCTCGACGCCGGCGCCCGCGACGTCGTGCTGCTGGGCTGGTCGATGGGCGGCGCGATCGTGCTGTCGCACCTGTCCCGGTCGTGGACCGCCGACCGGGTGCGCGCCGTCGTCCTGGACGGGCCCGTGCTCGACTGGCGCACCGTGCTCGACCACCAGGCGCGCTTGCACCGGGTGCCGCGCCCGCTGGGCCGGGCGGGCACCGCGCTCATGGGGTCACCGCTGGCGCGGGCGGCGCTCGGCGTCGAGGCGCCGCTCGACCTCGACAGGCTCGACTGGGTCGCGCGGGCCGAGGAGCTGCGCGTGCCGCTGCTCCTGCTCCACGGCGAGGCCGACGCCGTCGTGCCCGTCGGCCCGAGCCGGCGCCTCGCCGGCTCGCGGCCCGACCTGGTGACCCTGCTGGAGTTCCCGGGCGCCGGGCACTGCCGGGAGTGGAACACCGACCCCGACCGCTGGGAGCGCGAGGTCGCCAGGTTCCTGCTCGAGCACCTGTGAGGCGTCAGCGGCGCCGGTTCTGCCACAGCTGCGCGAGGCCGTAGACGGCCACGGCTGCGAAGAGCGCCAGCAGCGGGACCTTCAGCAACAGCGACATCGGGATGCCCCACAGGTTGTAGGCGAAGTACCCGCCCAGCAGGGCGAAGCCGGCGCCGACCAGGTTGCGCCTCGGCTCGGGGGGACGCTGCCCGGTGCCCGGTGAGGTCGGCTCGGGGGCCTGCCCGGAGGGGGGCGTGGGGGTGCTCGACACCCCGGCAGTGTCACAGGCGGGGCGCGCCGCCCGCAGGCCGCCGGGCAGCAGACGTCCACCGGATGACGCACGGGTGTCCGCTCCGTGCACGCGAGACGGCCCGTGCTGGGCCAGAATGAGGGCCATGGCCCTCGACACCACGTCCAGCGCGGAGAGCGCGGCGGCGCTGGCCACCCCGGTGCAGGTGCCCAGCGCCCGCTACCGCCAGCGGGTGCTGCTGCTCGCCGCGGGGACGGCCGCCGTCACCGGGGGGCTCGCCGTCATCGGTGCGCTCGTGCTCGGCGTCCCCCTGCGCGACCCCGACGGCTTCCTCGGGCCCGGCTGGGTGCGGATGCCCGCCATCGTGGGCTTCTGCCTCCTGGTCGACGTGCTGCCGCGCGCCGCGTGGCGGCTGCGGGCCCACGCGGAGCTGCGGTCACCGCGCGGTCTGGCGCTGTCGGTGCGCGACGTGGCGGCGGCCCGCTGGCCGTGGCGCCGGCTGGTGCCCGTGCTGGTGGCGGTCGCGAGCTTCTACATCACCTACGTCGGCTACCGGAACCTCAAGAACTTCCTGCCGTTCGTGCACCACGGCTCCGACGACCTCGCCCTCATCGCCAGCGACCGGCTCCTCGCACTGGGCAACAACCCCGCCGAGCTCCTGCACACCCTGCTCGGCACCGGCGTCGCCGCCCAGGTGCTGTCGTTCGTCTACATGGGCTACCTGATCTTCGTGCCCGTCTCGGTGGCGGTGGCGCTGATCTTCTCGCGCCAGCTCTCGCACGGCCTCTGGTACGTCACCGCCCTGTGCCTGAACTGGGCGCTCGGCGCGGCGAGCTACTACATCATCCCGGCGTCCGGGCCGTTCTACGCGCTCCCCTGGGACTTCTCCGACCTCACGCGCACCGACGTGACGGGCCTGCAGGCCGCGCTGGTGCGCAACCGCTCCATCGTCATGGCGGACCCCGACGTCACCGGCACCGTGTCGGGCATCGCGGCCTTCGCCTCGCTCCACGTCTCGGTCGTCTTCACCGCCGCGCTCATCGTGCAGCTGGTGAGGATGCCGGCGCTCGTGCGCCGCGGCATGTGGCTGTTCTTCGCCCTGACGGTGACCGCCACGATCTACTTCGGGTGGCACTACATCGTCGACGACATCGCCGGCATGGCCATCGGCGGCATCGCCGTGTGGGCGGGTGCCTGGGCCACCGGCAACCTGCGCGACCCGGCCGGCCAGCGCGCCCACGACGACGTCGAGCGGGGCTCGAGCGCCGACGACGTCCAGGCCCGGCGCCAGGGGACGACGGCGCGCTGACGCGCTCGGAGGCGGCGCAGCTACGGCGCGGCCTGGACCCGGCCAGGACGCAGCAGAGAGCCGGTGCCACCCGTCAGCGGGTGGCACCGGCTCTGTGCTGCGTCAGGAGGTGCGCTCGCGCACCTGGCGCTTGATGCGCCCCAGCATCCCCGCCATGCCCCGCAGCCGCAGCGGGCTGACGGCCCGGGCGAGGCCGAGGCGGTCGCTGATGTCGTCGGGGACGGCCAGGAGTTCGGCGGCCGGCAGGCCGTCCAGCCCCTCGCGGAGGATGCCCGCGAACCCCCGGGTGGTGGGGGCCTCGCGGGGCGCGGTCGCGAAGACGCGGACGGCCCGCTCGAGCGCGGGCACGGCGTCGTCGGCGTCGTCGAGCTCGGTGACGACGAAGACCGGTGACTGGCACTCGGGCACGGGCTCGAGCAGCTCGGGGTGCTCGGAGTAGCGCTCCGGCAGCTCGGGCAGCTCCCGGCTGAACTCCAGCAGCAGCTGGAGCCGGTCGGGCTCGGTCAGCGCGGTGAAGTCGTCGACGATCCCGGCCAGGGCCGGGGGCAGGTCGTCGGTGCGGCTCATCAGGGGTGGTCGGCGTCTCTCCGCGGTCTCGGCAGCCGGTCAGCGGGGCGGGGTGCCCGGAGCCTCGCCGGTGGCGATCGGCACGCGCACCGCGTTGCCCCACTCGGTCCACGAGCCGTCGTAGTTCTTCACGTCGTCGAACCCGAGCAGGTGCTTCAGCACGAACCAGGTGTGGCTGGAGCGCTCGCCGATGCGGCAGTACGCGATGGTCGGCGCACCGGCGCTCAGGCCCTTCTCGTCGGCGTAGACCGCCTCGAGCTCGGCGCGGGGCTTGAAGCGGCCGTCCTCGGCCACGGCGCGCGCCCACGGCACGGACTGGGCCGCGGGGATGTGGCCGCCGCGCAGCGCGCCCTCGTCCGGGTAGGCCGGCATCGACACGCGGGCGCCGGTGTACTCGTCGGGGGAGCGGACGTCGACCAGCTGCGGGGCGTCGGTGCGCAGGAAGGCCAGCACGTCGTCCTTGTAGGCGCGGATCGGGGCGTCGTCGCGCTCCACGACCGGGTAGCCGCCGGCCGCCGGCGCCGCGGCCCGGGGGGCCGGGTCGGTGGTGTACTCGCGGCCCTCGGCCTCCCAGGCGGTGCGGCCGCCGTCGAGCAGGCGCACGTCCTCGTGGCCGAAGAGGGTGAACACCCACAGGGCGTAGGCGGCCCACCAGTTGTTCTTGTCGCCGTAGATGACGACGGTGTCGTCGCGGGAGATGCCCTTCGCGTCCATGAGGGCGGCGAAGCCCGCGCCGTCGACGTAGTCGCGGGTGACCGGGTCGTTCAGGTCGGTGTGCCAGTCGACCTTGACGGCGCCGGGGATGTGCCCCGTCTCGTACAGCAGCACGTCCTCGTCGCTCTCGACGACGACGAGCCCGGCCTCGCCGAGGTGCTCCGCCAGCCACTGCGTGCTGACGAGGCGCTCGGGGTGCGCGTACTCGGCGGAACGGGAAGAGGTGTCGTGCGCGACGGCCATGCGGCGAGATTAGGTCAGACCGGTGTGCGCGAACCACCCAGGGCAGCCTCACCAGGCGGGATGCCCCCTGCTCAGTAGGCTCGGCCGGTGCCCGACGCCCCCGCCGCCTCGCTCGTCGAGCGCGACCCGCGCCCCAGCCCCCAGCGCCTCCTGGACGACCTCGTCCCCCCGCCGCACTTCACCGGCGCGCGGTTCGAGACCTACCGCCCCGACCCCTCGCAGCCGACCCAGGCGGAGGCCGTCGAGGCGCTGCGCGAGCGCGCCGGGCGGTGGAGCGGCGCCAAGGGCGCCGCG
This sequence comes from Actinomycetales bacterium, assembly GCA_022701985.1. GTDB lineage: Bacteria > Actinomycetota > Actinomycetes > Actinomycetales > Quadrisphaeraceae > Quadrisphaera. The sequence goes on from JAKONK010000263.1 coordinate 16,073, forward strand.
AAGGGGGGCGGCAAGGGGGGCGGGGGAGCGCTGGCCAGGCTCTTCGGCCGCTCGGGCGGCTCCGGGGGAGGGGGCGCCAAGGAGGGCATCTACCTCGACGGCGGGTTCGGGGTCGGCAAGACCCACCTGCTGACGTCGCTGTTCCACGCCGTCGACGGCCCGTCGTCGCCGGCCGCCTACGGCACCTTCGTCGAGTACACGAACCTCGCCGGCGCCCTGGGCTTCCGGCAGGCCGTCGAGGCCCTCAGCGCCAAGCGGCTGGTCTGCATCGACGAGTTCGAGCTCGACGACCCGGGCGACACCGTGCTCATGAGCCGCCTGCTGCGGGAGCTGTCCGACGCCGGGACGGCGCTGGCCGCGACCTCCAACACCCTGCCCGACGCCCTGGGCGAGGGGCGCTTCGCCGCGGAGGACTTCCTCCGCGAGATCCAGGCGGTCGCCTCCCGGTTCGACGTCTTCCGCGTCGACGGCGAGGACTACCGCCACCGCGGTCTGCCCACCCCGCCCCCGCCCGCCACCGACGAGCAGGTGCGCGAGCGCGCGCACGCCGCCCGGGAGCGCGGTGAGGGGGCCGTGCTCGACTCCTTCGACGCCCTCGCCGGCCACCTCGCGACGGTGCACCCGAGCCGCTACGGGGCGCTGCTCGACGGCGTGACGTCGGTGCACTGGACGGGGGTGCGGCCGGTCTCCGACCAGAGCGTGGCCCTGCGCCTGGTGGTGCTCGGCGACCGCATGTACGACCGCGACCTGCCGCTGGTCGCCTCCGGCGCCCCGCTCGACCAGCTCTTCCCCGAGGAGCTCATGCGCGGCGGCTACCGCAAGAAGTACGCCCGCGCCGTCTCGCGGCTCACGGCCCTGGCCCGCGAGGGCTCCCAGGTCTGACCCCGACGGGGGCTGGCCGCCCGTGAGCACGGGAGACCGGCCCCCGTCGGGGCACGGGGTCAGGAGAGGCGGACGACGGCGCTCGCGCGAGCCGGGAGCCGCACGCCGGAGGCGCTGACCCGGGTGGCCTCCGGGTCCCAGGCGAGGAGCACGTCAGCGGCGGTGCGGCCGCCGTCGAGCGGCACCTCCTGGGGGGCCTCGGCGAGGTTCGCGACCAGCGCGAGCGAGCCGCGCCGCACCACCAGCCAGGGCTCGCCGCCCTCCAGGGAGGCGTCACCGCTCGTCGTGGCGTGCACGGCGCGCAGGTCGTCGCCGGCGAGGTCGGGCTCGGAGCGGCGCAGCGCGAGGAGGTCGCGCGTCCACGCCAGCTGCCGCGCTCCGCGCTCGCCGTCGGGCTCCGACCAGTCCAGCCTCGAGCGGGTGAACGTCGACTCCTCCTGCGGGTCGGGCACCTCGACGTCCCCCTCCCAGCCGTGGGAGGCGAACTCCTCCGCCCGCCCCTTGCTGACCAGGGCGCCGAGCTCGGCGTCGTGGTCGGTGAAGAACATCCACGGGGTCGTGGCGCCCCACTCCTCACCCATGAAGATCATGGGGGTGAAGGCGCTGGTGAGGACGACGGCCTGCGCGGTGGCCAGCGAGGCGTCGTCCAGGGAGGCGGAGAGGCGGTCGCCGGTGGCGCGGTTGCCGGTCTGGTCGTGCGTCGTGGTGTACGCCACGAACGCGTGACCGCCGAAGCGCGCCGTGTCGACCGGGGCGCCCCAGGTCTCGCCGCGGAACGGGCTGTACGTGCCCGCGTGGTGGAACACCCGCTCCAGCACCCCGCCGAGGACCTCGAGGCTGGCGAAGTCCTTGTAGTAGCCGCCGCGCTCACCGGTCATGACCGAGCGCAGGGCGTGGTGCACGTCGTCGGCCCACTGGGCCTGCATCCCGCGCGGGGCGAGGTCCGTGGCCGGGGCCTGGCCGAGCGGGGTGACCATGCCGGTGTCGTTGAGGTCGCTCTCGGCGACGAGGGTCAGCGGGCGGCCCACCTCGGCCGACAGGGCCGCGGTCTCGCGGGCCAGCTGCGCCAGCACGTGCTCCTCGGAGGTGTCGACGAGGGCGTGGACGGCGTCGAGGCGCAGCGCGTCGACGTGGAAGTCGCGGAACCACCGCAGCGCGTTGTCGACGACGAACCGCCGCACGCCCTCGGAGCCGGGCTGGTCGAGGTTGACCGCCGCGCCCCACGGCGTGTGGTGCTCCTCGGTGAAGTAGGGGCCGAAGACGCCCAGGTAGTTCCCGGCCGGGCCGAGGTGGTTGTAGACGCAGTCCAGCGCCACCCCGAGACCCGCCTGGTGCGCGGCGTCGACGAACCGCTGCAGCGCCGCCGGGCCGCCGTACGCGTCGTGCACGGCGTAGAGGTCCACGCCGTCGTAGCCCCAGCCGCGCCGCCCCGGGAACGCCGCCACCGGCAGCAGCTCGACGACGTCGACGCCGAGCTCCACCAGGTGCGCGAGCTTCCCGACGGCGGCGTCGAGCGTGCCCTCGGGGGTGAAGGTGCCCACGTGCATCTCGTAGACCACCGCGCCGCGGGCGTCGCGGCCCTCCCACGCGCCGTCGCCCCAGGCGTGGGCGCCCGGGTCGAAGACGCGGGACGGGCCGTGGACGTCGTGCGGCTGGTGGGCGCTGCGCGGGTCGGGGCGGGGGTCGGAGCCGTCGACGCGGTAGGCGTAGTCGGTGCCGGGCCCGGCCTCGGGGACCTCCAGGGCCCACCAGCCGGGGGCCGGGTCGTCGACCCGTCGCAGGGGTCGGGTGGCGGTCCCCGAGGGGAGGTGGACGTCGATCTCGACGCGGTCAGCGGAGGGCGCCCAGACGGCGAAGCGGTGCACGCCCGCCACCCTCTCGGTGATCATGGGCGTCCGCCACCCGTGGCCGCCGCGAGGCCCCTCAGGCGGGGGCGGGTGCTGCGGCGCTGGCGACGGGCGCTGCGGCGTCGCGCGGGAACAGGCGGCGCAGCAGGTCGGTCAGGGTGACGACGCCGGCTGCGGAGCCGCTCTCGGTCGTGACGACGACGAGGTGGGTGCGGGTCTCGCGCATCGTGGCGAGGGCGCTGTGGACGGGGGTGCTGGCGGGGAGCGTGAGCACCGGGCGCGCGATGTCGCGCACCGGGCGGTCGAGCGCCTCGGTCAGCACGTCGCGGACGTGCACGACGCCCGTGGGGGCGGCGGGGTCGCCGACGAGGATCCGCAGGTGCCCCGACGCCTGCGCGGCGCGACGGACGTCGAGCACCGTGCCCGCCTCCGGGACGGCCGTCGGGCGCCCCGGCCGGACCACGTCGGCGAGCTCCAGCCGCTGCATGTCGAGGGCACCCGACAGCTGGGCCGAGGCCACCGCCTCCAGCGCGCCGACGTTCGCGGAGTGCTCCACCAGCTGGCGCAGGTCGGCCGGGCTCCGCCCCGAGGCCACCTGGTCGGCCGGCTCCACGCCGACCCGGCGCAGGCACCAGTTCGCCATCTCGTTGAGGGCCCGCAGCATCGGGCGCGTCAGGAACATGAACGCCTGCATCGGGCGGGCCAGGAGCACCGCCGACTGCTCGGGGTGGGCGATGGCCCAGGACTTCGGCGCCATCTCGCCGACCACGAGGTGCAGGAAGGTCACCACCACGAGCGCGAGCACGAAGCCCGAGGCGTCCGCGGCCCAGCCGGGCAGGCCCCAGTCGGTGAACACCGGGGTGAGCGCGTAGTGCACGGCCGGCTTGGTGACGGCCCCGAGGGCGAGGGTGCAGGCGGTGATGCCGAGCTGGCTGCCCGCGAGCAGCACCGTGAGCTCGGAGGAGTTGCGCAGGGCCACCTGGGCGCCCCGGCTGTGCTGCGCCATGTCCTCCAGGCGGTGCCGGCGGGCGGCGAGCAGGGCGAACTCGACGGCCACGAAGAACGCGCTCAGCGCGATCAGCGCGACGGTCGCGACGAGGACCACGGGACCGCTCACAGGGACGCCACCTCTTCGCGCGCGGCGCCGGTGCTGCCGTCGCCGCTCCTCTCGGACACCAGGCTCACGCGCACGCTGGAGGGCACGTGCCGCTGCACGGCCAGCACCTCGAACCGCAGCGGCGGGGGAGCGGGCTCGTCGTCGGGGCGGGCCGGGTCGTCCGGTGGCTCGACCTCGACGGCGTCACCGACGGCGGGCAGCGCGCCGTGCTGGGCGATGACGAAGCCGGCGACGGTCTCGTAGTCGCCGCGGGGCAGGTCCCGGCCGACGGAGCGCTCCAGCTCGTCGAGGTGCGCCTCGCCCGGCACCGTCCAGGGGCCGCCCGCGCCGGGGGCGCTGACCACGAGCTCGGAGGTGGCGTCGTCGTGCTCGTCGGCGATCTCGCCGACCAGCTCCTCGGCGAGGTCCTCGGCGGTGAGCACCCCGGCCATGCCGCCGTGCTCGTCGAGGACGACGGCCATGTGCTCCCTGGCCGCGGTGAGGGCGTCGACCACGTCGGGCAGCTCCATCGTGGTCGGCACCAGCACTGCGCGGCGCGCGTGGTCGCGGACCGGGTCACCGAGCTGCTCGGGCCCGACGCCCAGCAGGTCGGTGAGGTGGACGACGCCGACGACGGCCTCGTCGGCCCCGGTGCCGCTGACGACGGGGTAGCGGGAGTGGCCGGTGGCCATCCGCTCCAGCACGTCGGCCACGGGCACCTCGGCCTGCAGGGTGTCGACGCGGGTGCGCGGGACCATCGCGTGGTCGGCGTCGCGCTGGGGGAAGTCCAGCACCCGGTCGAGCAGCACCGACAGCTCCTCGGGCAGGTCACCGGTGCGGCGCGACTCGGCCACGATGTGCTCGAGGTCGCGGGCGGTGGCGGAGTGCTCGACGTCGTGCACGGGCTCGATGCGCAGGGCCCGGAGCAGCAGGTTCGACGAGGCGTCGAAGATGCGGATCAGCCAGCCGAAGCCCGACAGGTACAGGCGGGTGGAGCGGGCCAGCCACAGCGCCACCGGCTCGGGGCGGGCGATGGCGAGGTTCTTGGGGAAGAGCTCGCCCAGCACCATCTGCACGCCCGTGGCCAGCACCAGCGCGGCGACCGTGCCGATGACGACGCCGACGGCCTGCGGCACGGCGACGCCGCCCAGCGCGGTGCCCACCGCCTGGCCGATGAGCGGCTCCGCCGTGTACCCCACGAGCAGGCCGGTGACCGTGATGCCGAGCTGGGCGCCCGACAGCATGAACGAGGTCTGCCGGGTGACGCCCAGGGCGCGGTCGGCCGTCGCGTCACCGTCGGCCGCCCGCGCCTTGAGGCGCGAGCGGTCGACGGTCATGTACGCGAACTCCTGGGCCACGAAGTACGCGGTGCCCGCGGTGATGACGATGACGACGACGAGGCCGAGGAGCAGCTGCAGCACCCACATGAGGTCTCCCACGGTACCGGTAGGTCAAGGAAGGGTCACCGGGAGGTCAAGAGGTGGTCAAGTGATCACCGGTGGGCTCCGAGGATGGCACGCCGGTGGCGGGCCCGCAGGTCAGACGCGCCCCGTCCAGCTCAGGGTGCGCGGGTCGGCCTCGTCGACGTACAGCACGCCGCTCAGGTGGTCGATCTCGTGCTGCATGATCCGGGCCGCCCAGCCCGAGTGCACCTCGTCGAAGGCGCGCCCGGTCTCGTCCTGCCCGGTCACCCTGACGCTGTGGTGGCGCGCCCGCTCGGCCTCGTAGCCGACCACCGACAGGCAGCCCTCCTCGAACACCACGAGGTCGTCCTCGCCGTCCACCAGCACCGGCTCGTACACCGGGTTGACGATCACCCGGAACGGCAGGTCCGTGCGCTCGCGCGGGTCGTCCTCGTCGTCGCCGGAGTCCTCCACGACGGCCAGGGCGAGGCCCAGCCCCACCTGCGG
>JAKONK010000282.1 GCA_022701985.1 Actinomycetales bacterium
GAGCAGCTCGCCGTGCTCCACGTCCCCGGCGACCACGACTACGTGGCCCACCTCGCTGACGAGCAGGTCACCGGTGTGGCGGTGGTCGACGACAGGCCCGACGGCGGGTCCGCAGACGGCGCTGGCGGCGGCGGCTGGCGGCCCTCGCCGGCGCTCGACGCCGCGTGGGTCACGGCCAACGCCGGCCGCTTCGACGTGCTGCACCTGCACTTCGGCTTCGAGGGCCGCACGCCGGAGCAGCTGCGCGAGCTGGTCGCCGCCGCGCACGACGCCGGGCGGGCGCTGGTGCTCACCGCTCACGACCTGCAGAACCCCCACCTGAGCGACCAGACCGGCTACCTGCAGCTGCTCGACGTGCTGGTGCCCGCCGCCGACGAGGTGGTGACGCTGACGCCGGGGGCCGCGGCCGAGATCGCGCAGCGCTGGGGGCGCGCCGCCGTCGTCGTGCCGCACCCGCACATCGCGCCGCTCGACGAGGTCGGGCTCCCCCGGCCCCGGCGAGGTGCCGAGCGCGTCGTCGGGCTGCACCTCAAGGGGCTGAGGGCCAACCTCGTGGCGCTGCCGGTGCTGCGCTCGCTGGCCGAGGCCGTCGGCCGGCTGCCGGGGGTGGTGCTGCGCGTCGACGTGCACGACGAGGCCCTCGATCCCACCTTCCCCCGCCACGACGCCGCGCTGGTGGCGTGGCTGCGGGGCGCCGCGCGCGACGGCGCGGTGGACCTGCGGGTGCACGGCAGGTTCGACGACGCCGAGCTCCGCGCCTACCTGCGCGAGCTCGACACCTCCGTGCTGGCGTACGGCCACGGCACGCACTCGGGGTGGCTCGAGCTGTGCCACGACCTGGGGGTGCCGGTGGTGGCCGGCCGGGTGGGGCACCTGGCCGAGCAGCAGGCGCTGGTGGAGGTCGACCTGCTCGACCCCGCCGCCCTGGCCGAGGGCCTGCAGCGGGCGCTGGCGGGGTACCCGGGAGCGGCGGCGAGCGCCGAGGAGCGGCGGACGCAGCGGCACGACGTGGCGCTGGCGCACCGCGAGGTCTACCGGCGCGCCGCCGGCCGAGCAGCCGACCGAGCAGCCGGGCGGGCCGCGGGGGTGCCGGCGTGATCGGCTGGTACGTGCACCACCACGGCGCGGGGCACGCGCAGCGCCTGGCGGCCGTCGCCGAGCACCTGCGCACCCCCGTCACCGCCCTCAGCTCCGCCCCGCGTCCCGCGGGGTGGACCCAGGGGTGGGTGCAGCTGGAGCGCGACGACGCCGAGCCCGTCGACCGCCCCTCCGCCTCGGCCCGCGGCGCGCTCCACTGGGTGCCGCGCCACCACGCCGGCCTGCTGGGGCGCAGCGCCGCCCTGGTGCGGTGGCTGGAGGAGGCCCGGCCGTCGCTGGTCGTCACCGACGTCTCGGTGGAGGTCACGGCCCTCGTGCGCCTGTGCGGGGTGCCGGTGGTCGTCGCGGCGATGCTCGGCGACCGCGACGACACCCCCCACCGGCTGGGTCGCGACCTCGCCGAAGCGCTCCTCGCCCCGTGGCCGGCACCCCGCCACCCCCGACCCGACGAGCAGCGGGCCAGGACGCCGGTGGTGCACGTGGGGGCGTTCTCCCGCTTCGACGGCCGGCCGACGTCGCACGAGTCCTCCGAGCCCGGGCGGGTTCTCGTGCTGTGGGGCAGCGGCGGGCGCGACGTCAGCGACGACGACCTCCGCGCCGCGGTCGACGCCACCCCCGGGTGGACCTGGGAGCACCTCGTGCCGGGATCCGCCCTGGCCACCGCCGGCCCGCGCCCGGACGTCTGGGAGGCCCTGCAGCGGGCTGAGGTGGTGGTGGTCCACGGGGGGCACAACGCCGTCGCCGAGGTGGCCGCGGCCCGCAGGGCGGCCGTCGTGGTCGCCCAGGAGCGGCCCTTCGAGGAGCAGGTGCGCCGCGCGGAGCTGCTGCGCGCCGAGGGGCTGGTGGCGCTGGACGCGTGGCCGGCGGCGCGGGAGTGGCCGGCGCTGCTGCAGCGGGCGCGGGAGGTGGGCGGCGCGCCGTGGGAGCGCTGGGCCCCCGGTGACGGGGCGCGGCGAGCGGCCGCGTTCCTCGACGAGGCCGCCGAGCGGTGGGAAGCCCGTTGAGCAGCCCGGTGGCGGGCCCCGTCATCGCCGTCCTGACGATCGTGTCGGGGCGGCACGACCACCTGCGCGGGCAGCTGCTGGGGCTGGCGGCGCAGGAGCGGGCACCCGCCTGGCACGTCGTGGCGGCGATGGGAGACCCCGCCGTCCGGGACGTCCTCGACGAGGTGCCGGCGGCACCGGGGACGCGCCGGGTCGTCGTCGACGTGCCGCTCCCCGAGGGGGGAGCCGGCGAGCTGCCGCTGGCCGCGGCGCGCAACGCCGCGGCCACCGCCGCGGTCGAGCGGGGCGCGGAGCTGCTGGTGCTGCTCGACGTCGACTGCGTGCCCTCCCCCGCGCTGGTGGCCACCTACGCGCGGGCCGCGGCGTCCGACGCCGTGCGCGCAGCGGCGGGGCCGGTGCTCCTGTGCGGTCCTGTGGCCTACCTGCCACCGGGGGTGCGCGTCACCTCCGCCGCCGACCTGGACCGCCTGCCCGGCGCCGCCGAGCCCCACCGGGCCCGTCCCGCGCCGGGTCACGGAGAGGTGGTGCTGGCGGGTCCCGACCAGTGGTGGCTGTTCTGGTCGCTGTCCTTCGCGACCACGGCCCGCGACTGGCACCGCGCCGGCGGCTTCTGCGAGGACTACCGCGGCTACGGCGGGGAGGACACCGACGTCGCCGCGACCGTCCGCTCGCTCGGCGGGTCGCTGTTCTGGGTCGGCGGCGCCGACGCCCACCACCAGCACCACGCCGTGGAGTCACCGCCGGTGCGGCACCTGGAGGCGATCGTCAGGAACGCCGCGGTGTTCCACGGGCGCTGGGGCTGGTGGCCGATGACGGGCTGGCTGGAGCGCTTCCGCGAGAACGGCCTCGTCGACTACGACGCGGCGGCGGACACCTGGTCGCTCACCGCGCCGGTCAGCGCGCCCGCCAGCCCAGCCGACAGCCCACCGGACAGCGCTGGCGACGAGGCGGCGGCCAGCAGCACCTGCTCGTAGCGGCGGACCATCGCCGGCGCGGACAGGTGCGACAGCGCCGCCCCGCGGACCGCACGGCGGTCGAGGGTGAGGGCGGGACCGACGGCGGCGGCCATCGCCTCGACGTCGTCAGCGGGCACCACCGCGCCCACCTGCTGCCCGACGCCGGGGCGCAGCACCTCCCCGAGACCCCCGCGGTCGAAGGCCACGACCGGTGTGCCGCACATGGCGGCCTCGGCGGCGACCAGGCCGAAGGGCTCGTCCCAGACGGGGGTGACCAGCACGGCGCTGGCCCGGCCGACGGCGCGGGCGAGCTCGTCACCGCCGAGGTGGCCGTGCCAGGTGGCGCGGGCCCCCAGGTGGGGGGCGATCTCGGCCTCGAAGTAGTCGGGGTCGAGCGCGGGCCCCACGAGGTGCAGGTGCTGCCCGGCGGCCGCGGCGGCCGCGAGCGCCAGGTGGGGGGCCTTCTCGGGGACCAGCCGGCCGAACCACAGCAGGCCGCCGCCGCCGGGCCCGAGCGGCCAGCGCCGGGGGTCGACCCCGTTGTGGACGACGTCGGCCTGGCCCACCCACGGGGCCCACTGCCGGGCGGTGAAGCGGCTCACCGCGGTGAAGGCGCGCGAGGAGCCCCCGGCGTCGAGCGAGCTGGTCAGCCAGGGGATGGGCGGGGTGTGCAGCGTGGTGACCACCGGGGCGGGCAGCGTGGCCGACAGCGACAGCGGCAGGTAGTGCAGCGAGTTGTTGTGGACCACGTCGACCTCGTCGGCGTAGGTGGTGCGCAGGGCGTCGAGCACGTTCAGGTGCGCGTGGTGCTCGCGCAGGAACGCCGCGGCGGGCATGGACGGGTCCTGGGCCGAGAGCTCGTCGGGCTGCCACCCGCCTCCGGCGAGCACCTCGGGCTGGGCGCCGGTGGAGCCCTCCGCGGCGAAGAGCAGCACGCGGTGGCCGCGGGCGCGCAGCCCGGCGACGAGCCCGCCGACGAAGGACTCCAGGCCCCCCGAGTACGGCTCGGCCACCGGGTACCGGCTCGGGCCGAGCACCGCCACGGTGAGGCGGCGGCTGGCGAGCACGGGAGCGGTGCCACCGCGGGCGGTGGAGGAGCCCGGGGGGCGGAGGACCACTGCCCGATCGAACCATCTCTGGCGCGCTTCCGCGTCCGATCCCCGGACGCCTCGCTCGACTGGCCGGAACGCGGCGCGCCTCTACTGTTCGATCAGTGGATGACGGCGCCAGCACGGTGAGCAGCGACGAGCAGACGACCGGCTCCGGGCGCCGGCTCCACTACGGCGAGTTCTACGGGCTGCGCGAGGTGCCCCAGGACGACAGGCCCCTGCTGGTCGTCCACGGCAACTGCCAGGCGGAGTCGCTGCGCGTGCTGCTGGGTGACGGCCCCTCGCCGGCGAGCTCGCCGGTGCGGACCGTGCGCATCCCCCCGGTGCACGAGCTGGAGGCCGACGACCTCCCCCACCTCGACGCGCTGCTCGCCCAGGTCGACGTGCTCGTGTCGCAGCCGGTCGCCGGCGGGTACCGGGGCCTGCCGCTGGGCACGGCCGAGGTCGCCTCCCGCGCGGCGCGGACCGGTCTGGCCGGGTCGGCCGGCGGGGGCGGCGGCGGCGCGCACCTCGTGGTGGTGCCGGTGCTGCGGTGGGCGGCGCTGCACCCGTTCCAGGTCGTCGTCCGCTCCCCGGGCGCCGGGGAGCCGCCGCTGGTGCCCTACCACGACCTGCGCACCCTGGCCCTGGCCGCCGGGGCCCCCGCGCTGCGGGAGGTCCCCTCCGCGGCGGCCGTCCGCGCCGTCCGGGACCGGTCGGTGGGCGAGCTGCGCTCCCGCGAGCAGCGCCACGGCTCGCTGCCCGTCGTCGACCTGCTCACGGGTGCTGGCGCGCGGGCCACCCACACCGTCAACCACCCCGGCAACGAGGTGCTGCTCGGTCTGGCCCGGCGGGTGCTGGAGGCGGCCGGGCTGCCCGGCGACGTCAGCGACCCCGGGCGCACCCTGCTCGACAGCGTCCACGCGCCGGTGCTCCCCGAGGTGCTGGACGCGCTCGGGCTGGGTGATGAGCTCGGCGCAGCGCACCCGGACTGGCTCGTCCACGGCCGTCAGCTCGACGACGGCGAGGTCCGCGAGGCGCACCTGCGCTGGTACGCCGAGCACCCGGAGGTGGCCGGTGCCGGTCTCACCCGTCACGCCGCTGCGGCAGCGGCGCTCGCCGCATGAGCTCGAGCTGCACCGCGGTCTGCCTGGTGGTCGGACCCGACGAGCACGGCGTCGTCGTCGAGGCGCTGCGGCAGCACTCCGCCCTGGTGCTCGCCGGGACGCACGCGCACCTGGTGCGGCTCGTCGAGCGCCCCAGCGCTGACGCCCTGCGCGCAGCGGTGCGCCAGGCTCCGCCCGGCCCGGTGCTCGTGCACGTCACCGACAAGCTGTTCGGCGCCTCGGCGCTGGAGGCCGCCGACGTGCTGGAGGCCCTGGCGTCCGAACGCCGCCTGGTGGTGGCCCTCCACGACCTGCCGCAGGCCAGCGACGGCGCGGTCAACCACGCGCGGCGCACCCAGGGGTACGCCCGGGTCGCGCGCGCTGCGGCGGCGGTCGTGATGGCCAGCCGCCACGAGGCCCGCCTGCTCGCGGCGTGCGGCGTGAGCCCCGGGGAGGTGCCGGTCGCCGTCGTCCCCCTGCCCGTCCCCGAGCTGCCTCCCGGCCCGCGAGCGGTCGGGCCCCCGGAGGCCGTCGCGGTGCTGGGGTACCTCTACCCCGGCAAGGGGCACGACGACGTCGTCGCCGCCCTGCCCGCGCTGCCGACGGGCGTCGGGCTGCTGGCGTGGGGCACGCCGTCGTCGGGCCACGAGGACCTCGTCGACGCGCTGGACGCGCAGGCCGCGGCGCTCGGGCGGACCGTCGAGGTCACCGGGTGGGTGCCCGACGAGGCGCTCCCCGCGCTGCTGCGCTCGGCCGTCGTGCCGGTGGCGCCG